>NZ_JAKRDU010000003.1:0-220430 GCF_022347325.1 Corynebacterium nasorum
TCAATAGCTGCAGGGAAACGCCCGGTCCCATTCCGAACCCGGAAGCTAAGCCTGCACACGCTGATGGTACTGCAACCGGGAGGTTGTGGGAGAGTAAGTCACCGCCGACACCAAACAACAACAACACAACAAAATACAACAAAGAAGAGGACGGTATACCACCGCCCTCTTCCTTGCGTTTTACCAGCCCTCCCGGCTGGTGGAAGCCTAGGAACAACACACATACGTGTTGCCCCTACGGCTTCCTTTTGCGTTTACACTCATCGTTCTAGGCCAGCCCACCAACCGCACAACGATGGCTTCAACATCCGCCAAAATGGGAAGTCGGAAACCAACCCTCAACCTTTCCTTTTACCCCCGTTGCCTAGTGAGAGTCGACTCTGGGGTCCCCTGCGGCTTTAGGGCATCTATTCGAACATAAATACCCCCATCAAGGCCACATGTCCGGCACCTAGGATAGTATGCGAGCATCCGTTAGAAAACACATACTAACCCCTACGTCCTGTTGGAGTACACCTCGTGACTGCCACATTATCCCCACCCGAACCTGATGTTGCCCTCGACTATCCCGATACTCTCCTCATTTCCAACCACCCCGATACTGATCCCCTAGACGAAGATGATATGCCGGAAGCGTTCTACACCACCAACGCACCCGGAAACCACATCGGCCAAGCCGGTACCTATACCCGTAAAACCTCCTGGTTCCTCTACCGCGCAATCCTCCCCCAACTAGACGAAGATGTTGATTTAAACCTGACCAGTCTCGCCAAAGACCTTGGTATCTCCTACTCGAAACTCCAAGGCTTCCTGCGCGCCCACTTCCGCATGCGCCAACTACCTCTAGTCACCGAAGTGCAAGGACTCCACTGGATCCTCGATCTGACCAAATTGCGCATCATCGACCGCGAACTACACCGACTGGAAAATAACCTAGATGACCTCGAAGCCATCGACGCCGCACTCGCAGACTTCCTCACGCCCACCGCACCGAATCAAACAGTCCCCACTGATGCTGAACTACGCCGCTTCATCCGCGGCTTCATCGACACCCACTTGCGCCCCGGAGACAAAGAAGAAAAGCCGCAACCCACACTCCGCATAAACTACAACCCCGATAACACCACTACACTATCTTTGACCTGCGATAGTGCTACCGCCACAATCATCGCCCGCCATATCGATGTGTACACCAACAAGGCACACACCACCGCAGCGCAGGGCCTTATCGATCTCATCCTCGAAGACACCCATACCAGCGTCGCTATAAACACCTTCACCACCAACGAAGACACCAATATCGTCTTTCATCCCGGCGCAGGTTGGATAAATCTCAACCATGCCCCCACAGACAACACCTTCATCCGCCGGCTTAACGCCGACGAAGTAGACTCCTACACCCCAAATGTTGACATCCGCGCCTACACCCAAGGCAGAGACGCCACCTGCCGCTGGCCCGGCTGCACCATCCCCGCCACACGATGCCAACTAGACCACCGCATTGAATACCACCAAGGCGGACCGACCAGCCCAGACAACCTAGTAAACCTCTGCCAACACCACCACAACATCAAAACCGACCGCCGCGTCCACTACATCCTCGACCACATCACCGGCACCATCGCCTGGCTCCACCGAGACGGCACCTACCAACTAGACCACCCCACCGGGCCCCTAGCCACACACCAAACACACTGGAACCACACCTGGGCACAATACCTCGCACTACAACAACAAAGAACAAAAAGAGGAACGGCAACAGATTAGGTTGATGGCAACCGGAGTACGGCTCCATGATTGATCTCGCCATGCCTTAGTGTGCCGTTTTCCTCCTCTGGGATGATGCTGGCCGTCGTTCATGGTAGCTAAACTATAAGAGGTAATTTCCCATTTACAAGGAGAATTTGTTTCATGACTGATGCTGCGGCTCGCGCCGTTGACTTGTTCAAGCAATACGGAAGCGATGACACAGCCGTTGTGGCCCTGGATCATGTTTCCATTGAGTTCGGCAAGAGCGAATTCACTGCGATCATGGGCCCATCGGGCTCCGGTAAGTCGACGCTAATGCACACTATGGCTGGTTTGGATTCCGCGACTTCCGGTTCGGCGTTTATCGGCGATACCGATATGTCGGCGCTTAACGACAAGGACATTACGGCGCTGCGCCGTGATCGGCTGGGCTTTATTTTCCAGTCCTTTAACCTTGTTCCTACGCTGACTGCCGCGGAAAACATCACGTTGCCGACCGACATTGCGGGTAAGGACGTCGATAAGCAGTGGTTCGAAGAGGTAACTCGCCGTCTAGGCTTGGCAGAGCGCTTGGAGCACCGGCCGGCTGAGCTATCAGGCGGTCAGCAGCAGCGCGTGGCCTGTGCCCGCGCGCTGGTTTCCCGTCCGGAAATTATCTTCGGCGATGAGCCAACCGGCAACCTGGACTCCAATTCTTCGGCCGAGGTGCTCGATATTTTGCGCACGGCAGTGGACAAGGATGACCAAACCGTGGTCATCGTGACGCACGATGCGAAGGCAGCGTCGTACGCGGACCGAGTGGTTTTCCTTGCTGACGGCAAGCTTGTCAACGAGTTGCACAATCCGACGATGGAGGCCATTCACCAGGTAATGGCGGAGATTGAGGGCTAAATGGCACGCGGAAATGCAATGCGCAGGGTGTCCCTGCGCAATACCGTGGCGCATAAGTTGCGCCTTGGGCTGACAATTCTCGCGGTGGTCTTGGGCACAGCGTTTATTGCCGGCTCGTTTATGTTCACCAATTCGCTGAAGTCTACTTTTGACTCCGCCGTGGATAATGAATTTCGTGGCGTGGATGCGGTGGTGAGCCAGAAGGACGACAATGGCGCGAAGCTGGATGAAAAGCTTCGCCAGAAGTTGGCCGATGATGAAGATGTCAAGAACATCAATATTGCGGATTCGGAGACTGTCGTCGCAGCCAATGAGAACTCGGAGGCCTATCAGACTCAGGGCGGTACGGCCAGCGTTGTCCCGTTTTATCCAGAGGATAAGGTCGTTGGCGGTGCCGATAAGCTAAAGGAGGGCGAGGAGCCGAGCGGTAAGGACGAAGTCCTTGTCAATTCCTCCGCGGCGGATAAATACGGAATCTCCGTGGGACAAAAGCTCATTGTGGTTCACCCCGATGAGCAGGATACGGTTACCGTTTCTGGTATCTCGGAGCCCGCCGTCGACCAGGGCGATAGCATCGTGCTGAGCATGGCCGAGAAGGACTACCTGGAGCGCTACGGCGATCCGAGCCAGCTCAAGGTTTCTGCGGCCGAAGGCGTGGATGCGAACGCCTTGGTGGATCACCTAAATGACAAATATGACGTCAAGGCGGAGTCGGGCGAGCGCCTGGCGGAGGAAACCTCTGAGATGATGTCCTCCGCCTTGAAGTTCATTAACTACTTCCTTATTGCGTTCGGCCTGATTGCACTGCTGGTGGGCACGTTTATCATCGCTAATACCTTCTCTATGATTGTCGCGCAGCGCACCAAGGAATTCGCTCTCCTGCGCGCGCTGGGCGCTTCCCGCCGCCAGATTACGAACTCGGTGGTGGTGGAATCTGCCATCGTGGGACTTCTGGGTTCCATTGTCGGCGTTGTTGCCGGCATGGGCTTGGTGGCCATCATTAAGGCAGTAATGAGCGCGAAAGGAATGCCGTTCGACGGTGGCTTGGGCCTGAGCGTTTCGGCCATCGTGGTCCCGATTATTTTGGGCACCATCGTGACGGTCGTGTCCGCGTGGGCCCCGGCACGGCGCGCAGGTCGCGTGCAACCGGTTGAAGCGATGCGCACCACCGAGTCTGCTTCTGCGTCTTCCCTGAAGGTCCGCACAATTTTCGGTGCCATTATTTTGCTGGTTGGCATTGTTGCGGCGTTGGCAGGCGTGCTTTCCGACGGCGAGACGAACGTCCGCGCCGTCCTCGTCGGTGTGGGCGCGTTCGGGATCATTGTCGGATTCTTCTTGGCTGGCCCAGCCCTGTCGCTCCCTTTGGTGCCGACGGTAGGCAAGGTAATCGGTGTGCCTTTCGGTGCTATCGGTTCTTTGGCGGCGACGAACTCGCGTCGCAATCCACGCCGCACGGCTGCTACTGCATTTGCCCTGACCCTAGGCGTGGCCTTGGTGACGGCTATTGGCATGCTTGGCGCGACGATGAAGTCCTCCGTGGCCGATACCGTGGAGCAGAACATCACCTCCGATTACCTCCTTTCTGGCCCTAGCTCCGGTGAATTCCCAACACCGAAGGACACTGGTAAGCGTGCGGCTGAGGCTGAGGGCGTAGATAAGGCCATCACCATCGGTATGGCTCCGGTGACCGTTGATGGTCAGGCATCGATGGATTATGGTCCGCAATTCCAGCAGACCACGACTGCGGATGGAGATCCGTCGTCGATGATTGCGCTCGATATGGTCGAGGGCGATGCCAACTTGGATAAGGGATTCATTGCTACCGAAGACTTTGCCAAGGAACACGGCTGGAAGGTAGGAGAGACCTATAAGGTAGCTTCTGCGGAAAAGGACAAGAAGGCCGAGGCCAAATTGGTCGGCATCTTTAAGTCCACCGATGTGGTGCAGAATATGGTGCTCTCGCAGGAGGTAGCTGAAAAGGTTGCACCGGAGAAGTCCTTTACCGTCCAGATGGTGGGCGTCTTGGGTCAAGAAGGCTATGACAAGGAAGAACTGCGCCATAACCTGGAGGATGCGGTCAAGGATCTGGTTGTGGTTCAGGTCAATTCCGGTGAGGAGTATGCGGGCCAAGCTGCAGGCTTTATTGACCAGATGCTCTCCATCCTTTATGGTCTGCTCGCCCTTGCCGTCATTATTGCGGTGTTGGGCATTGTCAATACCTTGACCTTGGGCGTAATCGAGCGCCGCCAGGAGATCGGTATGTTGCGGGCTGTGGGCACACAACGCCGCCAGATCCGCACGATGATTACCCTGGAGTCCGTGCAGATCGCGCTCTTTGGCGCGGTGATGGGCATCCTCATTGGGCTCGGCTTGGGCTGGTCCTTCATCAAGATCCTCGGCGATGAGGGACTAGACTCTGCGCAGATTCCGTGGGCGATGGTGTTCATTATGCTTGTGGGCTCGGCCCTCGTCGGCATTATCGCGGCAGTATGGCCGTCGCACCGCGCGGCGAAGACGCCGCCATTGGAAGCAATCGCCGACTAGCTGCCTAGTCTAAGGCCTCCCCTCATCACACGTTGAGGGGAGGCCTTAATGCTTTTACGCGGCCATCCATGCCTTGACTGCCGATACCGCATCCTTGGTCTTCATATCGGGCAGGTAGGCGTGCATGGTGGCCAGCGCGATGG
The DNA here is from genome assembly GCF_022347325.1 of Corynebacterium nasorum. Classification (NCBI taxonomy): domain Bacteria; kingdom Bacillati; phylum Actinomycetota; class Actinomycetes; order Mycobacteriales; family Corynebacteriaceae; genus Corynebacterium; species Corynebacterium nasorum. The sequence continues at coordinate 5,328 of NZ_JAKRDU010000003.1, forward strand.
AAGGAAGCTTCAATTCATCGTGATAGCACAGGTACCACGGGTGCTCCTCGGGTTGGAATTTGCGCTTGCTGGCCGCGAGGGTGCGGAAGCCGTAGAGCGGTTCGACTTCTTCCCCAATGCGATTGAGGGCGACGTCGAGCCAGTTAGGCTCGTCAGGCTGTCCAGCCAATGGCGCACCGGACAAGGAGATCCAGGCAAGGCCTTCGGACTGGGCAATGAGCATTGCCTCTGAGATGAGGAGCTCAATTACTCCCTTAAAGCCGTGCTCGTTGCGGCGCATGACGTCGAGAACGTAGCCGGTAATAGCACCGTTTTCGTATACCGGCATCCAACTGGTCACACCATGCAAAGTGCCGTCGGCGGATTCAGCAAGCAAAAGCCGGGTGCCGGTCACCGTCATTTCTTCTAAGCCGCCGAGGGTAAAGCCCATCTCGGGTAGGGCCTTGTCGGAAACCCAGTCCTCGCTGAGTGCGCTAATGCGGGCGATAGAGGCTATATCTAGCTCCTCCCACGTGGTCCACCGAGTACTAACTCCTTCCTTCTCGGCTTTGTTTCGGGCCGTGCGCACATTTTGGAATTTCTTTCCTTTGAATTCCACGGATTCGCAGTTGAGGACTGCTTCTTCTGCAACTTGAAGGCGCTTGAGCTGCGGGTGAGCATCCGCGAACTGCGCATTGACGGAATACCACGCCACGGCCCAGCCTTGCTCGGAGGCAAAGCGCTCGAATTCGGCGCTGATATCGCGGCCGACGGGGGCGCCCAGCGTGAGCGCAATGCCATTGGAGACACGGTAGGCCACATAGGAGTCACCGTGGAAGAAGTACCGGTTGGATTTCCACAGCGTCATAAAGGAAAGATGATCGCCGGTGCCGGATTCGAGTAGGCGGCGGGCCGAGTGGCGGTCGGATTCTTGTGCAGGATCAACGGGCCGAGAAAAGCCAAGGTAGAGCCGGACTGCCAGCAGGATCCAGAAGGCGTTTCCAACCCATAGGTAGATGAACCAGGAAAACATCGTTGCCGGCGCGACGTGGTGGGGAAGGATAAGCGCAACAACGGCCGGAACGAAGCGCAAGGGAGTCTCTGCGAGGATGTCGGCAAGATTTGCTGGGGGAACGGTGTTGTGCAACGAGGCTGTAAGGATCCACAAGCCCGCGCCGAGGGAAGAGGCAAGGATGGCGAAGACAATAGTGCGGGTGAAAAATGCGCGGTTTTCGCGGATCCGGAAGAGCGAATAATTGATAAGCAGCATGAATAGCGCCAAGAGCCAGGGCAGGATGACGAGCACGAGGTTGGGCAGGAGGTAGCTCAGGCGGGAATCATCCCAAAGCTGGTAGGTCAGCAACGCGATGGCCAGTACTTGGGTGATAACCGCCATCCACCAAGCGAGCACGCGGCCGCGCATGAGACCAAAGCACACCACCAGCTGGATGATGAATGGCATGATATTGGCTACCAAGGCGCCGATGCCTTGGGCACGGGCGAGATCGACTGCGGCGGTACAGCTGGTAGAAGTTAGCGAATCTGCGCAGACTTGAGTGGCCTCCAGAGCCGAAAGGTGTGGTGCCCACAGGAGCTGTGTGATTTGGGAGAACGGACCTTCGGCCATGGGGTCGAGTGCCACGAAGGCGGGGCCAATGGCTACGCAGGCGATACCGACGGCGAGGAGCACGCGACGCTCCCTGATGGAAGGCGGCGCGGATTCGGGCTTAAAGAGCAATTGGCCAGCCGTAATGGAAAGCATGGCGGCGACGATGCCGAGAACATCTGACATGGTGCCGGAGTAGAGCACAAAAGTGGCGGTAAGCACGATAAGCGAAACGCGCAGTCGGCGGCGCCATAGGCGGGGGAGTAAAGCCGAAGCAAAACCAGCGGCACCGGCGATAAAACCGATAGGGGTGAGGAAGGTATCGCTCAATAAGTCATTGCCCCATCGATTTAGGCCTACGGTCTCAATGCCGCGGGCGAGCACGATGGACAGCGGGACGCTGATGAGCTGGGAGACAACTCCTACCGCCAATGTGCGCAAGGAACCTAAGCGCCATTCAGCGGGAACGAGCCACAGCACGATGAGCACCGACAAAATAATGGCGCCGCCGGGATGCGCGGTAGTCAGCGCCAGCCAGTGGGAGGTGGGGAAGTCCACTAGGTGAAGCGCCCACATAATGACTAAGACGGCTAGGGAAACGGGAAACCTGGTCAGGATGGTTTTAAGAACGGACATCGTGGGCTCCAATTCCATCGAAGGGATCCTTGATAGCGGTCATTCCACCGCGGCTAGCGGCCCAAGCGAAGGATTCGCGCAGGGCTGGGCGCCACACTTGGAAGGAGTGGCCGCCGGGCCGGGTGCCAAAGTAGGTTTTCATGCCGGCGGCGCGGGCGGCATCGGAAAGCGAGCGCAAAGCATTGACCGAAGCAGTGTCCTTATTGCCAGCGATGAAGATGGCCTGGGTAGAGAAGTGCTTGTGGGCGAGCAGGTGGGCGGGGTCTTGGTCATTGAAGGCGGATTCGTCCCCGGCGAAGAATTTCTTCACCGTCGCCGCGTGGTTGCCAATGGTGGGCTCAGCCTCGCCGGAAATGTCGATGATGGAACCATAGGCTTCGGGGCGGTTGGTGGCGATCTGTAGGGAGCAGGTGCCGCCGTAGCTTAATCCGCCCACCGTCCAGGTGCGCTGATCCGGGTTGACTTTGAATTTTTGTTTAATGGCCTGTGGTACGTCCTGGCTGAGGTAGGTCATTACCTTAGCCTGGGAGCTATCGGCGCAAATGGGGTTGGCGGTTTCAGAGCCGGTGGCGTCCACGGCTATGACGATGGGGCTGCGGCCCCCGTTAGCCGCCTGGAATTGGTCTGCAGTTTCGGCCGCCTCGCCCGAACCGAACCACTGATCTGGGCCGCCCGGGTTGCCGTGCAGGAGCACGATGACAGGCAAGGTGTGGTCCGTCCAGTATGCCGGCGGAATATACGCCGTGGCTTGCCGAGCGGCGAAATGGGAGGTGGTGCCGGGAAGATCCACATGGACGATGGCTGCACCAGACTTGGTGTGGGAAAACTCTTCGTAGCTCATTTCCTTTGCCACAGGGCGCGGGTCAAGGGACGCAATATCTGGATAGGTTTGGTATTCCATGTTGACGATGCCGACCGTGGCCAAAAGGGAAAAGATTCCGGCGGTGACCGTGACAATCTTAGGTTTGCGTACCAGCGCCGCCACGGGGACGAAGGCGGCGAGGAAGATGTACCACGGTACTTGCCAGTGACGGAGTAGGAACCAAGCAATGATGCACAGCAGGGCGGCGATGACCAGTGGCCACACCTTGCGCTGGAGGAGAATGATGATGGCCGCAATCGCGAGGATGGCGTAAAAGATCACGCCATTGATGGGATCCGCCAAAGGCAGATTCAAAAGGAAACTCACGCGAAAAATATTAGGCCTGAGCGGGCCAAAAGTAACTGCTAGTTAGCTGGGAGTTTACCCCTTAAATCCCGTGATAAATGCGGGCCGCCCAGATGGTGCCGCGCCAAGCTAATACGATGCCGAGCCCGATGGTCCAGAAGAGATACTTGCTAAGCCGCCACCATTGCCTGCGTTTGATCATTTCTCCTAGTTCCTTGGCCAGCGTGGACCAGGTGGACAGGCCACCTGCAAGGCCGAGGGCGAGGAAGGGGTGGATGAGGGGGACGTCGGCAAGCTGGGCGAAACCATAAGCCAGGCCGAGGGCGAGGGAACCCAAAATATTCGCCACGAAGGTGCAATAGGGGGCGGGCAAAAGTCGGGTAAAGCTATAGCGCAGGCTGCCGCCTATGAAGCCGCCGAGAAGGACGCAAAGAAGATTCATCGCAGCTTGTCACCCGCCAGGTAGCCGCCCACGCAGCCAACGATGGTGGCTAGAACATAAGCCAGAGCGATGGTCCAGTGCGCCTCGGAGGTCAGGAAAGCGAAGGTAGCGAAGCTAGTAAAACCGCCCAGCACGCCCGTGCCCCAGAATGGGCCGGGGCGGAAATAACCCATCAGCGCGCTGCCGAGGATATTGATGATGAGCAGCGGGATCATGCCGCCGCCGAGTGCTACGGAAAGCAAGTATCTGGCAGCCGCACCGAGCGCGGCGCCAGCACCCACGACGAGGAATTGAGGCATGCGGCCTATGTTACTTCCAGTCCATTCCCTGGGACTCTACGAACGCGCGTACCTCATCTACCGGTTTAGTGAGTTTGGGATCAAAGGCTAGGTACGCCTTAGTCTCGCGTGCCACGAGGCCGGAAAGGAGGAGCAGCCCAATGAGGTTCGGGATGGCGATGAGGCCATTGGCCAGATCGGAGAAGGTCCAGGCAAGTTCGAGCTCTGAGACGGAACCGACAAAAAGCAGACAGGCAAAGAACATGCGGTAGGGGATGGAAGCCTTGCGGCCGCACAGGGATTCCAGGGAACGCTCGCCATAATAAGCCCAGGCCATGATGGTGGAAAAGGCGAAGAAAATAATGGAGAGCGAAACGATGGTGCCGCCCCAGTCTCCGGGCAGTACACGAGAGAAGGCCTCAGCCGTCATGATTCCGGCCTCGTCGCGGCCCATGTCCCAGGTGCCACCCACCACAATGACCAAGCCGGTAATGGTGACCACAATGATGGTGTCAATGAAGGTCTGCGTCATGGAGACTAGCCCCTGGCGCGCCGGGTGCGGGGTTTTGGCGGCCGCCGCGGCGATGGCGGCGGAGCCCATGCCGGATTCATTAGAGAAGATGCCGCGGGCGACGCCGTATTGAATGGCCATCATGATGGTCGAGCCTACGAAGCCGCCACCGGCGGCCGTGCCAGTGAAGGCATCGCTGAAAATCATGGCGAAGGCGGCGGGGATCTCGCTAGCGTGCGAGAAGATCACAAACAGTCCACCAAGAACATAAACGATGATCATTAAAGGCACGAAGGCCGCGGTGATGCGGCCGATGGCCTGGATTCCCCCGAGGAGTACGGAGCCTACCAAGACGAACAGGATTGCACCGGTGGCCGCTGGGGCGATGCCGAAAGTGGATTCCATATTGGTGGCCACGGCATTGGCTTGGGCGAGGTTGCCGATGCCAAAGGAGGCGCAGATTGCGAAGATGGCAAAGAAGACAGCTAGCACGGAGCCGAGCGGTCCGGGGATACCGCGCTTGAGATATTGCTGGGGGCCGCCGGACATCTCGCCCTTGGAATCGGTGGTGCGAAAACGCACTCCGAGGTACGCCTCGGTGTATTTGGAGGCCATGCCCACTAGGCCCGTAATCCAGATCCATACCAGCGCGCCGGGGCCACCAATAGACAGCGCGGTGGCCACCCCCACGATATTTCCCACGCCTACGGTGGCGGCAAGGGCGGTGGTCAGCGCCTGATAATTGGAAATATCTCCTTCGGTGGACTCATCATCAGAGTCTGTGGCAAAGACGTGGCGCGTCGCACGCCCTAGCGTCCGGAACTGGAGGCCACCCAAACGGATTGTCAGCCATAGGCCCGTGCCCAACAGGAGTGGAATGAGGATGAATGGTCCCCAGACCACGGTGCTGATGGCGGAGAGAATGGAATTAAGCGAGTCCATTCTGCAAATCTAGCGAACTATAGAAATGGAGTAAATTTGGCCATACCCCCAGCCGGGGGATTATCCGTCCTGCGCAATCACTGGGGAGAAGGCAAGCTATAGCTATACGGACCCCAACCCCAAGGAGTACGCCATGGCCCACGAGCGCGCCGGCACGCTTGCACAACCATCGGACCTCATTGACATCGCAGATTTGGTCACCGCCTACTACACCCGCACCCCGGATGCGGAGAACCCAGACCAGCAGGTCTCCTTTGGTACCTCTGGGCATCGCGGTTCCGCACTCGACTGCGCTTTCAATGAGGCGCATATCCTGGCGATCACCCAAGCCATTGTGGACTATCGCGCAGAGCAAGGCGTTACCGGGGCAATTTTTATCGGCCGCGATACCCATGCGCTATCCGAGCCCGCCATGGTCTCCGCCCTCGAGGTGCTGCTGGCCAATGAGCTGGAGGTTCGCGTCGACGATCGCGGCCGCTATACCCCGACTCCGGCGGTATCCCACGCGATTTTGACCCACCCCGGTACCGACGGCATTGTGATTACTCCTTCGCATAACCCTCCGCGCGATGGTGGTTTCAAGTACAACCCGCCAACCGGCGGCCCGGCCGATGCGCAGGCAACCGATTGGATTGCAGGGCGCGCCAACGACTACTTGCGCGCCGGGCTGGAGGGGGTCAAGCGGACCTCGGTTCACGGCGTGCTGGATGAGCGCTGCGTGAAGCACGACTACGTACAAAACTATGTTGCTGACCTAGAAAACGTGGTGGATATGCAGGCCATCAAGGATTCCGGCTTGCGTATCGGCGCCGATCCCATGGGTGGTGCCTCGGTGGACTATTGGCAGGCCATTGCGGATCACTACGGGCTGAATATGACCGTGGTCAACCCTGAGGTGGACTCCACGTTCCGCTTTATGACCTTGGATACAGACGGCAAGATCCGCATGGATTGTTCCTCGCCGGATGCCATGGCCTCGCTTATCGACGCCCGCTCAAGCTTCGACCTTGCCACCGGCAACGACGCCGATGCGGATCGCCATGGCATTGTCACTCCCGATGCGGGCTTGATGAACCCCAATCATTACCTTGCCGTGGCTATTGAGTATCTCTTCAGTCACCGTCCGCAGTGGGGGAATGCCGGTGTGGGGAAGACTTTGGTGTCCTCCTCCATGATTGACCGCGTGGTGGAAAGCTTGGGACGCGAATTGGTGGAGGTTCCCGTCGGCTTCAAGTGGTTTGTGCCGGGCTTGGTCGAAGGCACCATTGGCTTCGGTGGCGAAGAATCCGCCGGTGCGTCTTTCCTCCGCTTCGATGGCTCCGTATGGTCCACCGATAAGGATGGCATCATTATGGATCTGCTTGCCGCGGAGATCACCGCGGTGACGGGCAAGACACCGTCTCAGCGCTATGCGGAGCTGGCGGAAAAATTCGGTGCCCCAGCCTATGCTCGCACCGACGCCCCCGCGAACCGCGAGCAGAAGGCCATCCTCAAGAAGCTATCTCCCGAAAAAGTCAGCGCTACGGAGCTGGCAGGGGAGGAGATCGTGGCCAAACTAACCGAGGCTCCCGGCAACGGTGCTGCCATCGGCGGCCTGAAGGTGGCGACAAAGAATGCGTGGTTTGCCGCGCGTCCTTCTGGTACGGAAGATAAATACAAAATCTATGCGGAGTCTTTCCTAGGTGAGGAACATCTCAGAAAGGTGCAAGCAGAAGCACAGGCAGTTGTTACCCATGTATTAGAGGTTTAACGCTAAACTCATCCTCGTGAGTAGCAAGATTAATGGGAAGCTGGTGCTCGATGTCATTAGCTTCATCGCCCGCTTTGGCATGGCCTGGGTGTGGATTGAGGCCGGCGTGCATAAGCTCGGCAAAACTCTGGACATGACCCAGGCCATCAAGGGCTATGGCATTTTTACGCCTGAGTGGGCTGGTTACCTAGCAACGGTCATTGGTCCATTGGAAGTTATCGGTGGCGTGCTCTTGCTTCTCGGGTTGTTTTTGCGGAGGTCCTCCATCGTGGCAACCATCGTGCTGCTGTTGTTTATGGTGGGCATCGCGCAGGCTTGGGCCCGCGGTCTAGATATTGACTGCGGCTGCTTTGGCTATGACGCCCAAAATCCTGACCGCGGAATGGATTATGCGAAGACGCTGTTGCGCGATGCCGCGTATCTATTCCTCACTGTTTGGACTATTAAACGCCCTTTCACTAAGTTTGCCCTTCACCCCTGATAGGTGGGCAAGGTAGGCTGTATTGGTCCGAAAATTTTCAAAGGCAAGGTTCAAATGAGCAAAGTAACTGACCCGAACGCCAAGGGTGGCAACGGTTTTATCTGGGGAGTCGGCGTACTCCTTGTCATCATTGCCGTTGTCATTGGCTACATCGTGTGGAATGGCAAGCAGTCGTCCACGGATTCTGTCGGTGACCTTGAAGCCCAGGACGTGAATATGTCCATGGAATACAACGACGGAGCTATCACCCTTAAGTCTGACAGTGCCAAGAAGGACACCCCTGAGGTGGATTTGTATGAGGACTTCTCCTGTCCTCACTGTGCTGAATTAGCTCAGGCTACCGACGGTGACATGAAGAAGGCCATCGAAGATGGCAAGCTGATTGTTCACGTGCGCACCCTCAACTTCTTGGATGGCAAGGATATTGAAAACCAAGAAGGCTACTCCACTAAGGCGGCAGCCGCGATGTCTGAGCTGTCTAAGTCCGGTGACGTTAAGACCTACTGGAACCTGCGTGATTACATGCTGCAAAACCAGCAAACGGTGGCTTCTTCTTGGGAGATTGCGGACATCGCAGAAGCAGCCAAGAAGCTTGGCGCGGAAGATGATGTTGTTGACTCCATAAAGGACGTGGATATCAAGCAGGGCAATAAGGTGGCGAAGACCAACTACGACAAGCTGGATAAAGAAACCGGCTCTGTCTCTTCGCCGCGTATTGTTCAAAATGGCAAGGATGTTCCAACCGAAAAGGATCAAAAGGCCGGCAAGAACCTGGGCGATTGGGTAGAAATCGTCACCCAGTAGCAGGCGATTTGGAGAGTTAAATGCCCTCCATGTATATTTAAGCGAGTTGCAGCCCACAAGGTTGCACCTCGTTTGAGGGGCTATGGCGCAGCTGGTAGCGCACCACACTGGCAGTGTGGGGGTCACGGGTTCGAATCCCGTTAGCTCCACAATATAAAGGAGAGGAACATTAGTTCCTCTCCTTTTTGTTTGTCTCGGGTGTCTATAGTTTCGCTAAGTCCTCATCAAGCATGCACTGGTCGATAGCAATGCCGACGGCGGCGCCGCTACCCATCGCTTGGGAGACCTGATCCGGCGAACTGACTACATTGCCGGCTGCCCATAGGCGCGATACTGAGGTTTGGCCACGCTCTGCTTTGACCCAGCCATTGGCCGGTTCGCAACCAGCATCCCGTAACAGTGCATCGTTGGGCAGAAAATCGGGCCCAGTAAAGGATGCTTCGTAGATGTGTTCTCCATCGGCACTGTGTACTTCTACGCCGGTGGGCGAGGCCTGATCCGGCTGGGACTTGTGTCACCTTCGCATCGTTTATCTCTACGCCCAATCCGGCGAGCTGGGTGCGGTCAAGCCCGGTGAGCTCAAGGCCGTTGGTGTAGAAGGTCAGAGCACTCGTCCACTTAGAAAGCAGTTTGCTAATGCGGATAGTAAAAGGCGGATTCGCGCCGCCAATGAGCACAACCTTCTTCCCCTTGACCTCATGGCCGTGGCAATAAGGGCAGTGAAAGATGCGCGTTCCCCATAACTCACTAAGACCAGGGACATCAGGGAGCTTGTCTGTGAGGCCAGTAGCAACGAGGGCATGGCGGGATTCTAGAAGCGTGTCATCGGTGAGTCTTATTTGCCACGGGGCCTGCTCGGAAGGTCGGGAAAGGCTTTCCACGGTGTCGTGGGAAATATTTCCACCAAATTTCTGCAATTCCGCGTGGCCGCGTTCGAGCAGCTCGGTGGGAGCCACGCCATCGAGGCCGAGGACGCCGTGGGAATGTTCGCTGAAGCGATTGCGGGGAGTGCCGGAATCGATAACCTGAACATTCCGGTTAGCGCGGGCCAAAGTGATGGCAGCGGCGGTGCCGGCAAAACCTCCGCCGATGATGATGACGTCTGATTGCATTGCTCATCCTTTATGGGAAGTGGGTAGCATGGTTCGCAGCCGAGTATATGCAGCCAACGTCGAAGGGGCCCGCGCGTTATGACTTACGAATCCACGGGGTTCTTTACACGCGATGCGCTCTACGGGGCGTCTCCTGCACAGGCAGTGGGCAGGTTCTTTATTCGATACTTCAACTTCCTTGGTCGAGCGTCTGTGAGTGAGTTCTGGTGGGTATTTGGCTTTCTAGTGTTGATTTCAGTGCCCATTAACGCCGTCGATCAGCATTATGGCGTGAATATCAAGCCTGTTGTAAAAGGATTTCTTGCTATGCCGGTCGTTTCCTTAATTTTCCGGCGGTTGCACGATTCTGGGAGAACGGGGTTTTTATGCTTGATCGGGTTTATCCCCGTGTTCGGTGGGTTAGCGCTTCTATTCATGATGTGTTTGCCCACGCGGGAGCGCGCGGCGCTTTAAAAATTTCCCTGCCGGATTAGGCTGGGCGTCATGCAGACTTTTTCAAAGCGAGTACGCGACACGGATCAAGCTGGCGCCGAGGCGGCAGGATTGCGGTGGCTTGGGGAAGCTACCGATGCGGTGGTCAACGTAGTAAGCGCCGACGGGCTAGAGATCGTTACCGAGCGCGTGGACGAGGTCATGCCCACGCCGGAGGCGGCGAGGAAGTTTGGTGCGGAGTTGGCTCGCATGCACCACGCAGGAGCCGAAGCGTTTGGCGCACCTCCTGCCGGATGGGAGGGAAAGAACTTCATCGGCAGCATCGAGCAAGACTGCATCCCGACGGATAACTGGGGTGAGTTCTACGTCGAACAGCGCGTGCTGCCTTTTGCGGAACTGGCTGGGATTAGTTCGGCGCAGTTGGATTTGGTAAGGCGAGCTTGCGATGCCATCGCCGCGCGCAGTTGGGATGTGGCGCCGGCTCGCATCCACGGTGACCTGTGGGCGGGAAACCTGCTCTTTGGTTCCGATGGCGGCATCATGATTGACCCCGCTGCCCACGGCGGGCATCCGCATACGGATTTGGGAATGCTGGCCCTTTTCGGGGCACCATACCTAGAAGAAATTTTCCAGGGCTATGGTGCGCCGAAAGATATCGAGAATTGGATTCCTATGCATCAGCTGCATCCACTAGCGGTGCATGCGCTCACGCACGGTGCAAGCTATAACCGGCCGCTGGAGCGTGCGGCTGCCGCAACCTTGGAGGCACTGGCCTAAAGGTTTGGCCCCTGCGGCATGATGCGTTTATGAGCGCCGCGGCGCCATAGGGTTTCGATGCGTTCGCGGGCGGCATCGGGAACCGCCTTTCCCTCCAAGTAGTCATCGATGTGGGCGTAGGTGACGCCGAGGGCTTCTTCGTCGGGAATCTGGGGCTTATCGTCTTCCAAGTCCGCGGTGGGGACCTTCTCCCAGGTAGAGCGCGGGGCGCCGAGGTGCTCTAGGAGGGCGGCGCCCTGGCGTTTATTGAGCCCGGCCAAGGGGAGGAGGTCTGCCGCACCATCGCCCCACTTAGTGAAGAAAGCAGTGACGTTTTCCGCCGCATGATCGGTGCCGATGACGAGGGCGCCGACCTCGCCGGCGATGGCGTACTGGGCGGTCATGCGCAGGCGGGCCTTAGTATTGCCGCGGTTGAAATCGGTGACGTCGGCAAGCTGCACAGCATCCGCCACCTGCTCGTCGAGGGCGAGGGTGGCCGGCTTGATATTGACGGTGGGACGGTGATCAGGCTGGATGAAATCCAGGGCAATCTGGGCATCGTCCTCATCGGCCTGCACACCGTGAGGCAGACGTACGGCCCAAAACTCCGCGCCGTCTACGCGGTCCACCGCCAGTTGCGCGAGCTTTCCTGCCAAGGTGGAATCCTGGCCGCCCGAAATCCCCAGCACGTACCCCTTAGCGCCGGTGGTGCGCAGGTAGTCAACCAAGAAATCCACGCGGCGCTGGACTTCCGCTTCTGGATCGATAAAGGGGCGTACACCCAGGGCTTTTATGATGGTTTGCTGCAGGTTTTCGGCATCGTTCGACATGACGTTCATGGTAGCCGCCTGACACAATATTGTGCTGTGAATAAGGATGTTTATGTCAAGGTAGTAGCTGGCATAGCGGCCCTCGGCGGGCTGCTTTTTGGATACGACACCGGAGTGATGTCCGGTGCCTTGCTTTTTATTAGCCCCGAATTCGACATGAGCGCCCACCAAGAGGGGTGGGTGACCTCGATGCTGCTCGTAGGAGCTGCTGTTGGTGCGCTTACGGCTGGGCGCATTGCCGATAGATTTGGCCGGCGGTTTACGTTGATTGCGGGTGGCATCATTTTCGTGCTGGGCTCCATCTGGTGCGCCCTGTCCGGTTCGGTGGGCATGCTGGCTACGGCACGCACGTTCTTGGGCTTTGCTGTAGGTGCGGTATCCATCGTTTCGCCCATGTACATCGCGGAGATCGTGCCTGCCAAGGTGCGCGGGCGCATGGTCTCTCTCAATACCCTGGCGATTGTGGTGGGTCAGTTGATGGCCTACTTGGTCAACTCCGCGTTGGCCTCTACTGGCAGCTGGGAGTGGATGCTGGGCTTGGCCGCCGTGCCAGGACTAGCGTTGGCGCTCGGAATGGTGTTTCTGCCAGAGACGCCGGTATGGCTAGCGACGAACGATAAGATGGCTCGTGCCCAAGAAATTGCCGGGCGCGCTGGAATGGATATCTCGGAGCTGACGTCGCAGGAGACCGCACGCAAGTCCAGCGGGTCTGAGTGGAAGGCGCTTACCGCCAACCGGTGGATGCAGATTACGGTGCTGCTGGCCATGCTGATGGGGCTAACGCAGCAAATTACCGGTGTGAACGCCATCGTGTACTTCGCGCCGACCATGATGAATCAGGTGGGGATTTCTACGGCCAATTCGGTCTACACCTCCATCGTTATCGGCACGGTATCCGTGCTCGCCTGCTGGGTTGGCCTAAAGGTAGTAGACCGCATTGGGCGCAAGCGCCTATTGCTCATCGGCCTGACCGGCAACGTGGTCTCGCTATTCATTCTTTCCTTCGCCTATTCCCACGCCCAGGATTCCACCGCTATGGCCATGGTCTCGTTGGTATTTATGGCGCTGTTTATTGCCTTCCAACAGGCGGCGGTCTCACCCACGACGTGGTTGCTTATCTCCGAGCTAGTGCCGCTGCAGGTACGTGGTCTAGGCATGGGCATTGCGGGACTATCGTTGTGGGCCACCAACTGGGCCGTGGCGCAGTACTTCTTGCCGCTAGTGGAGTGGCTGACTGGCCCGGTGGCGTTTATGGTCTTTGGAGTCTTTGGTCTCATCGCCATTGCCTATACCCGCATTTTGGTTCCAGAGACAATGGGACGTAGCCTGGATGAGGTAGGCGAGGAGATGAAGTCGCGCTACGAGCGCGAGTCCGCAGTCGTCAAGCCTTAGTGTTTTGGTATTGACGGCCGTGTGAGGTAAAATTTTTCCTCGTGTCATGGCTGGGGATTCCCAGTCCGTGCTTTACTTATTCAACCGCATGTAGATTGCGCATAACGAAAGGAGCGCCCGATGAAGGTCCGTAAGTCCCTTCGGTCGCTGAAGAAGAAGCCGGGCGCCCAGGTTATTCGCCGCCACGGTAAGGTCTTCGTGATCAACAAGAAGGATCCCCGTTTCAAGGCTCGTCAGGGCTAATTGAGACGCGATTCCATCCGCTCCCTCCGGCTTTCCGGAGCGGGGCGGATTTTTTTATGGGTGAATTATGGCACAAGGGATAATTTTCTCCAGGGCCACGGGGAATAAAGAGACATGTATGAATATAATCAAATCGCCGTTATGTGTCGTGAGAAAGAAGAATAATGTCCCGGCGAATTGTTGCTGTGCTTGCTGCTGCAGCCCTTGGGCTATCCGCCCCTATTGCTAATGCCTCTCAGTCGGAGTGGGAATCCTCTGTTCCAGAGTCCTTTGGGATCAATGACCCTTCCTGTGTGCCTTCTGGCCAGATTGTTGAGCCGGTGGTGCTACTGCATGGCACCTATAACAATGCGGGTGTGTGGAAAAGCTTGATTCCGATGTTGAAGGATCAGGGTGCGTGCGTATGGGCCTTTGATTATGGAGCGGATGATGTTTCTTTGCAGAATGCTTCTCCCTCAACGAAGGCCATTTCAGATTTGGATGATGCGGCCGAGGAAATAGCGCGGCACGTGGACTATGTCCGAGCGGTAACCGGCGCAGAGAAAGTGGACTTGGTAGGCCATTCCCAGGGCGGTACCCATATTAAGACCTATACCCAAATGTACGGCAGGGCTGAGCACGTCGCTCGGGCTGTGGCTCTAGGCGGCAACTTCCACGGCACCACGCTGGGTGGGCAGGGCGAAGGTCTGGCCAATTTCATCGCCTTCGCACCCCGCCTCGCCGCCTTCTTGGCCAGCACGGCCGGCATCCAACAGGTGGTGGGTTCGGAATTTATGCAAAGGCTCAATGCGCTGCCGGACACCGCGCCGGGCGTGCTCTACACCTCCATCTACTCGCCGGCGGATACGACGGTAACCCCGAATAGCTCCTCGCAGCTGGTAGCTGTCGACGGCGCCGATGTGGTGAACCTCGACCTCGGTGAGGTCTGCGGCGTGGCTCCTCGGCACGATAAGCTGCTGACTGACCGCACGGCGCTGAGCCAGGTCATTTTTGGCCTGAAGCGCGCCCCAGGGGAGGGGCCGCGGCCGTCGACCTGTGTCTCCGGGGAGTCATCGACGGTCGGTTCCTGAAGCGAAGCGCCACACCGGAAATGTGAACTTTGACACACAAAACGGTGAATTCCAGGTAAACCCGCAGGAATCTCATTGATGTAGTTTCATGGCTGTCCTTGGGTGTGGTCAACATGTGGGGCCTGGGGGTGTGTCATCCTGGGAATACCATGCTTGTAACTACTACATATTGTGTTGGTTGCGGGTCTTTCCCCCAAAGTATAGTGTCGTTGATGTTGTTCAGAGCGGCGCAGGAAGCGCCCGAATAGGCGGGAAACGCTCCCCGTTCTGACGAGTTTTCAATGCAGGAGCTTTAAGGATCTATATGTCTATCACCGTTTACACCAAGCCAGCGTGCGTCCAGTGCAACGCCACCAAGAAGGCCCTCGATCGTGCCGGCCTCGAGTACGACCTCGTCGATATCTCGGCCGATGACGAGGCTCGCGACTACGTAATGGCATTGGGTTACGTTCAGGCCCCAGTAGTTGAGGCCAACGGTGAGCACTGGTCTGGTTTCCGCCCAGACCGTATCAAGGGCCTGGCTTCCCTAGCGGCATCCGCCTAAGGGGTAGGGGAGGCCAGTAGCGATGTTGGTCGTGTATTTTTCCTCCGCAACGGAAAATACGCACCGGTTCGTGCAGAAACTGGGCTTTCCCAGTGCGCGCATTCCGCTGCGCCGCACGGAGGAGCCCCTCAAGGTCAACGAACCTTATGTCTTGGTGTGTCCCACCTATGGCGGGGGCGCGTCCATTAGCCACCAAAATTCCCGACCCGTGCCCTCACAGGTAATTAAGTTCCTTAATGATGAGCACAACCGCAGTTTCATTCGCGCGGTAATCGCGGGTGGTAATAGCAATTTTGGCGCCGACTTTGGCAAGGCTGGTGACGTCATCAGTGCCAAATGTAAAGTGCCCTATGTATATCGTTTCGAGTTGCTGGGAAACGATGACGATATAAAAATTTGTCGTGAAGGCTTAATGGCTAACGCCGCCGAGCTTGGGCTCGAGGCCGCGGCCTAGCACCCACCACGACTTAAATAAAGATCCTGATTTTTAAGAAAGGCCTTGTCAGCTGTGAGTACGCAATTGGGGAAGACCGTCGCCGAGCCAGTAAAGCCGGAAGAGCAGTTGGACTACCACGCTCTCAACGCGATGCTGAATCTCTACGATGCAAACGGCAAGATTCAGTTTGATAAAGACCGCGAGGCCGCAAACCAATTCTTCCTGCAGCACGTTAATCAAAACACGGTCTACTTCCATGATCTGGAAGAAAAGATCGATTACCTGATTAATAACAAGTACTACGACCCACGAGTCATCGAGCAGTATGACTTCTCCTTTATTAAGGAGCTTTTTAAGCGCGCTTATTCCTATAAATTCCGCTTCAAGTCTTTCCTGGGCGCGTATAAGTACTACACCAGCTACACGCTGAAGACCTTTGATGGTCGCCGCTACCTCGAGCGCTTTGAGGATCGTGTCTCCATGACCGCCCTATTCTTGGCAGATGGTGATACTGGCTTGGCAGAGCGCCTTGTGGACGAGATTATGAACGGCCGTTTCCAGCCGGCCACCCCAACCTTCCTCAACGCCGGCAAGGCCCAGCGTGGCGAGCTCGTGTCCTGCTTCCTGCTGCGCATCGAGGACAATATGGAGTCAATTGGACGCTCCATCAACTCCGCGCTGCAGCTTTCCAAGCGCGGCGGCGGCGTGGCCCTGCTGCTGTCTAATATTCGTGAATCCGGCGCGCCCATTAAGCACATTGAGAACCAGTCTTCCGGTGTTATCCCAGTAATGAAACTGCTGGAGGATTCCTTCTCTTATGCCAACCAGCTTGGTGCCCGCCAGGGCGCTGGTGCGGTCTATCTCAATGCGCACCACCCAGACATCATGGACTTCCTGGATACCAAGCGTGAGAACGCGGACGAGAAAATCCGCATTAAAACCCTCTCGCTGGGCATCGTCGTGCCGGATATCACCTTCGAGCTGGCCAAGCGCAATGACGATATGTACCTCTTCTCGCCGTATGACGTAGAGCGCGTCTATGGCAAGGCCTTCGGTGACATCTCCGTTACTGAGCACTATGAGGAGATGGTAGAAGACCCACGCATCCGTAAGAAGAAGATCAACGCCCGTCACTTCTTCCAGACCGTGGCAGAGCTGCAATTCGAGTCCGGCTACCCGTACATCATGTTCGAGGACACCGTGAACCGCGCCAATCCGGTAAAGACGTCGTGGATCAACATGTCCAACCTGTGCTCGGAGATCCTGCAGGTTAACTCCGCTTCCGAATTCAATGCGGATCTGACCTACCAGGAGCTGGGCAGCGATATCTCTTGTAACCTGGGCTCGCTGAATATCGCGATGACCATGGATTCGCCGGACTTCGCCACTACGGTGGAGACTGCCATCCGTGGCCTGACCGCTGTGGCGGATAAGACATCCATCGATTCCGTGCCGTCTGTGCGCCGCGGAAACGACGAGTCCCATGCTATCGGCTTGGGCCAGATGAACCTCCACGGTTACTTGGGTCGCGAGCACATCGAGTATGGCTCGGAAGAAGGCTTGGATTTCACTAATGCCTACTTCGCGGCCGTGCTGTATGCGGCATTGCGTGCCTCTAATAAGATTGCCCGCGAGCGCGGTGAGTACTTTAAGGAGTTCCCGCAGTCCGAGTACGCCTCCGGCGAATTCTTCGACCGCTACGATCCGGAAGAGTTCAAGCCGCAGACAAAGAAGGTCCAGGAGCTTTTCGGGTCCTCTTCGATCCACACCCCGTCCGCCCAGGACTGGGAGGAGTTGAAGCAGGACGTGGCCAAGTACGGACTATATAATCGCAACCTGCAGGCAGTGCCACCGACGGGTTCGATTTCCTATATCAATAACTCCACCTCATCCATCCACCCGATTGCTTCCAAGATTGAGATCCGCAAGGAAGGCAAGATCGGTCGCGTCTACTACCCGGCGCCGCACATGGATAATGACAACTTGGAGTACTTCAAGGACTCTTATGAGATCGGCTTCGAGAAGATCGTCGATACCTATGCCGTAGCCACTAAGTATGTGGACCAAGGTCTATCGCTCACCCTCTTCTTCAAGGACACCGCAACCACCCGCGATGTCAACCGTGCGCAGATTTATGCGTGGCGCAAGGGGATTAAGACCTTGTATTACATCCGCCTGCGCCAGATGGCGCTGGAGGGCACCGAGGTCGAGGGCTGCGTATCCTGCATGCTCTAAACGGTAGGTAGAACGCCTCGATGCACGTCGTGGGGAAGGACGTGCATCGAGGCGTTTAACCGTTTTCTGCCCTGGTGCGGTCGAGGATGGTGCGGGAGGTGCTTTCGGCGGCGTCGGCAAGCCCAGCATCAATGGCGCGGGCCAGCTCCATGTGCAGTTGTGTGGTCCCGCCTATCGGATCGCGCTTGCGGGAACCAAAGACGGACTTGCCCTTGAGCATGGCTACTAGCGAAGGGGCGAGCGCGGCCAGCATCTCATTGCCGGAAGCCCGCAAAATTAAAGTGTGGAAACGCAGATCGGTTTCCAGTTCCTCGCCCACGCGCGGGGAAGGAGTGGATTCTAGCTCGGCTAAACGCGCGGCGAGGCGAAGGAGCTCCGCCCGCTGCCGGGCGCTGGCATTGCCGGCTGCGAGTCGGGCCGCCACCGGTTCGATTCCCAGCCGCAACTCGTTGAGGCGTGCCACTTGCTGCCCGCGGGTTTTGTCATCATTTAACCGCCAGCCGATGATCGCCGGGTCATATACCGCCCAACTATCCATCGGCAGCACCGTGATTCCCACGCGACGCCCAGAGCGGACCATGCCGAGGTGTTCGAGCGTGCGCATGGCCTCACGGGCCACTGTGCGGGAGATGCCAAAGCGCTTTTCGACGTCCCCCAGACGGAACCGCTCGCCCTCGGCGATGTCTCCGCTTACGATCTCGGCGCCGAGCCTATCCACCACGGAACCCAGCAGGGGAGGGGTGGCACTCATGCGGAAATCCTTTCTTTGCATGCTCCGAAGTAACTGGAATCAGTATAGGTAAGTGGTATCCAGCACAATGGCTTAGAGGGCGGGCGAATTGGGTATGCTGGAGACCTGAATTTGTCCGTTTTTAGTATTGGAGTGACGCCGCGTGTCGCACGAGTACGATGACTACGTTTCTAGTCATGAAAAGCCAGTTAAGGCCATTAACTGGAATAGCATCCCGGATGAAAAGGACCTCGAGGTATGGGAGCGCCTCACCGGTAATTTCTGGCTGCCAGAAAAGGTCCCAGTCTCCAATGACCTTCCCAGCTGGAAGACGCTGACGGAGAAGGAAAAGGAAACCACCATGCGGGTTTTCACCGGCCTGACGCTGCTGGATACCATCCAGGGCACCGTCGGTGCGATTTCCCTCCTCCCGGATTCCCAGACCCTGCACGAAGAGGCGGTCTACACCAACATTGCGTTTATGGAGTCCGTGCACGCCAAGTCCTATTCCAATATCTTTATGACCTTGGCGTCCACACCCATGATCAACGATGCCTTCCGCTGGTCCGAAGAAAACGAGAACCTGCAGAAGAAGGCCAAGATCATCTTGTCCTATTACAAGGGCGAGGATCCGCTGAAGAAGAAGGTGGCCTCCACTTTGCTGGAGTCCTTCTTGTTCTACTCCGGCTTCTATCTACCGATGTACTTCTCTTCCCGCGCGAAGCTCACCAATACCGCCGATATCATTCGCCTGATTATCCGCGATGAAGCCGTGCACGGCTACTACATTGGCTACAAGTTCCAGCAGGCCTATAAGCAGCTGGATGAGGAGCGCCAGGCGGAGCTGAAGGAATACACCTTCGACTTGGTCTACGACCTGTATGACAATGAGATCGACTACACCGAGGATCTCTACGATGACTTGGGCTGGACCGAGGACGTTAAGCGCTTCCTGCGCTATAACGCCAATAAGGCGCTGAATAATTTGGGCTTCGAGGGGCTCTTCCCAGCAGACGAGACTCGCGTTTCCCCGGCCATTTTGTCTTCGCTTTCGCCGAATGCTGACGAGAACCACGACTTCTTCTCTGGCTCTGGTTCCTCCTATGTCATTGGCAAGGCTGAGGACACCACGGATGATGACTGGGACTTCTAAGCATTCCCGCTGATCAGCGTGGTCTAGCGGCACACCTTCTGCTCTAAATCAATCGAAAGGTTGATAACGAGCGGGGGTGTGTTTTCGCGTTTTGGGGGTGCACAATTAAGCGCGTCTGTGACATATAGCACGGTAATTGGGGGCCGAAAATCCGTGCCAGAATTGGCGGCCGCGCCACGTGCAGGGCCTATGTGAAAGATGTGGTTAGTGTCGAGGCGTGGTCGTGCGGCTCATCATTGGGGGAAGCTGGAAAGAACAAGGGAAAATGGCCTAATATAATGCGAGTAAACCTAGGTGTAGGTGGGCCCTGCCCACAGGCACTTTGTTAATCAGGAGGATTTTATGACCGCTGTGGCGCCACGGGTCGACGATTACGTCGCCCCTACACGTCCAGAGCCAACCGGTAATGCGAAGACCGGTTCAAAGGCTTGGGTATTTCTAACCACCACCGACCACAAGCAGCTGGGCATCATGTACTTGATCATGTCCTTCAGCTTCTTCTTCCTCGGTGGCTTTATGGCACTGTTGATCCGCGCGGAGCTGTTCACCCCGGGTCTCCAGTTCTTGTCTAATGAGCAGTTCAACCAGCTGTTCACCATGCACGGCACCGTGATGCTGTTGCTGTTTGCAACCCCAGTTGTGTGGGGCTTTGGTAACTACATCCTGCCGCTGCAAATTGGCGCGCCGGACGTGGCCTTCCCGCGTCTGAACGCCTTCGGCTTCTGGGTTACCCTGCTGGGCGGCACCGTGATGCTGCTGGGCTTCGTCACCCCAGGTGGTGCAGCTGACTTCGGCTGGACCATGTACATGCCGCTGGCTGATGGTGTCCACACCCCTGGCATTGGCGCCGATATGTGGATCGTCGGCGTGGGCGCTACCGGTGTCGGTACCATTGCCTCCGCTATCAACATGATCACGACCATCCTGACCTTGCGCGCACCGGGCATGACCATGTTCCGCCTGCCGGTATTCAGCTGGGCCGTATTCACCGCATCCGCCATCGTGCTGATGATCTTCCCGCTGCTGACCGCTGCAGCACTGGGCGTCCTGTATGACCGCAAGCTGGGCGGCCACATCTACGATTCCGCTAACGGTGGCGGCATCCTGTGGCAGCACCTGTTCTGGTTCTTCGGCCACCCTGAGGTTTATGTCCTTGCACTGCCATTCTTCGGCGTTGTTTCTGAGGTTGTTCCGGTCTTCTCCCGCAAGCCGGTCTTCGGCTACATCGGCTTGGTCTTCGCACTGCTGGCCATCGGCGCCCTGTCCATGGCTGTGTGGGCTCACCACATGTTCGTTACCGGCGCTATCCTGTTGCCGTTCTTCTCCTTCATGACGTTCCTTATTGCGGTGCCTACCGGCGTTAAGTTCTTCAACTGGGTCGGCACCATGTGGAAGGGCCACATCACCTGGGATACCCCGATGATCTTCGCTATGGGCTTCATGGCAACCTTCCTCTTCGGCGGCATGACCGGCGTTATGCTGGCATCCCCGGCATTGGACTTCCACTTGGCTGAGTCCTACTTCTTGATTGCTCACTTCCACTACACCCTGTTCGGTACCGTTGTGTTCTCCGCCTTCGCGGGTCTGTACTTCTGGTTCCCGAAGATGACCGGCCGTATGCTGGATGAGCGTTTGGGTAAGATTCACTTCTGGCTGACCTTCATCGGCTTCCACGGCACCTTCTTGGTTCAGCACTGGGTAGGCAACATGGGTATGCCGCGTCGTTACGCTGACTACTTGGAGTCTGATGGCTTCACGGTCTTCAACCAGATTTCCACCATCTTCTCCTTCGTCCTCGGCGCCTCCGTCATCCCGCTGATTTGGAACGTATTCAAGTCCTGGCGCTACGGCGAGATTGTCACCGTGGATGACCCATGGGGCTACGGCAACTCCCTCGAGTGGGCAACCTCCTGCCCACCGCCGCGCCACAACTTCGTGTCCCTGCCGCGTATCCGCTCCGAGCGTCCGGCCTTCGAGCTGCACTACCCGCATATGGTTCAGCGCATGCGCGAGGAAGCACACGTGGGTAGCCACTAAAGCGAAGTAACTCGCACAAACTCCTGACTTAAGCCGCCTCCCAGCCCTTAATGGGCAATGGGAGGCGGCTTTGGCGTATCTTCTGTACCCCCACGTGCGATAATGGGCGGCGTGAGTACTCAAGCTGATACCAATGCAGTCATCACCACCAGCGGGCCGGATAAGCCTGGGGTCTCGGCGGCCTTTTTCCGCGTTCTGGCGGCCCATAACGCCACGCTTGTCGACGTCGAACAAGCCATCTTTTCCGGCCGCATTACCCTCGCTGCCCATACCCGCATTCCTGGGGCGCGCGCCGAGCAAATTGCACAGGGGCTGCGCAATACCTTGAGCATTTACGGTCAGCAGGTATCCGTAGACCTGCGGGAGGAAAAATCCACCGCTCGAGCCCGCTCGAGCTATGTGGTGGTCCTCATGGGCACGCAGGTTACCGCCCATCACATGGAGGAAGTTGCCCGCGTACTGGCCAACTTCGATGCCAATATCGATCGCATCCGCGGGCTTTCAACCTCTCCGTTGACCGGGCTGGAGCTTTTCCTATCTCTCGATGGTTCCGCCGCACCTGTGCGCCAGGCATTAGCGGAGCTGGCGCAGCAGATCGGCATCGATATCGCCATTGAACCCGCGGGCCTGGGTCGGCGTTCCAAGCGTTTGGTGTGCTTCGACTGCGATAGCACCCTCATTCAAGGCGAGGTCATCGAGATGCTGGCCGCCCATGCGGGAAAGGAGAACGAGGTTGCCGCAGTAACAGCCCGGGCCATGCGCGGGGAGCTGGACTTTGAGGCTTCCCTGCGTGAGCGCGTCGCCGTGCTGGAAGGGCTGGATGCCGCCATTATCGATGAGGTGGCCCGCGATATTCATTTGACTCCAGGCGCCCGGGAAACCATCGCCACGTTGAATCGCATTGGCTACCGCACTGCGGTGGTCTCCGGCGGATTCATTCAAGTATTAGAGGGCCTAGCTGCGGAGATGGAATTGGACTATGTGCGCGCCAATACCTTGGAGATCGCAGATGGGAAGCTCACCGGCCGGGTGACCGGCAAGGTGGTTGACCGCAAAGCGAAGGAGGAATTCCTGCGGGAGTTCGCCGCGGATTCGGGGGTAAATATGCGGCAGACGGTGGCCGTGGGCGATGGCGCCAATGATATCGATATGATTTCTGCTGCTGGGCTGGGGATTGCCTTTAATGCTAAACCGGCCCTGCAGGAAGTGGCGGATACCTCTGTAAACCACCGGCGGCTGGATGAGGTCCTGCAAATTTTGGGTATTCCGGCCGAGGAGGTTGTTGATGAATAAATTCGACAGAGCGCATCAGCGTTTGGTGGAAGCCTGTGATTCACGCTCCTGGCGCGATGATCCCGAGAACCCAGATGATCCGGCCACGATTCAAGCTATGCAGATTGCGCTTAATCTGCCGAAGCAGGAGCCGCCGACACGTACGGCGGTGCTAGAAGCGGCCGCGCGCGCTGTGGTGGCGGTGTGCCTCGACGAGCGCGCGGGCGAGGACGGCGCCTTCGCGCAGGCGCTGGGGCAGTGGTATGGCCACCGCATCCGCAAGATCGCCCGCCGCGCGCGCAATAAAGCGTGGCGCGATGTACAAAGCCTGCCCGGCGTGACCGTAGCGGACCGCGCCCGCGCTTTTGCGCCCTCGGCCGTAGCAGAGGTGGATCCTCTCATTGCCAAGCTGCAGATCGGCCACACCGACCTTGCCTATGACGAACCCGGAGCCCCGCTTAGCGATGCCCCCGTTATCTACGTCGACCGCAGCCTCGACATGTCTGCGGGCAAAGTCGCGGCACAGGTAGGCCACGGCTCGATGATGCTGGCCGCTGCGATGTCGGTGGATGAAGCACGCGACTGGGCAGAAACTGACTTTCGGCTTTCGGTGCGCGAGGTTTCCGCGACGGATTTTCGCACCGCCTGCGCACAGGACGGCGCCGTGGTCATCGTTGACGCCGGCTTTACGGAAATCGCGCCAGACTCGGCTACCGTGTGCGCCCTGCGGCGACCAATCGCTTAAGCGCACCCCGGACCGTGCTCGCGTCAGTGGTCTGCCAAAAGCGCGGCATGGAGGCCTTGAGGAAGCTGCCGTAGCGCTTATACTCCAGGCGGTTATCAAGCACGGCGACCACGCCGCGATCGGTCACGTGGCGCAGCAGACGGCCGGCTCCCTGCGCCATCAGCAAGGCGGCGTGATTGGCGGAGACCTCCATGAACCCGGAGCGGCCGGCGGCATCGGCTGCTTGGGCGCGCGCCTGCATGAGGGGATCGTCTGGGCGAGGGAATGGAATGCGGTCGATGATGACCAGCGAGCACGCCGGCCCTGGCACGTCCACGCCCTGCCATAGGGTAAGCGTTCCGAAGAGGCAGGAGTTTTCCTTCTGCGAGAATTTCTCTACTAGCGCACCGATGGAATCTTCGCCCTGCACGAAGAGGTCAAACGGGATACGGGGTTTGAGCGCGGCGGCTGCTTCTTCCGCGGCCCGGCGAGAGGAAAACAATCCGAGAGTGCGCCCGCCGGCGGCCATGATGAGCTCATAGATCTCCTCGATCGATTCTTTAGACAGCCCATCGCGGCCCGGAGCGGGCAGATGCTTGGCGGTGTATAAAATGCCGGATTTGGCTGGGTCGAAGGGCGTGCCCGCGTCCAAGGTGTCGTAGGTGCCGCTCGGCATGCCCCACTGTGCGGCCATAGCATCAAAGCGGCCGCCGAGGGCGAGAGTGGCCGAGGTAAGCACAACAGTTTGTTCCCCAAAGAGGTTCTCGCGCAGCATGTGGGCGATGGACAGGGGTGCCACGGCGAGGGTTTCGGCGTCGCTGCGCGGATCGCGTTCGAGCCAGACTACGTCGTCCTGCTTGGCTGGGTCATCGGTGGCGAAGACCTCCAGCATGCGTGATACGGCTTGCGCGAGGTCGGAGAGGTGGTTGCTTAAGTTTTGGCGCTCGGCGTTCTTTTCTGGGTCATCGGTGGCCTCGCCTTCGGGGGCGCGTGAAACGAGAGACTTAACGCGCAGGAACTCTTCGGCAAGCGCGCGCAGGTGGCCCTGCGAAGTTTCATCCAAGTCGGTCCACCGCCCGGGCTCCTGGATTTTCATCAGGTCATCGAATTCCTCGGCCAGATCCGAAAGATTGCCGGCATTGCCTAAGGACTTCGCGCGGTTGGCGGCCATCTTGATGGCGCGGGTAGTAATCTCCGCGGTGGACACGGAGGTGATCCGGCCGTCGAGCTCGTGGGCCTCATCGATAATGGCCACGTCGTGTTCGGGCAAAATATTTGCCTCAGAGATGGCGTCGATGGCCAGCATGGCGTGGTTGGTGACCACGATATCGACGTCGGCAGCCGCCCGGCGAGCCTCTTCCGCAAAACAGTCTGGCCCGTGCGGGCAACGCGAAGCCCCCAAACACTCGTTTGACGTTACCGACACCGCCCGCCACACCAGGTCCGGTACACCTGGCTCGAGGTCATCGCGGTCACCAGTTTCGGTTTCCTGTGCCCACTCGTGGATGCGGCGCACGGCCTTGCCGCGGCGGGAGATTTCGGATTCGTCGATAAGAGCTTCCGGATCATCCGGGGTCGCCGCAATCTTATTCATGCACAAGTAGTTATTGCGGCCCTTCATGATGGCGAAGGTAGGAGTGCGCTCCATAACAGGGGCAAGGGCCTTCGTGAGCCGGGGCAGATCGCGCTCCACCAGCTGGCGCTGCAATGCCAGGGTAGCGGTGGAGACAATGACGGTGGACCCTGAGTTCATTGCATGCCGGATAGCCGGGACTAGGTAGGCCAGCGACTTACCGGTGCCGGTACCGGCCTGCACTGCTAAGTGGCGCTCCTTATCGAGCGCGGCCGCGACGGCCGTGGCCATGCGCACCTGGCCTTCGCGCTGGCTGCCACCCAACGCAGCAACGGCCTTGTCCAGCAGCGTTTCCGTGTCGAGGTTTAGGGGCTCATCTGCGTGCTCACTCACCCCACACAGTCTAGCGGTCTACTTTTTAAACCCCACCATCCGCGTAGGCACGGCCGCTTCATCGCGGGAGAGCGCTAGGCCTTCCCACGGCAGGGTCTTGCGGGCTTGGTTCAAATATTCCCGGGAGGCATGCAGATCCGGCAGGTCGTCAACGATGTGTCCATCGCGCATGAGCGGAATGGTCATCTCGTGGGTGTCGAGCTGACCGGTATCCGGCGCTGGTGCGTCAAAGGGGTAAACGATTTCCTCCACGGCCACGCCAGAGGAACGGTAGGTGCGCAGCGCGCGCTTGGCACCGCCGACGGACTGCTTGGAAGTAGAGCGCTTGGCCACTGGGATGCCGTCTACTTCTACGACCTTGTAGACCATGCCGGCGGTGGGTGCGCCAGCCCCGGTTGCCACAGACGTACCGACGCCGTAGACGTCTACCGGATCGCCGCGCAGGCCGGCGATAGCGAACTCGTCGAGGTCGGAAGAGACCACGATATTGGTGTTGTGGTTGCCCAAATCATCCAGCTGTTTGCGCACGCGGCGGGTAACGGCGCCCAAGTCACCGGAATCTATGCGGACCCCACCTAGCTGCGGGCCACCTACTTTCACTGCGGTTTCTACGCCCTTGGTGATGTCATAGGTATCTACGAGCAGCGTGGTGTCCACGCCTAGGGTGTCGATCTGGGAGCGGAAGGCGGCCTCTTCGTTCGGAGTGCCATCCGGGTTCGTGTGCGCCAAAGTCCAGGAGTGGGCCGCGGTACCGGAGACAGGGATGCCGTAGCGGTAGCCCGCCTCCAAATTGGAGGTGGCTTCGAAGCCAGCCAGGTAGGCTGCGCGGGCGGCGGTTACCGCCGCATACTCGTGGGTGCGGCGCGAACCCATCTCGATAATCGGGCGGCCATCGGCAGCCGTGACCATGCGGGAGGCGGCCGAGGCCACCGCGGAATCGGCATTCATGATGGACAAAATAACGGTCTCCAAAATGAGGCACTCTCCAAAGGTGCCGCGCACCGTCAAGATGGGGGAGTTGGGGAAATAGAGTTCACCCTCGCGGTAGCCGTCAATCTGCCCAGAAAAGCGGTAGTGACGCAGGTATTCCTTGGTTTTCTCATCCAGGAAGTCCATCTCTGCCAATTGATTGGCTGAAAAGCGGAAATCCTCCACCGCCCGCAGGACCCGCTCGGTGCCGGCAACCACGCCGTAGCGGCGCTCATTGGGCAGACGGCGGCCGAATACCTCGCAGGTGACCTGGCGGTTTGCCGAGCCGTCTCGCAGCGCGGCCTGGAGCATAGTGAGCTCGTATTTATCCGTCAGTAAAGCGGTGGAGCGATCATTAGGAATAGCTTTGTCATTCACGTGAGTGATAATACCCACTGACTAGGTGTTTTTCAGAGGTTTAGATTCTTTGGACCTAGATTGTCCGCAGCTAGATCGGGCTGGCCCACAATAAATCCCCAAAAGTGGTTAGGCTAGAAAGCATGAAGGCGCAATTTCCCGTAGTCCGCATGAGCTCTCCTATGGCTACGCCCGAATTGGACGAAGAAATCGACGTAGATGTGGCCACGAGCGAGAACCTCCCGTGGATGTGCATCGTGTGGGATGACCCAGTCAACCTCATGAGCTACGTGTCCTATGTATTCCAAACGGTTTTGGGATACGACAAGAAGCGGGCCAATGAACTTATGATGCAGGTCCATACTGAGGGCAAGGCCGCCGTGTCCAGCGGCGAGCGCGACAAGATTGAAGCGGACGTGAAAAAGCTCCAGATCGCTGGTCTGTGGGCGACGATGCAGCAGGCAGGTTAACTAGATGCAACCGTGGAAGAAAAAGAAGTCCCTTATGCGCGCGCCAAAAATTACGGCTGTCTTCGAGCCGATGGAGCGCGAGGTTTTGGGAGATCTCACCGCTACCGTCTCTGAGGCCATCATCGGGCGCGCCCAGTCCGCACCTAAGGATGAGCTAGCAGAGATGCTGGATATGCCTACTGGGCATACGGAAGCCCCAGAAGATCCTTCACTGGCCCGCCTCTTTCCAGACTTTGAAATGCCCGGCGATGAGGAATACGAAGGCGATGCTTCTTTGCTGCGTTCGCTGCACGAAAATGACATTGCGCGCGCCAAATTGGAAAACCTCCAGGTGATCGGCACGGCTCTCGGCCCCACCGGTGGGGTAGAGGTCAGCATTAATGAGCAGGAGGCCCACGCCTTCGTTGCCGGCCTAAACGATCTGCGCCTCTACGTTGCGGCGGGCGATGTTTCTGATGACAACCTGATGTTGGACCGCGATAGCCTGGTGGAATGGCTTGCCTTTTGCCAGGATTCGCTACTTCAGGTGCTGATGGATTAATGCTGGGCGGCATTAGCATCGGGCATTTTAGCGGCACCGATACCGGCGTCACGGTGCTCTATTGCGGGCCGGGCGGCGCGCTCGGCAGCGTCGACGTGCGCGGTGGCGGACCAGGCACCCGGGAAACGGATCTCTTGCAGCCACATAATACGGTCGAGCGGGTTCACGCAGTGGTGTTGTCGGGCGGCTCCGCCTTTGGCTTGGCAGCCGCGGACGGCGTGATGAATGAGCTGGCAGAGCAGGGGATTGGCTTCCCGGTCTTTGGCGAGGAAAAACCCGGTCCGCGTGTGCCCATCGTTCCCGGTGCCGTCATTTTTGACCTCTTGGTCGGGCCTTCCCGACCCGGGCCGGAAGAGGGCGCGGCCGCGCTCCGAGCCGCGCTGGCGGGCAATGATGAAACCATGGGCACGGTGGGAGCCGGCGTGGGTGCTACCGCCGGCAAGCTGCGGGGTGGCTTCGGCCTAGCTACGCGCCGGGTAGGAAATTACGAGGTTAGCGCCGCGATGGTCGCCAACCCTGTGGGTGAGGTCATCGATCCGCAGTCCGGCCGGCTCTACGGTGCGCCAGGGAGCACCGCGGTCAATGCTGCTGCCTACCGCGCCTTGCCACATCCAGCGGAGTCCAAGCTCAATACCACCATCGGTGCCGTGCTTACCGACGCCCCCATTAACACTGCCCAAGCCCAGCGCTTGGCCATGACTGCCCACGATGGCATCGCCCGCGCGGTGCGTCCTGCGCATTCACCGCTAGATGGTGACACCATCTTCGCCTTATCCACCGCGCAGCGCCCGGCCGAACTCAGCACGCAGATAATGACCCAGATTTGCGCCGCTGCCGCCGATGCCGTGGAGGAAGCGATTGTCAACGCGGTTACCGCCGCCGAGCCTGGCTTGGGCTTGAGCGTGTACCGCGATCTGCTGGACTAAGATAAGGCGCATTATGACTTCAGGTGGAACATTTAACTACCGGCCGGCGCCCGCGGGCCAGGTCAATCGTGGCGATTCCAAAAACTACACTCGCAGCGGGCGCATCACCACCGGATTTTCTATAGCTTTTGGCTTCCTCGTGGTGGAGTGGGCGGTCCACATTATTAACGCGTTCCTTTTTGGCGGCCAGCTATCCAATTACGGCATTCGCCCGCTGGACTTCAACGGCATCTGGGGCATTTTTACCGCCCCACTGCTGCATGCAAACTTTGAGCACCTCATGTCCAATTCGGTGCCCGGCGCCATTTTCTGCTTCCTTATCGGCCTGTCCGGCCGCAAGGCTTGGTGGGAAGTTACCCTGATTACCACTCTGGTCGCAGGCCTTGGCACGTGGTTCATTGGTGGCCCCGGTACCTCCCACATCGGGGCGTCCAGTTTGGTCTATGGCTGGCTGGCATATCTGATTGTGCGCGGTATCTTCAATCGATCGCTCATCCAGACCATTTTGGGCATTGTTCTCGGCTTTGCCTATTCCGGCTTGGTGTGGGGCGTGCTGCCCGTCTACGAGGGAGTGAGCTGGCAAGGCCACCTTTTCGGCGCCATCGGCGGCATTCTAGCCGGCATGACCATTACCTCGGACGATCCGGTTAAGGCAGTGAAGCGCTAATGCCTACCGCAACCTCTCCAATTGGCATCTTTGATTCCGGCGTGGGCGGGCTCACCGTGGCACGCGCAGTGATGGAACAGCTGCCGCAGGAATCTGTCATCTATACCGGCGATACTGCCCATAGCCCCTACGGACCGCGGCCTATCTCAGAAGTCCGCGCTTTTTCTCAGGACGTGGCGGATCGGCTGGTGGAACGTGGCTGCAAGATGCTGGTCATAGCCTGCAATACGGCCACCGCTGCCTTCTTGCATGATGCACGCGAGCGCTACGATATCCCCATTGTGGAGGTCATCCGCCCCGCGGTGCGCCGTGCCATGTCCACCACGCGCAACGGAAAAATCGGCGTCATCGGCACCGAGGGCACCATCAAATCCGGCGCCTATCAGGACCTTTTTGCGCTCAACCCGAAGGTGCAGGCATTTGCTACCGCCTGCCCGGATTTTGTTCCCTTTGTCGAGCGCGGTATTACCGCCGGCCGCCAGATCCTCGGCGTCGCTGAGGGCTACTTGGCCCCGCTCCAAGCACAAGGAGTAGACACGCTGGTCTTGGGCTGTACGCATTATCCGCTGTTGACCGGCATCATCCAGCTAGCTATGGGCGATAATGTCTCGCTGGTGACATCTTCGGAGGAAACCACCAAGGACGTTATGCGGATTCTCACGGAAACCGATATGTTGGCCCCTGCGGATACTCAGCCGGTCCACACCTTTGAATCGACCGGTGACCCGGAAGCCTTTGCCCGCCTTGCCACGCGCTTTCTCGGCCCGCGGATTGCATAAGTAGGTGCAAATTTCTCCCCCGTTTGCACGTTGAGTACGCATGCGGGGCGATTTCATGGAACTATTGAGCCCATGAAGCTGACCATCTTAGGCTGCTCCGGTAGCGTCCCCACCGCCCAGAACCCCGCCTCCGGCTATTTGCTGTCCTTCGATAATGCGCCGTCCATCGTCCTCGATATGGGCCCTGGCACCTTAGCGCAGCTGGAACAGCAGCAGGATCCTTGCGATGCGCACGTGGCTTTTAGTCACCTGCATGCCGATCACTGCCTGGATTTCCCCTCTCTGATGGTGTGGCGCCGCTTCCATCCCACGGCGCCCGCGGCCTCAAGAAATATGTGCTTCGGGCCGGAGGCTACGCCGACGCACCTGGGCCGCCTGTCTTCCGATGAGGTCGATGGCATCGATGACATGTCCGATACCTTCGCCTTTAGCGCATGGGAGCCGGGCGAGCGCCAGCTTGTCGACGATGTATATATCACTCCCTTCCCGGTCACCCACCCGGTAGAGGCCTATGCTTTGCGCGTGGAACATACTAAGACGGGCCAGACCATCACCTACTCCGGTGATTCTTCGTATACGCCCGCGCTTGTCGACGCCGCACGGGGCGCCGACATTTTCCTCTGTGAGGCAGCCTGGGGCGCGAGCTCGGAGGGGATGGCACCGGATATGCATATGTCGGGCGCGGAAGCTGGCAGGGCGGCGCGCGAGGCGGGCGTGGGCAAGCTCGTGCTCATCCACATCCAACCGTGGGGCGATGCCCAAGCTACCTTGGAGGCCGCTCGCTCCGAATTCGACGGTGAGATTATCCTCGGCGCCGCGGGTATGGAGTTCTAAGATACGCTGGACGGCATGACTGAATTTACTCGTGCCGATGGGCGCGCGCTGGACCAGATGCGCAGCGTCCGCATTACCCGCAATTTCACTACCAACCCTGCCGGCTCCGTGCTGGTGGAGTTTGGCAATACCCGCGTCATGTGCACCGCATCCGTGGAATATGGCGTGCCGCGCTTCAAGCGCGATTCCGGTGAAGGCTGGCTTACCGCCGAGTACGCCATGCTGCCTTCCGCCACCCACGATCGCATGCCGCGCGAATCCATGAAGGGCAAGGTCAAGGGCCGCACGCATGAAATTTCTCGCCTCGTCGGCCGCTCCCTGCGCGCCGCAGTGGACTTGGAGGAGCTAGGGGAGAACACCATTCAGCTCGATTGCGACGTCCTCCAGGCTGATGGCGGCACCCGCACTGCCTCTATCACCGGCGCCTATGTTGCGCTGGCTGACGCCATCGCGCACCTCAAAGCCGAGGGCGTCGTCCCCGGCGAGCCGCTACTTGATCCCATCGCTGCGGTCTCGGTAGGCATTATTGATGGTGAAATCTGCCTCGACTTGCCCTATGAGGAAGACTCCCGCGCCGAGGTCGACCTCAACGTAGTAATGCAGGAATCCGGCGACTTCGTTGAAATCCAGGGCACCGGTGAGCACGGTCTCTTTGGCCGAGAGGAGCTCAACGAGATGCTCGACGTAGCGCAGAAGGGCTGCCGCGAACTCATCGCCGCACAGAAGGCGGCGCTGGGGTGGTAATTCTCGTCGCATCTAATAACCCTAAGAAGCTCGGCGAGCTGGAACGGATTCTGGCTGATGCCGGCATCGAGGGCGTCGAGCTGCGCCCGCTTTCCGCCGTGGAACCTTATCCAGAACCGGTAGAAGATGGCCGCACTTTTGCCGATAATGCGCTCATCAAGGCCCGTGCTGGCGTGGCCGCTACCGGTTATGCCACCGTGGCGGATGATTCGGGCCTCGCTATCGAAGAGCTCAACGGCATGCCCGGCGTGCTTTCCGCCCGTTGGTCCGGCCAGCACGGCAATGACCAGGCCAATAATGACTTAGTCTTGGCGCAGATGGCCGATGTCCCTGATGAGCGCCGTGCCGCAGCCTTTGTCTCGGTCTGCGCGCTCGTCACGCCCGAAGGCGCAGAGCACGTGGCCGAGGGCCGCTGGGAAGGCCGCTTCTTGCGCGAGCCGCGCGGGGAAAACGGCTTTGGTTATGACCCGCTCTTCCAGCCGGAAGGCGAGTCCCGATCGGCTGCAGAGATGTCCCCAGAAGAAAAGAACGCGGTCTCGCATCGCGGCCGCGCTCTTAGTCAACTTGTCCCCGCCATCGCGGAGCTTGTTCACAACTCTTAGAGTTGGAACTCCTCCGTGATTTCCTTGCGGCGCTTGTGCTCCATCCAGAAGGACAGGAAGGGCACCACGCCCGCAAGGGCGGTGGTAAAGAGCTTGCCCACCGGCCACAGCGCGCGCGGGCCGAGGATGAGGATGGACAGCAGGTAGGTCATGTACGCGATGCCGTGCACGATCGCGATATAGGTGGCCCACTCGGGGATATCCATGCCAATGATGTACTGGCAGACCATGCGGATGACCAGGATGATCAAGAAGATACCGGTCACAGTGGCCGCGATGGAGAAAAACTTCAAGGGTCCGCGGATGCGGGCTTGGCGGGCGGGGTGAACTTTATTGGTCATAATCAGCTTTCTTCATTCTCGCCGCGCCGGCGGCGCGGGGTATTTATGGCGTTGAACGTTTCCACATCCATCTGGGGCCGCTGGGGCAAAAAATCCTCATCAATTTTGGTTTCTGCCTGCGGCTGTGTGGGAGCGTCGGCCGGGGCGGTTTTGTCTGTGTCATCCATGTCGCGGGCTTCTTCCTCGGCCGCGAGGCGCTCGTTTTCATAGCGCAGCGTGGTGCGATAGGCATAAACCACGAACACGGCAAACAGTGGCCACTGGAAGGCATAGCCCAGGTTTTGGAAGGTGCCCGAGCCGGAGCGGAAGCGGGTCCATTGCCAATAGGCCAGGAATAGGAAGAGCACGACGAAAAACGCGATGAGGAGGATGTGCCACCATCGCACCTGCACGCGCTTGTTTTTCTGTTCCTCTTGAGTGCTCACGCGTTCCACCCTACCCACCAGCGGCCGGAAAACAGAACACCCCTGGTTTCTGGATTACCCGCCCACCGTGTACACTATGTCAAGTCCCCCGCGCCCGTGGCGGAATTGGCAGACGCGCTAGATTTAGGTTCTAGTGTCTTATGACGTGTGAGTTCAAGTCTCACCGGGCGCACCATAGGCGCCGTCGACCCTCGTGGCCGGCGGCGTTTTCGCATATCACCGTCCGTATTTCACCCTAAGATGGGCATTATGAAAAAGCTGTTTTCCACCCTTATCGCTGTCATTCTCATCGCCGCCCTGGCGGTAGCTGCGGTGGTGGTGTGGCAAGTCCGGGAACCGGTGGACGTGGAGACCGAATCGAGCAATACCAAGGTCATCAAGGCCGTGGAGCGCGAGGAACAAGTGGTGCTCGTCTCCTTGGGGATTGAGGGATTATCGGAGGAGTCCGCCACCAGCACGCTGTGGAATTGGCAGGTCCCAGGCAGTGAGCGTACCCAATACATCAAGTACTCCTACCGCGCGAAGCTCGGCATTGAAGGATCCCGGGTGCACGTAGAAGAGGAATCCCCGCACCATTTCCGCGTGCAGGTCCCCGAGTTCATTTTCATTGGCCACTCGGATGAGAACTTCGAAACCGCGGTGGACGATAATGGCGCGCTGAGCTGGATTACCCCGGATATCGATAAAGCGGAAACCATCACCAAGATTCTGGATGAGGACAAAAAGAAAAAGGACATCGCGGATAATCGCGATGTCCTCCAAAGCCAGGCCAAGCAGTTCTACACCGGCATTATTTCCGGCGTGGACCCGGAGGCTGAGGTAGATTTTTCCTTCCGTTAGCTAGTCCACCTCGGTGAACTTGCGGTCCCAGGAAGAACGGACCGGGTTGGCATCGGCTAGCAAGATATCGAAGCGGTCGTTGGCAATCTCTACGATCTCACCCAGCGCGGTGCGGTACTCCTGCTCTGGGGAGTTAGCCAGCCTGCGTACGCCGGCGTCAATGACGCGGTCAACGGTGTCATTGGTATCCAGATAAGCCACAAAGGGCATATCGAAGCGCTCGCGGTAGGCGGCGGAAAGCTCGGTAATGCGCTCGGTCTGCACATCATCCAAGTCGGTTAGCCCCAAGGAGCCGCGGTCGGCGGAGATGGTGGCGGCTTCGTCGGCGTCGGCAAGCAGCAGCTCATCCATGGCAGGGTAATCGTGGATGAGGGCAGCACGGCGGGAATCATCCGCGGTCAGCACGGCTACCTGAATGGCGGCGCGCAGCTCATTGACATCGCTGAAAGGCCGCGACTCCCACGCCAGTTCGAGCGGCCACGTCTCGTTATTGAACAGCGGGCGCAGCGCGGAGACGAATTCCTCGCGGGAGGCATTGTTGAGCTGCTGTAGGCTTACGCTCTTGCCGACGGCCCGAGACACCTGCGTGCCCTGCTTTCCCCCGGTGTGGAAGAACAGCAGGTTAAGCACGATGGCGGTAATGGCGCCGATGGACATGCCGGAGGAGACGAAGGTTTGCGCCCACTCCGGGAAGGCCGTGGCGATATCCGGCTTGAAGGTCACCAGCATGGCCAAGCCGAGCGCGGAAGTGACGATGACGGAATTGCGGCCATCGGAAAGATCGGCCTTGGCGATGGTCTGTAGGCCCACCCACGCTACGTTGGCGAAAAGCGCCAGGGAGGCGCCGCCAAGCACAGGGGAGGGGATGGCGGCCACGACCGCACCGGCCTTGGGCAAAATGCCCAATACCATCATGAATCCGGCGGCAGCCACGGCCACCCAGCGCGATTTCACGCTGGTCAGGCGGACCAGACCGACGTTTTGTGCAAAGCAGGTATACGGGAAGGAATTCATTACGCCGCCCACCAGGGTGGACAGGCCATCGGCGCGGATGGCGCGCACGACATCATCGCGGCGGATGCGCTTTTTGACAATCTCGCCGGTGGCAAAGACATCGCCAGTGGTCTCCACCATGGTGATGATCATGACAATGATGAGCGAGAAAATAGCCACCACGTCGAACTTTGGCATGCCGAAGTAGAACGGGGTGGTGATACCGAGAGCGGGGGCGGAGGAGACTTCGCTAAAGGAGGCGTCGCCTAGCACGAGCGCCACGCCCGTACCCAAGACTAGGCCGATGAGCACGGCCAGGGTGCCTAGGAAGCCAGAGGAAAAACGCTGCACCAAAACGATGACCGCGAGCGTGCCAAAACCGTAGAGCAGGTCACGGGTGGCTGGAACTCCCTCGGCGTAATTGACAAAGTCATTGGCCGAAACCCCCAATAGTGAAGTGCCCATCACCAGCAGGACCGAACCGGTGACCACCGGCGGGAAGAAACGCAGCACTTTGCCAAAGACCGGCGCCGCGAAGAAAGTAAACAGGCCGGCGACGATGATGGCGCCATAAATGGTCGGCAGCGAGGCCACCCCGCCTTCGCCGTCGGTTGCGCCCAGGCCAATGGCAATAATCGGGGAGACGGCCGTTGTGGTTACGCCCTGCACGATGGGCAGGCGCACGCCAATGCGCTTGCCGACGCCCATGGACTGAATGATCGTTGCTATGCCACAGGTCAAAAGGTCCGCATTGATGAGGTGGATGGTGGTTTCCGCATCCAGGTTAAGCGAGCCGGCGATGAGCAGCGGAACGATAACCGCCCCGGCATAAAAGGCCAGTACGTGCTGCACGCCTAAGGCAGCTAATTTGGGGGCGGGTGGGACGGTATCTACTGGATGCTTGGGCTGGGAAGCCACGAAGTCCTCCTTTGTGCGGAAGCGAAGCTGAACGGGTTTAACAGTAGAGGTTCGTGCAGGTAGCGGCCAAAAAATCGGGGTGATGAGGAACACGTTCGGGGCTAGTTCACCCCCGATCTAAGACGTACGTGCGTTCTGCATGAAATCACTAACCAGCGAAACAACACGACCGGTTTATTTTTAGCCTTTCCAACGTCTGCTGAACTTGTTATTACCGCTGATGTAGTCAACAATTGAGGCCAGAGGGGCTTGGTGCTGTGGCTCGAAAAAGCGGCATTTACCCCTGATAGAAATTCGCCCGAAAGAAGGGAATTATGACTACCGCAACGCAGCCTCAACAGTTTGAAGCGTGGAAGGGATTTGAGTCCGGTCCATGGACCGAGGGCATCAACGTCCGCGACTTCATTCAGCGTAACTACACGCCGTACGACGGCGATTCCAGCTTCCTGGCGGGCCCGACCGAAAAGACCAAGCGCGTCTGGGAGACCCTGGAGAAGAACTACCTGTCCGTCGAGCGCGAAAAGCGCGTCTACGATGTTGACACCCACACCCCGACCGACATTGACGCTTTCCCGGCCGGCTACATCTCAGAGGACGACGACGTCATCGTCGGTCTGCAGACCGATACCCCGCTGAAGCGCGCCATGATGCCGTTCGGTGGCTGGCGCATGGTCAAGCAGGCCATCGGCGAAGCAGGCAAGGAAGTCGACCCTGAGGTGGAGAAGATCTTCACCCGTTACCGCAAGACCCACAACGATGCGGTCTTCGATATCTACACCCCGCGCATCCGTGCTGCTCGTTCATCACACATCATCACCGGCCTGCCGGATGCTTATGGCCGTGGCCGCATCATCGGTGACTACCGCCGCGTGGCTCTCTACGGTGTGGACTACCTGATCGAGGAAAAGCAGGCTTCCCGCGATTCTGTCGCAGACGCTGGCTTCTCTGAGCACTGGGCACGCTTCCGCGAGGAGCACTCCGAGCAGATCAAGGCCCTGAAGAAGCTCAAGAAGATGGCTGAGTCCTACGGCTTCGACATCTCCAAGCCGGCTAAGACCGCTCACGAGGCAGTACAGTGGACCTACTTCGGCTACCTGGCATCCATTAAGTCCCAGGATGGCGCCGCAATGTCCATTGGCCGCCTGTCCGCCTTCTTCGATTGCTACTTCGAGCGCGACCTCGCCGCTGGCATCATCACCGAGGAAGACGCCCAGGAAATCATCGACTCCCTGGTTCTCAAGCTGCGCATCGTCCGCTTCCTGCGCACCATCGACTATGACCAGATCTTCTCCGGCGACCCGTACTGGGCAACCTGGTCTGATGCTGGCTTCGGCAACGACGGCCGCCACATGGTCACCAAGACCTCCTTCCGTCTGCTGCAGACCCTGGTAAACCTTGGCCCCTCACCAGAGCCAAATATCACCATTTTCTGGGATCCAAAGCTGCCAGAGGGCTACAAGGAATTCTGTGCCCACATCTCGATTGAGACCTCCTCCATCCAGTACGAGTCTGACCGCCAGATTCGTGAGCAGTGGGGCGACGACGCCGCAATTGCCTGCTGTGTTTCCCCGATGGAAGTGGGCAAGCAGATGCAGTTCTTCGGCGCTCGTGTGAACGCCGCTAAGGCTCTGCTTTACGCCATCAACGGTGGCCGCGATGAGGTAACCGGCAAGCAGGTCGTAGAAGGCTACGAGCCCATCAAGGGCGATGGCCCGCTGGACTTCGATGAAGTTTGGCAGAAGTACGAAGAGATGCTGGACTGGGTTGTTGGCACCTATGTTGAGGCCCTCAACATCATCCACTACTCTCACGACAAGTACGCCTACGAGGCAGTCGAGATGGCGCTGCACGATTCCAATATCGTACGCTCCATGGGCTGCGGCATCGCCGGCCTGTCCATCGTCGCCGACTCCCTGGCTGCTATCAAGTACGCCAAGGTCACCCCGGTCCGTGACGAGACCGGCCTGATTACGGACTACGTCACCGAGGGCGAGTTCCCGTTCTATGGCAACGATGATGACCGCGCCGATGACATCGCCGCAACCATCGTCCACACCGTGATGGAAAAGATTAAGGCCATCCCGATGTACCGCAACGCCATCCCAACCCAGTCCGTGCTGACCATTACCTCGAACGTGGTCTACGGCAAGGCAACAGGCGCCTTCCCGTCGGGCCACAAGGCCGGCACGCCGTTCTCCCCAGGCGCAAACCCTGAAAACGGTGCCGACAGCCACGGCATGGTTGCTTCCATGCTGTCCGTTGGCAAGCTGGATTACAAGGACGCCTTGGACGGCATCTCGCTGACCAACACCATTACTCCTTCCGGATTGGGCCGCACCCCAGAAGAGCGCATCAATAACTTGGTGGGCGTTCTGGATGCCGGCTTCATCATGGAGAAGTAAAAACCACTCAACCCTCAACCATCTCGAAAAGGAGAAAATCATGGCAACCCCAACTTTCGAAGACCGCATGTCAGCAATGAAGGCAAACCGCGATGCACACCAGATGAACTCTGGTCTGTACCACGCCAACATCAACGTGCTGGACAAGTCCACCCTCGAGGACGCCGTTGAGCACCCAGAGAAGTACCCGAACCTCACCGTTCGCGTCTCTGGCTACGCTGTTAACTTTGTCAAGCTGACCAAGGAGCAGCAGCTCGACGTTATCTCCCGCACCTTCCACCAGGGTTCTTAATCATGGCTGATGGCGTTACTGGTGTTGTCACCCTCTCTCCGGAAGAAGGAGAGCGTGTCCGCGGCGTAGCTGCGGGCCTGGGAGATAATGCACAACTCGATGACATTACCCGCCCGGAGCTCATGGAGGCGCGCCGTACCGGCGATATCGCCCTCGTGCACTCTTGGGAGCTCGTGACCGCCGTCGATGGCCCGGGAACCCGCATGACGATGTTCATGTCCGGATGCCCACTGCGCTGCCAGTACTGCCATAATCCAGACACCTGGGAGATGAAGACCGGCACACTGGAGCGGGTCGAGGATGTGGTCAAGCGCATCAAGCGTTATAAGCCCATCTTCCAAGCTTCCGGTGGCGGTCTGACCATCTCCGGTGGCGAACCCCTCTTCCAGATTTCCTTCACGCGCCGCGTGCTTAAGGAAGTCCACGATGCGGGTATTCACACCACCATCGATACGGCTGGG
Organism: Corynebacterium nasorum; assembly: GCF_022347325.1. Classification (NCBI taxonomy): domain Bacteria; kingdom Bacillati; phylum Actinomycetota; class Actinomycetes; order Mycobacteriales; family Corynebacteriaceae; genus Corynebacterium; species Corynebacterium nasorum. Next base: position 44,418 of record NZ_JAKRDU010000003.1, read on the forward strand.
TACTTGGGCGCGCGCTTGCGCGACGAGGACCTAGACAATATCGACCTCGTGCTTCTCGACGTCAAGTCGGGCGACGAGGAAACTTACCGCAAGGTCACCCAACGCCAGCTCCAGCCAACACTGGATTTCGGCGACAGGTTGAACAAGATAGGTAAGCCGGTATGGATCCGCTTCGTAGTGGTGCCTGACCTCACGGACTCGCCAGAGAACGTGGAAAATGTGGCCAATATCGTGGCTCGATGGAAATCTAACGTCGAACGCGTCGAGGTCTTGCCCTTCCACAATATGGGCAAGGACAAGTGGGAAGGCCTAGATATGACCTACCAGTTGGCAGACACGAAGCCGCCAAAGCCGGAGGACGTGGAGAAAATCCGCGACGTCTTCCGCTCGAAGGGCTTGGAAGTCTACTAGCCTGGGAGGGCATGACCGACTACCGCCGCTTTGGCCACACAATTAAAGAGCACCACCTAGAAGTCCCGTGGGATTATTCCAATCCCCACGGGACTTTTGGGCTTTATGCCCGCGAAATCATCCCGCCCGGCGGAGAGGGCCTGCCCGCGTTGCTTTACCTCCAGGGCGGGCCTGGTTTCCCAGCACCCCGGCCGCTGACACCCACGGGGCTTATTGGCAAGGCACTGGAGCGGTACCGCGTGATCCTCATGGACCAGCGCGGCACCGGCCGATCGCACCGCATCGATGCATTGAGCCCGGCCGCGGAGCGCACCGCAGCGCACTTGGCGTTGCTGCGCCAAGATAATATCGTCCGCGACGCCGAGCGTTTGCGCGAGCACCTCGGCCTGGAGAAGTGGTCACTTTTTGGCCAATCTTTCGGTGGCTTCTGCATTACCGCCTACCTATCCCAGGCGCCCGAGCACATTGAGCATGCATTTTTCACCGGCGGCATCCCCACGCTGAAGGGGGCAGACGATCTCTACCGCGCCACTTTTAGCAAGCTCAAGGCCCGCCAGCAGCGTTTCTACCGCGAATTCCCGTGGGCCCAGGACAGCATTGAGGAGATCATCTCCCACTTGGACAATTCGGATGAGCGCCTTCCCACCGGAGAGCGTCTGTCCTCGCTGCGGTTTCGCACCATCGGTATTGAGCTCGGCCGCGGCACCGGTTTTGATTCGCTGGCTTATCTGCTGGAAGAGCCTTTCCGCACCGTGGCAGGGGAGAAGCGGCTGCGCGGCGATTTCTTGGTGGACGTCGGCCAGCGCGTGAGCTTTGCAGACGGCCCACTCTATGCCGCCATCCATGAATCCATCTATGGTGGCGCCGGGGGCCAGGCCGCTACTAATTGGGCGGCGCACCGCGTGCGCGAGGAATTCCCGGAGTTTGCGGAGTCTGGCACGTGGTTGACCGGCGAGCACATCTTCCCCTGGCAGTTCGACGAGGACCCGGCCTTGCACGCGTTTGCCGACGCCGCCCATGGCCTCGCCCGCCACGAATTCTCCCCGCCCTATGCGCTCGGTGAGGTGCCGACCACGGCCGCGGCCATGTATGTCGATGATATTTTCGTTCCGCTCGAAGAATCCTTGGCTACCGCCGCCCACCTGGGGGACCTGCGGCCGTGGATTAGCAACGAGTTCCAGCACAACGGCATTCGCGAAGACGGTGCGACCATCCTGGGCAGGCTTTTTGCGCTTATCGACGATCACTAGCGTTTCGCTATTTGCTATGCGAAAATATTGGTGATTGTCACGACATTTAGGGAGATATTTTGATCGCCACCATAGTTATAGTCCTCATCCTGTTGCTTATCTTGGGAACCCTCTTTGATGGCTATTTCATCGTTCGCACTCGCGAAGCTGCCATCTTGGAGCGCTTGGGTAAATTCCAAAAGGTGGCGCATGCTGGCCTGCACTTCAAGATGCCGTGGGTAGACCGCGTACGCGATAAAATTTCGCTGCAGGTGCGCCAGCTGGATGTGATGGTGGAGACCAAGACCAAGGACAATGTCTTCGTCCAGATCCCTGTGGCCGTGCAATACGAGGTAGTTGAAGGCCGAGAGCGCGAGGCATATTACATGCTCTCCAACCACGAACAGCAGATTGTGGCCTACGTGCAGGATAATGTTCGTTCCTCCGTGGCGAATATGGACTTGGATGATTCCTTCTCCTCCAAGGACACCATTGCTCGCAATGTTGCGGCTTCCCTGCGCGATAATATGGCCGAGTACGGCTGGAACTTTGTCAACACCCTGGTTACCGATATCCGCCCCGATTCCCGCGTGCGCGAGTCCATGAACTCCATTAACGCGGCGCAGCGTGAGCGCGAAGCGGCCGTCGCCCAAGCAGAGGCCGAGAAGATCCGCGTGGTCAAAGAGGCCGAGGGTGCCGCCGAAGCAAAGAAGCTGCAGGGACGCGGCGTTGCGGACCAGCGCAAGGAAATCGTCGAGGGCATTGCCCAGCAATACGAAATGCTTCGCGACGCCGGCGTGGAAGAATCCCCCGAGGCGCTCATGCTGGTCTCTCAATACCTTGACGCGATGGTCGATGTCTCCCACAACGGCCAGGCCTCTGTGCTGTACATGCCCTCCAACCCGCAGGGCATGGGTGACCTCTTCAGCGGCATGCGCGACGTGCTCATGGCCAACCGCGCCCTCGACTCCGCCGAGGGGGCGCCTCAGCACCGCCGCCCGCAGCCGCACAAGCCATCCCGCGCCGAGGAAATCGAGCGCGAGTCCAAGCGTCAGGCAGAGCGTGCCAAGCGCGAAGCCATCGCTGCCTCCCAGCGTGCTGAGCAGGAGCGCTCCGAGCAAAATCGCGGTGAGCAACAGGCGCAGCAGGGCCAGCACTCCACCGCGCAGCCCCAGGCTGCCCGCGAGTACTTCCAGCAGCTGCGCGACCAACTCAAAAACGAGGACTAGCCCTGAGCATCGATAACCTCTTTGACGCCTATACCGCCCAGCGCGGTATTACCCGCCGCGCAGAAGTTGTACCCGACCACGAGTGTCAGATTTTCCCCGCCGAGACCAAGGCTGCCTCACAAGTCGATGCCTTAAACGCTGCCCGAAGCCTCGTTCACGACGCCCTTTCTGCCGACCAAGAGCATGAGTCCCAGCGCGACGGGGACAATTCCGACAACAAGTAAGTAGGTCCGCTCCGCACCCGCCGAGGAAGGGTCATACAGCGTCGACAGCGTTCCCGCTAGCGAGGTTCCAATGGCCATGGTGAGGAAATACAGCGCGGAAAAGCGCGTCGCGTACGCTCGCGGCGCGTGCGCGGCCGATGCCGCCATACCCACCGGCCCGATAAATAGCTCGCCGAGCGACATCAACAAGATGGTCACGGCCAACACCACAAATGGCGTTGAATTTTCTCCGCCCCCGACGAATGGCAACAGCACAAACATTCCGGAACCTGCCACCATGATGCCTACGGCCATCAGCACACGCCGCGAGCATGCCCACCGAGACATGCTCGCCGCCAGCGGTAGGGACAATGCCAGGATGAACAGTGGATTGAGCGATTGCGTCCATGCCGCCGGAATCTCAAACCCGCCGACCATGCGGTCTACACGTTGATCCGAGTACACGGCTAGCACCCCGTAAATCTGCGGCTGGAGAGTCCAGTAGGCCGTCGAGCAGAAAAAGAGCGGGATATACGCCAGAACCTGCTTCCGCTCCGGCACGCTGACCCGCGGGGATCGCAGCATGCTGGCGAAGAGAGCGAGGGCGGCCGCGATCGTCGCAAAGAGCAAAAGCATGGCGAGCTTGTCTGGTGGGACCGTCACCGCGACCGCGACGCTGCCCACTACAGCCACCACAGCTACCGCCGCGGCCTTGCCTGGCGCGGCAGTAGGGTTGGGAGGCCGGGTATCGAACTCCGTGACTACCCGCTGGCGCAATAACCCGTAGAAGACACACCCGCAGCACATGAGGCCTGCGGCTGCGAGGAAACCGGCATGGTAGCCGTGCTTTTGTGCCAGCCAGCCCGTGAGCATCGGTCCGAGTAAAGCGCCGATATTTATCCCCAGGTAAAAGATTTGAAAAGCCCCATCCCGTGCGCCGGCTGTGGGAGGAAAAGCCGCGCCCAGAATGGTAATTGCCGCCGTTTTAAGCAGCCCTGAACCCAGCGCAAGCGGCAACAGTCCGGCCACGAGGCCCGCCATACCAGGCACCAAGGACAGCGAAAGGTGCCCGCACATGAGCAGACTCGCGCCGGTAAGCAACGTGCGTTCGGCACCTAGGAGCCGGTCGCTGACCCACCCGCCAACGAACGTGCACAGGTAGAGCAGACTGCCGTAGGCACCGACGAGCGCCGTGGCCTGCGCCTGGTCCATGCCGAGTCCGCCGGAGGTGGAATAGAGATAGTAGGCGAGGATGGCCTGCATGCCGTAGAAGCTAAAGCGCTCCCACATTTCAATTCCGGCGATTGCTGGCAAAGCCACCGGTAAACGCCGAATTGAACGATGTTTAATAATTGTCATAAAAGCACTATAACGGCCGAAAGTCTGTGATAAACCTAAAATCATGGATATTTCAGCGGAGGACATTGCCGCTCTCGACGCACGCCACATTTGGCATCCCTACGCCGAGCCAGGCGAGCCCACGCTTGTGGTGGACTCGGCCGCCGGCGTTTATTTAACACTCGCGGATGGCACCACGCTTATCGACGCCATGTCTTCCTGGTGGGCCGCCGCCCACGGCCACAGTCACCCACGGCTCAAGGCGGCAGCGAACGAACAAATCGAGAGGGTGAGCCACGTCATGTTCGGCGGACTCACCCACGAACCGGCTGCGCGGCTTACTCGTAACCTCATGGAATTAACGCGTGGTGATTTTGAGCAGGTCTTTTATTCCGATTCCGGATCTGTATCGGTAGAAGTAGCCATCAAAATGGCACTGCAGTATGCCCGTGGCGCAGGGCACCCAGAGCGCACCAAGATGCTGACATGGCGATCGGGGTATCACGGCGATACCTTCGCGGCGATGAGTGTGTGCGATCCCGAAGGCGGCATGCACTCGATGTGGACCGGTACCTTAGCTCAGCAGATTTTCGCCCCGGCGCCGCCCACTCGCGGGGCTAGCCCGGCCGAGCGCGCGAACTATCTGCGCGAGCTGGAAGCGTGCATCACGGAAGAAGTTGCGGGGCTAATTATTGAACCTGTAGTCCAAGGTGCGGGTGGCATGCGCTTTCACGACCACGAGCTGGTCCGCGGGGCCCGAGAAATCTGCGACCGCCACGGTATCGTGCTGATCGCGGACGAAATCGCCACCGGGTTCGGGCGAACCGGCGAACTTTTTGCCACCCAAGCCGCTGGCGTTGTGCCAGATATCATGTGCGTTGGCAAGGCGATGACCGGCGGTTTTATGACCATGGCTGCCACGCTCGCCACCGCGAAGGTGGCCGTGGGGATGCGTCCGCGCGCGCTAATGCACGGACCAACATTTATGGCTAATCCACTCGCTTGTGCCGTTTCGGCCGAGGCAACTGCGCTCATTTTGGAGGGCAATTGGCGTGAGCAGGTAGCCGGCATCGAAAAGCAGCTGCAACGAGGGTTTGAGGGCCTGTCCGAGGAACCTGGGGTAGCCGACGTGCGCGTACTTGGCGCCATAGGTGTGGTGGAAATGGAATGCGATGTAAATATGTCCGCAGCGACGGCCGCAGCCGTAGCCCAAGGTGTGTGGTTACGTCCGTTCGGCCGGTTGATTTATATCATGCCGCCGTTTATCAGCACCGCAGATGAAATAGCGCAAATGTGCCGCGGCGTGCGCGCTGCGGTGGCAGGAGGACGACAGTGATAATTTACGTGACGGGGACGAATACTGACGTCGGTAAGACTGTGGCCACGGCCGCGCTCGCCAGCGCGTTCAAGCAGCGCGGCCGCGAGGTGGTCTACGCTAAGCCACTGCAGACGGGAGAGCCGGAAGGCAAGGGGGATGCGGCGACTGTCGGCAAGCTTGCGGGGGTGGAGATAGCAGAGATGGTGCGCTTTCCGGAGCCGCTGGCGCCGAATCTTTCTGCGCGCCGGGCCGGCATGGGCCAACCCAGCCTGCAGGAACTTAAAGAATGGATTGCCGCCCTTGACGCACCCGGCCGTGTGGTGCTCGTGGAAGGCGCCGGCGGGCTCCTCGTGCGTTTAACGGACGCCTATACGCTTGCCGACGTCGCCGATAAGCTCCTCATCGTCACCTCCCTTAACCTAGGAAGCCTCAACGCGGCCGAGCTGACCGTGCGCGAGGCACAACGCCGTGGAATTGAGGTGCTCGGGCTAGTTGGCGGCTCGCTGCCGGCCGATCCGGACTTGGCTACGCGCCTGAACCTGGAGGAGATGCCGGAGGTGACAGGCTGTACGTTTTGGGGCAGCCTGCCGGAGGGCATGGCGCGCATGGCACCGGCCGAATTCGCTCGGGTAGCCGCGGAAGTCTACGCGGACTTTGTCGAGCACGCCGAGTAGCGCTACCTCGCAGAGGCAGCGCTAGCGGACCCAACGAACCTTGCCATTGACTCGGGCAAGGCGCCCACGCAGCGGCGGGGCATTCGGATCATCTTGGTTGACCCCGTTGTGATACGGGCAGCACACCGTGAGGTTGTCCATATTGGTCAGTCCTCCGTGCTTCCAAGCCTTCAGGTGATGGATCTGGGCCTTGTCCGCAGGGTGGTTGCACGGCGGCCACGGGCAGGTAGGGTTTTCGGCCGCGGCCATCTGCCGCTGTTTCTCGGTGGCGTAGCGCGAGGTGCGATACAGGTTGACGGGGCCTTTAACGGGATGGATAAGGGTGGCTAGTCCGTGCTCGGTGAAGGTGCGCTCGACCAACTCGGCGCCGGTAATCGTGGCGCCATTAGTCAGCCGCAGGGTGACTTCTTCACCGTCGCCGTCCAAGATGCGGTCCAGCGCGTTGAGCGGGATGATGACGTTGGTTGTGGTGCGCGCCGAAGGCGCACCCGTGCCGCGAAGGAGATCGCGCAGGGAATCGAGTGGGCGCGCGGGGTCGAGCGCGGCGTCAAACTCCGCGAGGAAGGCCGAGGGGGCGGTAATCCGCATGGTCCAGGGGCCATTCGGGCGGCGAAGGAGCTGGACCCCTTCGCGGGGCGGCGTGCGGCGCGGGCGGAGGTCGCGCAGGCGTTGCTTGGCGCGGCGGGCGATTTCAGAGGCGGGGCCTCGCAGGCGGCACAGCTCTACCCGCAAGTTCCACGCATCGCGCTGTGTGCGCACGCGGGAGACATATTTTTCAATCAGCTTGAGCGTTATGAGGTCATGGTGGCGAGCGGCCGTGGTGGCGTGGCGTTGCTTCCGGCTGAAGCGGGTTGGGCCGTAATAAACTGCGGCAAGCGCGCGGAGGTTGCGAGCTTCTACATCTGGTAGACCCAGCTCGATGAGGGCGCGCTCAGACAGGCCGCGGGCCTCGGCGAGGATATCCATCGCCGAGGCTATGTGGGAGGCATAAGCCTTCAGTGCGCTCATGGCCGCAACTCTAAACAGGACCGGCAGTAGAACCGAGTCGTAGACGGCCGCAGCTGTGGATAGCTTGTTTAAGTGTCAACTGCCTGCGGTGGGCGGAAGTGGCACAAAGGCGCGAAACGAGCGCGCTTTAGATCGCTACCACCGTGCTAGAAAGGCCCCCGGATCGCGCGCAGTTGCGCAATTGCACCGTACGGCCAGGCTGTGGATAAGGAGACCGGCCCGGTCAATGCGTTCGTCACTGCGCTGGACGACGCCGCGCTAGTTTAGGCCCTTCATCACGCGGGCGACGTGGCCGGTGGCCTTGACATTGTAGTGCGTCTGGCCGATGGTGCCGTCCGGCTCGACCAAGAAGGTGGAGCGGATAACGCCCTGGACAACCTTGCCGTAATTCTTCTTTTCCCCAAACGCGCCGTAGGCGGTCATGACGGACTTATCCGGATCCGACAGGAGCGGGAAGTTCAGCTCATGGTCCGCGCGGAATTTTGCCAGCGCCTCTGGCTTATCGGGCGAGATGCCTACGACGGCAATATTGAGATCATTGAGCTGCTCCAAGGAATCACGGAAATCGCAGGCCTCCTTGGTGCAGCCCGGGGTATTGGCGCGGGGGTAGAAATAGACGAGTACGCGTTGGCCTGCGTAATCGGCGAGGGAAACGGTGTTTCCGGCGTCGTCGGCAAGCGCAAAGGCAGGGGCGGTATCTCCAACGTTCAATCGGTTTTCAGTCATGGTTCCCACCATACTTACCGGCCGGGCTGCACGCTTTTGCACCGGCGGGGTAGAATGAGCCCGTTAAGAGCGAACCTAAGTTAAGAGGAGAACTTCGTGGCACGCAATATTGAAGACATTCAACGCGATATCGAGCGCACTCGCCGCCAGCTGGCCGGCACCCTGGACGAGCTTGCGCAGCGCAGCAAGCCGCAGAACTTTGCCAACGAGGCCAAGACCGCGGCTACCGATAAGCTGCAGGACCGCAACGTGCAGATGGCCCTTGGCGGCGTCGGCGCCGCTGTGGTTGGACTAATTGCTTTCTCAGTCTTCCGCTCTCGCCGCCGCAAGAGCGACTTGAAGGAGCTGCAGCGCCTGCTGTCCGAGCGCCACTAATTACTAATTAAGGAAGTCCCCGCACACCGCGGGGACTTTTTTCGTAGGCTGGGTTGGGATGAAGACACCAATCCCTTTTTATTTGCAGGAAATCCTCAATAAAGTGCGCGATAATCGCGACGGCACCGTGGCGGATTATATTCCGGAGTTGGCTAAGGCGGAGCCCGAGTACCTCGGCGCCGCGATGTGCACCACCACCGGCCACGTATATTCTGCGGGCGATGATGAGGTGGAATTTACCCTGCAATCCCTGTCTAAACCGTTTGTTTACGCACTGGCGCTGCAGGAGCTCGGCCTTTCCGCGGTGCGTGAGATAGTGGGCATGGAGCCTTCGGGGGAGGCTTTCAATGAGCTTTCGCTCAACCGTGATGACCACCGGCCGGTCAACCCCATGATCAATGCGGGCGCGATTGCGGTCACGCAGTTGATTAATGGCGTGGATTCGGAGCCGGCCGCGCGCGTGGAGCGACTGCGCACCTATTTCTCCCGGTTGGCAGGCCGCGACTTGCTTATCGACGACGCCATGCGCTCCTCCGAGCTCGATGTCAGCGAACGCAACCTTTCGCTAGCGCACATGCTGCGCAATTACGACATCATCCAGGACGAAGCGCACGATGCGGTCTCGACGTATATCGAGCAGTGCTCGATTGTGGTGACGGTGCGGGACTTGGCAGTGATGTCGGCAACCTTGGCCAATGGTGGGGTGCAGCCGGTAACGGGAGACAAGATTTTGGATGCGGACGTGTGCCGATTGACGCTGTCGGTGATGAGCTCGGCCGGCATGTACGACGGCGCCGGCCGGTGGATGGCCGAGGTGGGAATCCCGGCGAAGTCGGGTGTTTCAGGTGGCCTCTTGGGTACTCTGCCTGGCCAGCTGGGTGTGGCGACGTTCTCGCCGCGGCTGAACAAGGAGGGCAACTCGGTGCGCGGGGTGGATGCGTTTAAGTTGTTGTCGAAGGATATGGGCCTGCACCTAATGTCTACGGATGAGCGCTATGGCGTGAACCCAGTGCGCAAGGTGGAGCAGGATGCCGAGCTGACCGTCATCTATCTGCAGGGCCTGATTAACTTCAACGCGGCCGAGACCATCTTGTACGAGCTGATGGAGTCGGATTTTGGCGAAGGCACGGTGGTGCTCGAGCTATCGCATATCACCGGTACGAACCGCATGGGCCGGCGCATGCTGAAAGAGGGGCTGCGCCGAATTCGCGAGTCCGGCTTCGATATTGCGATTGTGGATCCGGATGGAGAGTTGGAAAACCGCACCATGGCGGACGGAACTGAGGTGCCCAAGGGAGAGCCGGAAGACTACACGATCAACGGCGAACCCGTTTAGGTTTGGGTTACCTTACTTAGTCGGGTTAGGATGTCCTATGTAAGGCCCATCGCGGCTGCTGCGAGGGCATCCAACGACCAAGGACTAAAAATGGCTCATACTCCCCTTAAGGTGATGGCGGTTGTGGCGGCGTCGGCAATGGCGCTGGTCGGCTGCGGTGCGGCCGAGGAAGTAACCGGCGGAGCAAACGACGATGCTGCCTTCTCTTTTACTGATATCACCGGCCGTGACGTGGAACTGGATAAGGCTCCCGATCGCGTGATTTTGGGGGAGGGTCGATCGATTTTTGCCACCGGTGTACTCGACCCCGATAATCCACTGGACAAGGTCGTTGGCATCGGTACAGATCTCAAGCAGAACGTGCCGGATTACTACAAGGCGCTGGAAAAGGAACTGCCGTCCGTAAACGAGGTTCCAGAGATTGGCGGCTTTGCCAAGGGCGATGTGACCGTGGAAAAACTCGTGAGCCTAGACCCGGACCTCATTGTGCTCTCGCTGGATCAATACGATGCTTCCCGTGAAGCGGGACTGACCGACAAGATGGAGCAGGCCGGCCTGAAGTACGCGGTGACCGACTTCCGCCGCGACCCGCTGGAGAATACGCCTAAGACCATGGACATCTTCGGCGAGATCTTCGGCCAAGAGGAGCGCGCTGAGGAATTCAACGCGGACTGGCAAGAGACGGTGGATCTGGTTGAAGACCGCGCAGAGAAGGTAAAAGATAAACCAAAGACCTTCGTTTGGAGAGCAGCGGGTGTCTCCGATTGCTGCGGTTCGTGGAACGATTCCAATATCTCCCAGCTGGTCAACGCGGCCGGCGGCGAGAATATCGGCGATAAAGTCATTCCGGGCGAGTCCGGCACAATCACCCCGGAAAAGGTCCTGGAATCTGACCCGGATATGATCATCGCCACCGGTGGCGATTGGTCCGAGATGAAGGACGATGAAGGCCACCCTGTCGGATACGCTGCAGTGGGCTACGGCATTGATGAAAAGGAAGCCAAGGGCAGCATCGCGAAGCTGCCGGAGAAGCAGGCTGGCTTCGATAAGCTGCGTGCGGTTAAGGAGCACCACCTGCACAGCATGTGGCACCAGTTCTATGATTCGCCGTTTAACTACCTGGCACTGCTGCAGGTGGCGGAGTGGATCGACCCGGAGGCGTATGCCGATATGGACGTCGCCAAGCAGTGGATGGATGCGCAAGAAAAGTACTCGCCGGTCTCCGGCGAGGGAACCTTCTTTAGCACCAACTAATGCAGGGCGCAGAGGTAGCCGCCCTCGCGCGGCAACATAAGAAGTTAACCTGGCAACGCATCGGCATCGTTGCGGGCCTGACGCTGATTGCGGCCGTGGCCTTTATTATCAGCAACTTTGTGGGCGCGATTGATATCAGCCCGGCCGAGGTCATGAAGGGCATCGTGAATCCCGCGGGGCTGGATGACCAGACGCGCACGGTGCTGTGGCAGCTGCGCCTGCCCATGGCCGTGATGGCCGTGCTCATCGGCACGGCCCTGTCTTTGGCTGGCGCGGAGATGCAGACCATCCTCAATAACCCGCTGGCTGAGCCTTTTACCCTCGGCATTTCTGCGGCCGCTGCGTTTGGCGGCGCCACCTCCATCGTGCTCAAGTGGCAGCTGATTGCGCAGCCGCAGTTCAACCTGGCGCTGATGGCGTGGCTTGCTGCCGCGGTGGCTACGGCCATTATTGTTATCGCGGCCGTTATCCGCGGCGCGAAGGCGGAGACCATGGTGCTGTTGGGCATCGGCTTGGTGTTCTTCTTCCAAGCCATGCTGGCGCTCATCCAGTACCAGTCCTCGGCCGAAGCGCTGCAACAGATCGTCTTTTGGTCCATGGGCTCACTTACCCGCGCCAATTGGGCGGCCAACGGCGTACTGGCCGCCGTGCTGATTATCGCCCTGCCCATCCTATGGGCGCTGGGCTGGCGCCTTACTGCCTTGCGGCTTGGCGACGCCCGCGCTACCGCCATGGGAATCAATACCTCCCGTCTGCGCGTTGTAGTGCTCATCGTAGTTTCGCTCGTTGCGGCGACCACCGTGGCCTTCGCAGGCATCATCGGCTTCATTGGCTTGGTGGGCCCGCACATCGCCCGCATGCTGGTGGGCGAGGACCAGCGCTACTTCTTGCCGGCCTCCATGGCGGCGGGCGCGGCCGTGATGTGTGCCGCGCATGCGGTGAGTCTGATGATTAAGCCGGGCCTGGCTATTCCTATTGGCATTGTTACTTCGCTTCTGGGCGTGCCATTCTTCATTGCCATCGTTATGACCCGAAGGAGGGCCCTGTGGACGTAGAACTGACTATTTCCGGGCTGAGTGCGGCCTATGGCAAGCACCGCGTGCTGGAGTCTGTGGATGTGGAAAAACTCCACGGCGGGCAGCTGGTGGGATTGTTGGGGCCGAATGCCTCCGGCAAGACCACGCTCATTAAGTCCCTGGCCGGCGTGCACCGCGGTTGCGACGGAGACGTGGATTTCCGCGTCGATGGCACGGCCCCGCGCGGCAAGCGACGCCGCCAGCTTATCGGCTACGTGCCACAGGACCTTACGAGCACGGCCGCGCTGCGGGCCTTTGAAGCCGTGCTGATTTCCGCGCGCCGAGAGGCCTGCGAAGACCCGATTACACGCACGGGTGAGGTGCTGCACTCCTTGGGGCTGGACGCGATTGCTTCGCGCTACCTCAATGAGCTCTCTGGTGGCCAGCGTCAGCTTGTGGCGGTGGCACAGATGCTGGTGGGCAATCCAGGCCTCATGCTTCTCGACGAACCCACGTCCGCCCTCGACCTCCATCACCAGATCTTTGTCTTGGATGAGGTCCGTGCCAAAGCGCAGCGCGATGGCAGCCTGGGACTTGTGGCCATCCATGACATCAACCTGGCCGCGCGCATGTGTGACCAGCTGGTGGTGCTTAAAAAGGGTCATATTCGTGCTCAAGGTAGCCCTGCGGACGTTCTCACGGGGGAGCTCGTGGAAGGCGTGTATGGGGTAGAGGCGGACGTCGTCCAGCATGGCGGCGCTCCACTCATTGCCCCGTTGCGGGTGAGATAGCACAAGGCCGGGTAATCGCCCGGCCTATTTTTATTAGTTTTAGTGGTGAGCCATCAGGCATCTGGTTTCTTGGCGCCGTGAGCACATAAGTCATGTGCGGCGCGGTGACAAGGACTGGCTCATAAAAAGAAAAATCTCGAGGTGCCGTTCTAAGAACAACGCCTCGAGATTCGTATTGTGCGCCATCAGGGAATCGAACCCCGAACCCACTGATTAAGAGTCAGTTGCTCTGCCAATTGAGCTAATGGCGCATTGTTGACTTCCTGCCGTGTGGCTCTCTGTGCAACGAGTAGATACTCTAGCAGCCATTCTTTAAAAGTGTAAAATCGCCTGGTCAAAGCGGTTTTTGAAGGGTGTATAACAAATTGGTTAATGCCTGAAGTGGCTTCTGGTAATTGGCGGAGGGAGACGCTAATCTATGTTGGTCTTTGAAAGCAGCAATTACGTGTCTAAGGGCAACTCAGTGAAAAATTCCCTCCCTATCGCGCGCCGTCTCGTAGCGGCCGTGGGCGTTGCGTGCATTTCCCTAGCCGCCGCCTCCTGCTCCTCTGATTCCTCAGCCGAGAATCAGGCTGCCGACCAAGAATCCACCGCCGCCGCACATGCGGATGGAGACAAGGACGGCGGCAAAGAGTCCGACAAAAAGAAAGACGGCCTTGTAGCCTCCGTAAAGGACGGGGCGACGGATGTAGATCCGTCCAAGCCAGTCACCGTGGAGACCACGGGCAAGCTCAAGAGCGTCACCATGACCAATGAAATGGGCGTGGAAGTTAAAGAAAAGCTCTCTAAAGACGCCAAGACGTGGTCTACTGCGGAGGACTTGGGCTATAACCACACTTATTCCATCGTGGCCTCCGATGTAGATGGCAACAAGAAGAGCCTCAGTTTTTCCACCCCGCAAGCAGCGGGTGTTGCCGAAGTCTCGCTTTCCCCTATCCCGGATTCTGAAGTCGGCGTCGGTCAGGTTATTGGGGTGAATTTCGGTGTGCCAATTACGGACCGGAAGGCGGCTGAAAAGACCATTACTGTGAGCACTAACCCCAAGGTGGAAGGCGCTTTCCACTGGGTCAATAACCAGGAGGTGCGCTGGCGTCCGAAGGATTACTGGGAGCCGGGCACTAAGGTTGAAGTAAAGGTGGACCAGTATGGCAAGGACCTAGGTGGGGGAATCTATGGCGGTGAAAACGCCAAGACGAATTTCACCATCGGTGACCGCACGGTGGCCATTATTGATAACGCCACCAAGACGATGAAGGTCTTTAAGAATAAGAAGTTCTTGCGTGCCATCCCGGTCTCGCTTGGCCGCGATTATCAGTACGATACGCCCAATGGCCGCTACGTTATCGGCGATGAGCACCCGCAGCTAGTCATGGACTCGGAGACCTTTGGCCTAGCCCATGACGCGGGCGGCTACCGCACGACCGTGGACTGGGCTACGCAAATGTCTTATTCCGGCATCTATGTCCACTCCGCTCCGTGGTCCGTGTGGGCGCAGGGCAATACCAATACGTCCCACGGTTGCGTCAACGTGACGCCGGAGGCTGCGCAGTGGTTCCAGGAGACGATGAAGCGTGGCGACGTGGTGCGGGTATTCAACACCTACGGCGAGACGCTTAATGCGTTGGACGGTCTCGGTGACTGGAATATGTCCTGGGACGAGTGGTCTAAAGGTAACACGGACGCTAATCAGTAGCGGCTAGGGGCCGCGCAAGGCACAAGCGCATGGCTACAGTGGTGGCCATGCGCTTTTCTGTTTTGGACCGCGGGGCAGCCGGCCCACTGGATCAGGTGGCCGAACACGCCCGGCACGTAGAGAAGTTAGGGTTTCAGCGCTTTCTAGTGGCCGAACATCACGGTGTGCCGGGAATACCAGCGGGGCAGCCGGGGATGCTCGCGGCGCACGTTGCGGCACAGACGCAGCGCATTCGGGTGGGCACGGCCGGCATTATGTTGCTCAATCACCCGCCGTTTCTGGTGGCCGAGCAGATTAATCTCCTCGAGGCGCTGTATCCCGGGCGCATTGATATAGGGATTGGCTCCTCCGTCGGGTTTACCTCGCCGGTGCGAAAGGCGCTGCGCCAGGGGGAACCGGCCGAGGTGAAGCAGCGCTTCAAGGCGGAGCTAGCCACGCTCTTGCGCTACCTGCGCGGCGAAGAGGCGGTGACGGTCAGGCCTGAGTATAGGGGCACCCCGCTCTATGTTTTGGCGGGCTTTCGCTCGGCAATGGTGGCGGCAAAGTTGGGACTTGGTGTCATTCTGGGCGGTCCTGTAGCCACGCAGGAGGCCGCTGCGCGAGTGTATCGCGAACATGCGCTTGCCGACGCCCCGCCTATTATCTCTTCGCTCAATATCGCCGTTGCCGAGACGTCCGCGGCCGCCCGTGATCTCTTGTTGCCGGAAGCCTATGCGAAGGTGCGAGCGCAATCGACCGGCGAGTTCGCGACCTTGCGGCCGGCGGGCGAGCTGGACATGGATGCCCTCACGGGGCAGCAGCGCCGGCGCATAGAGGAGGCGTTGGCCCATGACGTTTGGGGAACGGTGGAGGAAGTGAGGGAGGAACTAAGGGGCGTCGGCAAGCGGCTAGGCGTTAGTGAGTTTGTGGTCACCGGAGATATGCCAGATATTGCCGGCCGGGCTCGTTCGGAGGAGCTGCTGGCGAGCATGCAGGTAGAAAACTGAAAAAGCCCGAGCGCAAGGCTCGGGCACTTGGGGTGGCTGACGGGACTCGAACCCGCGACACCCAGGATCACAACCTGGTGCTCTACCAGCTGAACTACAGCCACCATCGCTGCTTTAAAGCAACGAGGTATAGGTTAACTCACGCCGCCTAAATTACAAAAACGCCTGGTAATCTGCGGTGGTTTCCGCCTTTATCTGTTCCGCCTCGGGGGAGGTAGGGCCCTCATCGGTGCGGAAGACGCTGCGGCGGTAGAAGTCTAGCTCGCGGATGGATTCGATGATGTCCTGCAGTGCGCGGTGGACCATGCCTTTATCGGGCTGGTTGAAATAGGCGCGCGGGTGCCAGCGGCGGGCAAGCTCCTTGATGGTGGACACGTCGATCATGCGGTAGTGCAGGGCACTATCGAGCCGGGGCATATAGGTGCGGATGAAGGTGCGATCAGTGGCGATGGAATTGCCGGCCAGGGGAGCGGGGTGCTCCGGATCGCAGTACTCGTTGATGAGCGCAAGTACGGCATCTTCGGCCTCGCCGATGGAGGTGGTGGACTCGCGGATTTCTTTATCCAACCCGGAATTGGCATGCATCTCGGTGACGAAGGAATCCATCTGTGCCAGCTCCTCCTCGGTGGCGTGGACGACCAGATCGATGCCCTCTCCCAGGATGTTGAGATTGCCATCGGTGATGACGGCGGCGACCTCGACGATGACATGGCGCTCGGGGTCCAGGCCGGTCATTTCCAAATCGATCCAAACGAGGCGGTCGTGCTTTGCGGCAATGTCGGAATGTGGCATGCGGCCCATTCTACTCCCGCCTCCTTTTACCCCTAGATGGGGTACGGGCGGGGTTGTTCTGGAGGGGTGATTGCCACTGGGTAGGGCGGCTTTCCCGCGAGTGTGTTTCTGTTCTGCATAAAAATAATTGGTGATTTGCCTCATATCGTAGTGTGAGTTAGGGCATACTCTGGGGTATCGCTCTTCATTCGGGAGGTGCGACAGACTTAGGAGAGACCAGATGGCAAACTTCCTCGATGCCCTCAATACCGTAATTTGGTCCCCTGTCTTGGTGTTTTTATGCCTCGGCGCGGGTATTTATTTCACCGTGGTGACACGCGGTTTGCAGGTGCGCTGCATTCCGGACATGCTCAAACAGATCGTGAACGGAGAAAAATCCGCAGACGGCGTTTCTTCCTTCCAATCCTTGATGGTCTCGCTATCTGGCCGCGTGGGTGTGGGTAATATCGCCGGCGTGTCCACGGCCATTGCCTTCGGTGGACCTGGTGCCGTGTTCTGGATGTGGGCAGTGGCGCTTTTGGGCTCGTCCACCTCGTTCATCGAATGTACGTTGGCCCAGATCTACAAGGAAAAGGACCAGGACACCGGCGAATACCGCGGAGGGCCTGCGTACTACATCGAGAAGGCCTACAAGCACACTAAAGCTGCGCCCTTCATGGTGGTCTACGGAATCGTCTTTGCCGTCGCCATGATCCTGGCAACCAGCTACTTCCTTCCCGCAATTCAGGCCAACGCGGTAGCTGCCGCGGCCGATACCGCGTGGGGCGTGAACTCTACCTGGGCGGCCGTTGTCCTGGCGGGCATTTTGGCCATCATCATTATCGGTGGCGTGAAGCGTATTGCGAACTTCGCCACCATCGTCGTGCCCTTTATGGCGGTTATCTACATTGTGATTTCTGTGGTGGTCATGTGCATGAACTTCTCGCAGATTCCAGAGGTCTTCGGGCTTATCTTCAAATCTGCTTTCAATATGGAAGCCGGCTTCTCCGGCATGCTCGGCGCGGCCATCATGTGGGGTGTAAAGCGCGGCATCTACTCCAATGAGGCCGGTCAAGGCACCGGTCCGCAGTCCGCTGCAGCCGCTGAGGTTTCCCACCCAGCTAAGCAGGGCTTCGTGCAGTCCTTTGCGGTCTACGTCGATACGCTCTTTGTCTGTTCGGCTACCGCGTTCATGATCATTTCTACAGATATGTACACCGTCTTCCGCGGTAGCTCCGAGGATGGTGAAGTGGTCTACCACGGTTCGCTGCCAGAAGGCGTTGAGGTGGGGCCTGGCTATGTGCAGTCCGGTCTCGATAGCGTCTTTGCAGGATGGGGACCCACCTTCATCGCGGTCTCCATTGCCTTTTTCGCCTTTACGACGGTCCTAGCGTACTACTACATGTCCGAGGTTAACCTGACCTATTTCAACCGGTGGGTACGCTCCCGCGCTGCTCGCCGTGGCCTGATTTGGGTGCTGCGCGCGTTGATTATTGTCTCCGTCATCGTCGGTGCTACCACCAGCCCGGGGGCGGCGTGGGCGCTCGGTGATATCGGCGTTGGCACGACGGCATGGCTTAATATCATTGCCATCCTCTTCCTCCAGGTTCCTGCCATCAAGGCACTCAAAGACTATGAGAAGCAGAAGAAGGCTGGCAAGGATCCGCAGTTCGACCCCGAGGCCTTGGGAATCAGGAATGCAGACTTCTGGGTAGAGCGCAAACGAGCACGCGGCGAGGACAGCGTGCTCAAAAACAAGGATCTAGAAGACGCCGGGGCTTAGCC
Source organism: Corynebacterium nasorum (assembly GCF_022347325.1). Lineage (NCBI taxonomy): Bacteria > Bacillati > Actinomycetota > Actinomycetes > Mycobacteriales > Corynebacteriaceae > Corynebacterium > Corynebacterium nasorum. The sequence goes on from NZ_JAKRDU010000003.1 coordinate 62,561, forward strand.
CATCTTGGCGTAGAAGCTGCCCACCAGCGGTGCAATTACCGGGGTGGGCAGCACTTGGCTGAGGGTATTCATAGCCTTCGACAAGGGCCCTGGCACCACGCGGCGCTGGTTGCGGCGCATCGCTGCAATTGTTTCTTGGGAACAAGACTCATAGGTGGTCCACAAGAAATCCGGAACTACCTTGTCCACGATTGATTGGTCTTCTTCGGCGATAGTGGCCTCGCGCACTGGGCCGGGGGCGAGCAGGGTGCAAGATACGCCGGAGCCCTTTAGCTCGTAGTGTAGGGCCTCTGTAAACGCATTAACGCCGGCCTTGGTGAAGACATAAGTGGCGTTATTGGGAATGGGGATATTGCCCGCGGCAGAGCCGACATTGCAAATGGCGCCGCTGCGGCGCGGCAGCATGTGTTCCAAGGCGGCCCGCGTGAGGTGATGGACAGCAGTGCCATTGAGCTCAAACTGGGTGGTCTCGTAGGACCAGTCCTGGTCCATGAAGGGGCCGAAGCTGGCGATGCCGGCGGAATTAACCAGGATCGACACCTCGTGGGTGGCGATGGTGTCGGTTACGCGGGCGACGTCGTCAGCCACGGCGAGATCCGCCGGTAGGGCGATGGCGTCAATATTGTGGCTCTGCTCGAGCTCCGCAGCAATGGACTCCAGTAACTCGCGGCGGCGGGCCACGAGGATGACGTTATAACCCAGGGCAGCGAAATCCTGTGCCATGGCTTTGCCAATGCCTTGGCTGGCTCCCGTGACGAGGGCATAGGAGGTGCGGGAGGGGGCGGGAAGCGACATGGTTAATCCTTTCCGGGATGGGGCATGGTGAGACCTAGCGTAAACAAAAAGCCTTGAAGCGGCGAGAAACTCGGCGCCTCAAGGCTTCGCGCGGTGCCCCCAGCAGGATTCGAACCCGCGACACATGGGGTAGAAACCCACTGCTCTAATCCACTGAGCTATGGGGGCTTATGACCCACTCATAGTAGCCCACGACGGCGGGGAAACCTAAGCCAGGGTGCGCTGCGGGGCGCGCAGGATGTCTACCAAGTCTTGGGCGGCAGCGGTCAGCTCGCGATCCGTGCGGTAGGCCACGATGGCGTAGTAGTGCGGCAGCTCATCGGAAATTGGGCGGTTGATAATGCCCTGTGGCTGCACAGCAGGTGCGCAATTGGGCACGATACTTACGCCTAGGCCGCTGGAGACCATGGGAATGGCGCTATTGAGGCTGGCTACCTCCTGGATCCTTTCTGGCTTGAGGCCAGGGCGGCTATTCCACAGGTCGCTATAGAATTCTGCTAGCTCAGGAAGCTCGCGGCTGCGCGGCGGAATGAGCCAGGCTTCGCCGCGCAGGTCCGCGAGCGAGACGGGAGACTCAAGCCCTGCAAGGCGTTGGGGTAGGGCGACGGAGTAATCAAACGTGGCCACCTGGTGGATGGTGAGCTCGTGGGCGTAGCGGCGGAGGAAGGCTTTCGGGTCGGATGTCGGCAAAAGCGCTAGGTCTACCTGGCCATCCAGCAGGCGTTTGATGGCGGTGGCCGGCGCGGCGTCGTCCAGCGAGATAGTGGCAGTGGGGTAAATCCGCTTCAGTTCGGCCAGGGCGGAAGGGGTAAATTCCCAGTTCAAAATGGGGGCGGAGGCGAGGGAAACGGTGCTGGCCTTGTCGCCGGTGATTTCGCTGATATGGCGCTGGGTTTCGTTCAGTAAAGCGTCAACCTTGACGGCCGTTTCATAGACATAATCGCCGGCCTCCGTGGTGGAGACGCCGGAGCGCCCGCGCGAAAGGAGCTGGGCATTAAGTTCCTTTTCTAGCTTTCGTATGGAAAGGCTCAGGGACGGCTGGGTCATGTCGAGGGACTCGGCAGCGTGCGTGAAAGAGCCATTGTCTACAACGGCGCGAAAATAAAGAAGTTGACGGGTGTCCATAAGCTCCATCATGGCACATGTAAAGACAAAATGTGTGTTAGGTGGGGAACTAGGTTGCGCTATACAATGCGCACTATGGCAAATGAGCAGGTTAACAGTGTAAATAAAGCGGGGAAGAAACCTCGTTCTTCCTGGGGAATTTATGTCGCAGCGATGCTTATTGCCGGCTTGATCGCTGGTTTCATTTCCCTGTTTCTCCTCGCTGATTCCCTAGCGGCCCTGGGAATTCCGGACCCCGGCCGCATTACCACCTTTGGCCTGCCGCTCTTTCGCGGCTTGGCTTGGATACTCATGGCTTTGTCCATCGGCTCGTTCCTCGCCTCGTCGTTCCTCATTGCTCCGCGTGGAGACAACGCTGCGCTTATCGACGCCCCCTTGTCCGTCGACGGCCACATCGCCGCGCGCACAGGTACCTGGGCTTCCTTTGGTGTGGCGGCCGTGGGGCTAGTGGAAATTCCGCTCATTATGTCCGATCTCACCGGAGCGCCATTTTTTCAGGTATTTGAACCTTCCACTATGAAGATGGCGTTGACGGAAATTTCTACCACCATTGTGTGGGGAATCTCCGTACTCATCGCCCTTGTCGTGGGCGTTCTTGGCCTGTGCGGTCGCGGCTGGTCGATGCAGCCGGTGCTGCTTTTCTTGTCCATCTTGCAGGTTGTGCCCATCGGCATGGAAGGCCATTCCGCGGCTGGTGGTGACCACGACTATGGCACCAATTCGCTCCTGTGGCACTTGGTCTTTGTCATGCTGTGGGTAGGCGGGCTCATGGCGCTAATCGCCCATGGTCGGCGCCTTGGCCCCAATCTCGCCTTTGCGGTAAAGCGTTACTCCGGCATTGCCTTCATGGCCATTGTGGTGCTGGCAGTATCGGGCTTGATCAACACCCTCATCCGCATGAATATCTCCGATTTGGTGGATTCTGCCTACGGCATCATCTTGATCACTAAGTTCGTACTCACGATTTTGCTGGGAATCTTCGGCCTTGCTCACCGCGAGCTCACCATCCCGCAGCTGGGCAAGGATCCGCGCCTTTTTATCCGTATCGCCATTGTGGAAGTAGCGGTTATGGCCGGCACCATTGGCGTGGCCATTACGCTGGGTCGCACCGTGCCCCCAGCGCCGCGCGATCCGAACCTCAACTCGATGCAGATTTTGATGGGCTATGAGCTCTTTGAAAAGCCCACGGTGCTCAATGTGTGGACCATGTTCCGCTTTGACATCATGTTCGGCACCATTGGCCTGCTCTTGGCCGCGGCGTATGGCTACTGCGTCTACCGCGTGCATAAGCGTGGCCTGACGTGGAATAAGGGACGTACTGCATGGTTTATGAGCGGCGCGTTGGGTATGACCCTCGTGATGTCTACCGGCCTGGGACTTTATATGCCAGCGATGTACTCGATGCACATGTTGGTACATATGATTTTGTCGATGGCGGTACCGCTTCTGCTCGTCCTTGGTGCACCACTGACCCTGCTTATGGAGGCCTTTGAGCCTGGGCCAAAGGGTCAGCCGAGCCTGCATGACTATGCGCTGGCGGCCACCCAATCTAAGGTCGTCGCGTTTATTACCAATCCGTTTGTCAATCTCGTGCAGTACCTATTTTTCCTGTACGTGTTGTATTTGTTCCCGAGCCTGTATCAATTTGCCATCTCGGAACACGCAGGCCACCTCATTATGAACTTTGCGTTCATCGTTTCTGGCTGCTTCTACTTTTGGGAAATCATCGGGCCGGACCCGCTTCCCAATCGTCGATCTACCCCATTCCGCTTGGCCGTGCTATTCCTTTCCATGCCGTTCCACCTTTTTGCTGGTGTATATCTCATGCAGCTGCAAAGCGTGCTGGGTGCCGACTTCTATCAGTATTTGGACCTGCCGTGGGATCAGGATCTGCTCCAAGATCAGCGCGTGGGCGGCGGCATTGCGTGGGGCTTTGGCCAGTTCCCGCTGGTCATCGTCTTTGGCAAGCTCTTCCTGGATTGGCTGAGCGATGACCGGGCTACTGCCCGCCGCCATGACATGCAGGCGGATGCGGATGAGGATGCCGAATTGGAACGCTATAACGCGATGCTGCAGGATATGGGACACGGCGATGAATCGAGCTTCCGCGGGCGCTAGCCTGTGGATAACCGTCTAAAAATCCTCCCAAAAATCAATCTTTGTTGACGGTTCCAACAAGTTATTCACAGGGTTGGGGTTGCCGGCATGGTGCGGCTTGCGCGCCGGTATCAGGATGTGGAAACGAGCGAGGAAAACCAAACTCGCTTTCCCAACTATCCCAGCAAAGGATTTTCTAGCACCATGTCCCAATACCCAATTACCTTGACCGGTCGCCTCACCCGCGATCCAATCCTGACCAAAACCTCTACTGGCGCCTATAAAGCCAAGCTGCGCGTCGCGTCCTCTCGCCGGATTCCGGACCGCCAAGCCGATGCCGGTGTGGACAATATGGAAGGGCCAAACGCCAAGGCCCCGCAGTGGCGCGACGTGGACCACCTTTATATCGACGTCGAGATGTGGAATCAATTCGCCATCAACGTGCGCAAATCCCTGGCAAAAGGCATGCCTCTCGTCATTGTGGGTTCCCTCGTTACCGAACAATGGCGTGATGACCAGGGTGCCGATCATTTCCGCACGTATATTAAGGCGCAGTACGTGGGCCTGGACTTGAACCGTCACGTTATCGGTACAAAGCGCCTCGTCCCGCAGTACAACCAGGAAAATATCGCGGTCCCAGAGCTGGGGGACAATGCTATCGAACCAGACGTGGACCACAGCCTGCCGTCGCAGCAGGCGGGGCAGGGAGACACCGCTGCCGATACCGCAGCGGACCGCTACCTTGCCGAACGAGCCGCAGCTGCACGCGGTGGGGAAGAAGATGCCTTCGACGCCGAAGTGGAAGAGGAGGCTGCCGAGGCAGAATCCGCCCCAGTGAACGCTTAAGCGTTTCCTCCCCGGCTTGATCGCCTCGGGCGTACCTGACCCGAGGCACTCGAGCGGTGGTTCTGATGTAGTGTTTGTGTAGATAAATACGTCTCCCAAATTTTTGCAAAGGGGTAAAAGTGGGCGAATTCATCTACACGATGAAAAACGTGCGCAAGGCAATTGGCGATAAGGTCATCCTCGACGATGTAACAATGGCGTTCTACCCAGGTGCCAAGATTGGCGTGGTCGGCCCCAATGGTGCCGGTAAGTCCTCCATTTTGAAGATCATGGCCGGCTTGGACCAGCCTTCCAATGGCGAGGCCTTCCTAGATCCGGGCGCCACCGTGGGTATCCTGCAGCAGGAGCCGCCGCTCAACGACGAGAAGACCGTGCGCGGCAACGTCGAAGAGGGCTTGGGCGAAATCTTTGAAAAGAAGCAGCGCTTCGAGCAGATCGCCGAAGAAATGGCCACCAACTACAGCGATGAGCTCATGGAAGAAATGGGCAAGCTGCAAGAAGAGCTCGATGCTGCTGATGCATGGGAGGTCGACTCCAAGATTGAGCAGGCAATGGAAGCTTTGCGCTGCCCGCCTTCCGATGCCCCGGTGACCAACCTTTCTGGTGGTGAGCGCCGTCGCGTAGCGCTGGCTAAGCTCCTGCTTACCGAGCCGGACTTGTTGTTGCTCGATGAGCCTACGAACCACTTGGACGCCGAGTCTGTGCAGTGGCTGGAAAAGCACTTGGCTGATTATCCGGGCGCTGTCTTGGCCGTGACCCACGACCGCTACTTCCTCGACCACGTCGCGGGCTGGATTTGTGAGGTTGACCGCGGCAAGCTCTACCCATACGAGGGTAACTACTCCACCTACCTGGATAAGAAGCAGGAGCGTCTGGAGGTTGCCGGCAAGAAGGACGCGAAGCTGCGCAAGCGCTTGAAGGACGAGCTGGAGTGGGTACGCTCCGGTGCGAAGGCTCGCCAGGCCAAGAACAAGGCCCGTCTGGAGCGCTACGAGGAGATGGCTGCAGAAGCCGAGAAGTACAAGAAGCTCGACTTCGAAGAGATCCAGATTCCTACCCCGCCGCGCTTGGGTAATAAGGTCGTGGAGGTCAAGGACCTGCAGAAGGGCTTTGATGGCCGCACCTTGATTAAGGACCTCTCTTTCACCCTGCCGCGCAATGGCATCGTGGGCGTTATCGGCCCGAACGGCGTGGGTAAGACCACCCTGTTTAAGACCATCGTTGGCCTGGAGCAGCCGGACGCCGGTTCCGTCGAGGTGGGCGATACCGTCAAGCTGTCTTACGTGGATCAGAACCGTGAGAATATCGACCCCGAGGCAACTGTCTGGGAGGTCGTCTCCGGCGGCCTGGATTATATTCACGTGGGCCAAAACGAGATGCCTTCGCGTGCCTACCTATCCGCTTTCGGTTTCAAGGGCCCGGATCAGCAAAAGCCGTCCAAGGTGCTCTCCGGTGGTGAGCGCAACCGTTTGAACTTGGCGCTGACCCTGAAAGAGGGCGGTAACCTGATCCTCCTTGACGAGCCGACCAACGACTTGGATGTGGAAACCCTCGGCTCGCTGGAAAACGCGCTCGAGAAGTTCCCGGGCTGTGCCGTGGTCATTTCCCACGACCGCTGGTTCTTGGACCGCACCTGTACCCACATCTTGGCCTGGGAAGGCAATGTGGAAGAAGGTCAGTGGTTCTGGTTTGAGGGTAACTTCGGCGATTATGAGAAGAATAAGGTCGACCGCCTTGGTGAAGAGGCAGCCCGTCCTTCTCGCGTGACCCACCGCAAGCTGACCCGCTAAGTAGCTGAAGCCTTTACTGAGGAGAATGATGGCAACCCCAAGTGTGCACACGTATCGTATTCAAACCCGCTGGTCGGATTTTGATATGTACGGCCACATGATGAATGCAAACTACATCGAGCTCGCCCAGGAAGCGCGCTTGGCCTTTGCGAAGGAACATATCTATTCCAAAGGCCTTGACTTCATTGCGTTCGTTCGCCACCTCGATGTGGACTTCCTTCGCCCGATGGAGTTTAAGGACACCACTACGGTGGAGGTAGAAACTACCATTTCGCAGATTGGTACCACCTCGTTTACCACCACCCAGCAGGTCAAGGATGACCAGGGCGAGGTCGCGGCAACCGTGGAGTGCGTGCAGGTAGTCATTGATCGTCAGCAGCAGACTCCTCGTCCGCTGACGGAACAGGAAAAGGATATTCTGCAAAATACCGCGGCCAATTAACCGCGGAACGGAGCGAAGATGAGAAAGGCAGGGCCCGAAGGCATGGTCACCGAAACTCTAGAAATTGGAAGCGGTGGACCTGGCCTTCTGGCCCTTGTCACGCGCGCGGTTGGCTTGGATTCGGGTGCTTCGGTGCGGCTACGCCAGCTGACTGACGACGTCGTCGATGTCTTTGTCACCACACCTTTCGAGGTGGTTGCCTCCCGCCGCGTGCAGGGCGTCGTTTCCCGCGATGGGGCAGTGGTTTCTGCGGCTACCCTGGCCGAGCAGCTCAAGGAGCACGAATCGAGCGGAACGCTAGATTTGGGACCTGCCCGCGATGCGTCCTGGCCGGGAGCGCTTCCGCCGGCCACTGGCTACAGTGTGGTCGATACCTTGCCAGTTACCGTGGTGCGCGAGCTCTCCGATAAGGGCCAACAGCTGACCCGGCAATTTTCTGGCCCCATGGGCCCGCCATCCAGCTTGCTGAATCAGACCGTTGTCACGGTCGAGGGGGAAGGTGCCACGGTGGAAATCCCCATGCGCATGATTTTTGCCTGCACCAATTTGGGTTTGATCCCGGGCTTTTCCGCGCCGATGGATGTGCCGCGGCACCTGCGAGTGGCTCAGCTAGGCAGGTGGGTGCGCCTCGACGCCCCCTTTGGCAGCATCTACCGTTCCACCCGCTTGTCGCTGTTCTAACTTCGCTCGCTCGCGAAAAACCGGCCTGCCACGTAGCGGTTCTGTTCAACAGAATCGGCGCGCACGCGCCCTGCTTTGGAGATTTTGTCCGAAAAGCGGTCCGTCTTAGGGGGAGGGGGACTCTGGCCAAGTGGGGTCAATACTCTTTTGAACTGCACATTTACAAGATGGCTTGCTGCGTTGCTACCCCGCTTTGTGAATTCATGAACATAGTGCCGCACGCAAACGTGTCCTGCGTTACCCTTACGTGGTCGATGTAATTTACTCCACCCGCAAGGAGATTGTGTAATGCGTATTGCCGTGCCTAAAGAAATCATGAATAACGAGAATCGCGTGGCTCTTACCCCGGGCGGCGCGCAGACCCTCGTTCACGACGGCCATGAGGTCCTCATTGAGACCGGTGCTGGTGAAGGCGCATCCTTCCCGGATTCCGAGTACGAGGCCGCCGGTGCCAGCATCGTTGGCACCGCGGAGGATACTTGGGCACAGGCGGAACTGCTGCTGAAGGTCAAGGAGCCGCTCGAGTCTGAGTACCAGTACCTGCGTCCGGACCTTACCGTCTTTACCTACCTGCACCTTGCCGCGGACCGCCCTTTGACTGAGGCGCTTGTTGACGCCAATACCACGGCCATTGCATATGAGACGGTTACTGACCGCCACGGTACCTTGCCACTTCTTACCCCGATGTCCCAGGTGGCAGGCCGCCTTGCCGCAATCGAGGGCACCCACCACCTGCTGTCCACGCAGGGCGGCCGCGGTCTGCTGGTTTCTGGTGTTCCAGGTACCCAGCCAGCACGCGTCGTCGTGATCGGCGGTGGCCAGGTTGGTGCGTCCGCCGTTGCCATGGCTCACGGTCTGCGTGCCGAGGTCACCGTACTGGACCTTGATCCGCACGTTTTGCAGCGCTTCGATGACCAGTACGCCGGCAGCGTGCGCACCTTGATTTCGGATCCGGCCACCATCGATAAGGAACTGCAGGAAGCTGACCTCGTCATTGGCGCGGTACTCATCCCAGGCGCCGCTGCACCAAAGCTGGTGCGTGAGGAGACCGTAAAGAAGATGAAGAAGGGTGCCGTCCTCGTGGACGTCGCCATCGACCAGGGTGGTTGCTTCGAGAACTCCAAGAAGACCTCCCACGATGACCCAACCTTCCAGGTCCATGACACCCTGTTCTACTGCGTGGCGAATATGCCAGGTGCGGTGGCCAATACCTCCACCCGTGCCTTGTCCTCCGCAACCCTGCCCTACATTCGCGCGGTGGCCAATGACAGCCTGGATGCCGCCATCAAGCGCTTCCCGGGCCTAGAGGGTGGCGTAATGACTCGTGGTGGCCGTTTGGTCTCCGAGCCTGTACGTAAGGCCTTTGACTGGGAAGACTAAGCATCAGGTCCCCATAGTGTGGGCTAGATAAACCACAAGCCCGGTTCCTCGCTAAATTGCGGGAGCCGGGCTTGTCTCTTGGGCGGGGCAAGACGGTGCGATTATGGTGCCTTGTTGATCATCATGGCGGCCACGCGCTGCATATGATCCCAGATCATCTCGCGGTAGGCCGGTGGGATGGTTTCCTCGTCGATTTCCGCGAGGGAGTTACCCATTAGCTCTAGCCACCGGTCATGCGCGGTTATATCGATGGGGTAGGGGGCGTGGCGCATGCGAAGGCGCGGATGGCCGCGGTTTTCAGAGAAGAGCTGCGGGCCACCCCAATACTGCGCCAAGAACCAAGTGAGGCGCTGCTCGGCGCCTTCCCAGTCATTATCGGGGTACATGGGACCGATGACATTGTCCTCTTTGACCTGGGAATAAAAGCCGTGGACGAGGCGCTCAAAGGTCTCCATGCCGCCAATAGCCTCATAAACAGAATCCATTTACTCTTCTTCTTCCTTGCGGGGATCGGGAATGCCGATGCCGTGCGGGTAGGGGGTAGTAATGCCTTTAGTGTGCATGACATTGAGCACGCGGGACTGCAGGAAACGCTGGACGTCCCACTGCTTGCCCGGCAGGGTCTTTGTAGACACGCGGAAGGAAACATAGTCCGGTTCGAAACCGGACATGCCATCCACACGGGGCGTGCTGAGGATGAGCTTGCGTACCTTATCGTCCTGCGCGGCTTCCTTCACTGCGTCCTCGATGACCTCGCCGGCGAGCTCTGGGTCATTAGAAAGGCCCACAGGAATCTGGATGCGGGCAACGGAGTACTCATCGGAGTGGTTAGCTACCTGGAGGATTTCGCCATTGCGCACGTACCACAGAGCACCGTCGATATCGCGGACCGTGGTGATGCGTAAGGAGATGGACTCGACATCGCCAAAGACGCCGTTGCCAAGGTCAACCACGTCGCCAATGCCGTATTGATCCTCAATGAGCATGAAGATGCCGGAAAGGAAATCCTTCACCAGTGCCTGGGCGCCAAAACCAAGGGCGACGCCAATAACACCGGCGGAGGCGATAAGCGGTGCCACGTTAACGTCTAGCTCATCCAAGATGGCAATAACGGCCCATACCCACACGAAGATAGCGGCGGCGGAACGGGCCACTCCGGCTAGCGTCTTAATGCGGGAGGCGCGCCGGGTTTCGCGGGTATGGCGCATGGCCTCTTCTTGCTGGGTCGGTTCGGGGCGGTTGGCTCGACCCTTGAATTTTCCGCGGAAACGCTGCTTATCCAGCCCGGAAGATTTGATGCTGTTTTCGGCCACCTTGTTGATAATGCGGTGGAGGAGCCAGTGGGCAATGACGGCCAGGATAAGGATAACGGCGATGCGAATCGGGCGCTCGATAAGCCAGCTTTGCACCTTCTCGTCATTCCAAAAACTAGAGACGGACTCGACGGCCGAGTCCTTGGTGGAAGCGGCTGAGGCTAAGAATTGCGTATTCATCATTCTTTCTTAGTCGTGGACAATGGGAACCGCGCCCATTGTAAAGGCCGAGCCTGAAAACGCGATGAGTGGTGGGTGGCTAGGTGGGTGAAAATAAATACCTATCTTTCCTTAGCAAGTGAACAGCTTGGTCTAGACTGTGTTGCTATGACAGAACGCAGCACGCAGAACCTCGCTCAAGGCTTTACGTCCCGTTCCATCCATGGCGGCTACCACCCAGACCCGCACATGGGCTCTATCAATGTGCCGATCTATGCGTCAACCACGTTTGCGCAAGATGGCTTAGCGCAGCTGCGCGGCGGGTTCGAATACGGACGCGTGGCAAACCCCACCGTGCGCTCGCTCGAACGCACTCTAGCGGCGCTAGAGGGCGCTGAGTATGCCCGCGTGTTCTCTTCCGGCATGGCCGCCGCCGATACGCTGATTCGGATCTTGGTGCGCCCAGGGGATCACGTCATTTTGGGTAATGATGCCTATGGTGGTTCCTACCGGCTACTGAATGATTTCACTGAGTGGGGCGTGGAGATGTCCATCGTTAATACCAGTGATACCGCCGCAGTAGCCGCGGCGGTCCAGGACAATACCAGGCTCATCTGGTTGGAAACGCCCACCAATCCGGCGTTGAATATCACCGATATCGCCGCGGTGGCCAAGATTAAGGGCAACGCGCAGGTCCTAGTGGACAATACTTTTGCTACGCCTTACCTGCAGAACCCATTGGAGCTCGGCGCGGACCATGTGTTGCACTCGACCACCAAGTACCTGGGTGGGCATTCCGATGTACTGGGCGGTGCGGTGGTTACTAATGATGCCCACGTGGACGAGCGCCTGCTCTACTTCCAAGGCAATGTGGGTGCGGTGAGCTCGCCTTTCGACGCCTACCTTACGGCTCGCGGAATCAAGACTCTTTCGGTGCGGATGGATCGCCACTGCGCCAATGCGCAAAAGGTGGCAGAGTTCCTGCAGGGCCGCCCCGAGGTAAAGCAGGTGCTGTACCCAGGGCTGAAAGATCACCCAGGGCATAAGTTGGCAGCACAGCAGATGCGCGGATTTGGCGGCATGATGTCCGTGCGCTTTCATAGCGCGGAGCATGCCAAGCAGATCTGCCTCAATACGCGGCTTATCTGTCTAGCGGAATCGCTGGGTGGGGTGGAATCGCTCATCGAGCACCCGAAGAATATGACGCACGTATCCGCGGAAGGATCCGAGCTGGTGCCGCCAGATGATATGGTGCGCATCTCAATCGGAATCGAAGATATCGATGACCTGCTCGCGGACTTGAAGCAGGCCCTCGACGCGCTATAGGCCGCGGGACCGGGGCCAGGACCGGGACCGAGCCCTTAGCGCGGTGGTGGCTTAGGAGCGCACCACGGCGAGGAGGGAACCGGCGGTTTTATCGGTTTCCTGCAACATGAGTGGGTCGGTTCCCGGCATCGGAGAAATAGTGGTATCTGGCCACTGGGAATAGGTGGGGATGCCCACAATGTGCAGGCGCGCATCCAGCTCGCCGTTCGGGTGAACGGTGCGGCGGGTCGTCCCATCGGTTTCCGGCGAACCGGTGGGTTGTCCGTGGTCGGGGAAGGGGCGAACGCGGCCGGAATCTACCAGGCAGCGGGTCATGGAATCGCCGGCGGTGCGGATATCGGGGCGGTGCATAAAGGCGTCGACAAGCGTGGGTGCAGAAGCCGAGCGTGGGCCGGAGGTTAGGGTGAAGTGATCTGCCTCGATGGCCAGGGTGGGGTGATCTCCTAGGAAGTGGGCCAAGCCGGCGTCAACAAGCGCGAGCAGCTGGCGCACGCGGAAGAGCGGCGGGCCGGAACCTATCATCTGGCCAAAGGACATTACTTGGGCATAGCGGCCGGTGCGGGACTCGCGGGTATAGCGGCCCTCCGCGCCAAGGATGGAGGCGGGCTTGCGCGATTGCGATAGCGACCATAGCGCGGCCTTGATGGGGGAGTCGTGGCCGGCGGAGGCCTCCCGGATATCGCTTTCCATGGACTGGGCAATATGCTCGGTGAGCTCATCTATGTCCCCGGTAAACCCGGCAATTTGGTACATGAGATCGTTCATGTCCCACGGCTCGGTAACCATGGGCGCAATAGCCGCGCCTAGCTCATCCGGGGCGGTGGCATCGATGACCTCGAGAATGTCTGCGCGCGGGCGCAGCAAGGAATCCGGGCGCACGCGCTCCAAAGTGGTGATATAGGCCTCGTAGCTATCGCGGGCGATAGCGGGCCAAACCTGGGCGTCAAAGTCGATGTTTTGGGTGCCGCTGAGCTCCGCAATGACATTCTTCAGACGGCGGCGTGGCATGGTAGGCGGCAGCTCACCGTATTCGGACTTGGGGTGGTAGGGATAGCCGCGGCCGGAGGAAATGATGAAGTTGGGCTCGTCGCCGCAGGGCTCATAGCGCAGGCCGGAACGTGTGGAAGAATCCACCACGAAGGTGCCGCCGCGCTCGATGGTGGTCAGCGCCATGATGTCATAAAAGCCCATGCCCAGCCCGCGTACCAGCACGTCTTCACCGCCGGGGATGGCGGCATAGTCCTGCTCCACTGGGTTATCGGGAGCGATCCAGTTCAGGCCCGAAGCCGCCAGCTGCTTTTCCTGCTCGTTGTACTCCGGAACCATCCAGCCATAGGCCAGCACGGTGGCATCGGCGCGCACCTCGGAGCCATCGGCCAAGCGGAGCACGTCTACGTGGCCATCTTCGCTGATGGTTTCCAATCGGCTGAAGTGGTTCACGGTGGAAATGCTCTTAGGCAGGCGAGCAATGACCACGTCATAGACCCACCGCAGGTACTCGCCATACAGCGCGCGCGAGGGGTTGGATTCGGGGCGGGTAGCGGCAAGTTCTTCGCGGTAGTCCTGCGCAATATGTGCGGCCGGAGGATACTTCTCAAAAAGCTCGCGCTTGGCGGCGGAGACATTGTCGCCATCGCCGCGCAGCAGCTGAATCCACTCGTATTGGATGGGGCCCTCGAGCACGGGGGCGTCCACAGTGGAGCCGGGCTCGGTAAAAGGGTGACAGCGCCGGCGCGAGTATTCATGCACAGGGTCTTGGTTTGGTCCGTTTCCCAGATGCGGCCGGCACCATGTTGGGCATCATCGATGAGGTGGACGGTTATGGGGTCGCTGGAATCGTCCATGCGGGCGGAGAGGCGTTCCAAGATGGAAATGCCGCGTGGGCCCATGCCGACGATTGCGATTGCTGGAGTAGACATACTACCTATCGTGCCACATCCAGACCCTTCCAGGAGCATCGAACCCGGCGGTGGTATTTAAATAGACTAATCAGTCTATACAAAACTTTCTTTTCCCTTGTTATGGCAGGTAATAGGGTAGACCGTCCAGTCTTGTATTTGTGGGTATGGATATGCTCTAATGGGCGAGTACTACTTAAGAATTAAAGGAACTCGAGCTTTTATGAAGCAACTTTCTCGGCTCCTGAGACCAGTGGCCGCGGTCTTGGCCAGCGGTGCGCTAGCTCTCTCGCTAACCTCCTGCGCCTCTACTTCCCACGCCGCGGAAGATGGCATGGTCACCTACGTCGAGCCCAATATGTTCAATAACCTCTATCCCCCCTCCGGCGGCTATTACCCCAACGGTGGCGTGCTCAATAACATCACGGACCGCCTGCTGTGGCAGGACCCGGATACCCTCGAGCTGCACCCGTGGATTGCGGAGGAGATGCCTAAGTCGAACAAGGACAATACCGAGTTCACCTTCAAGATTCGCAAGGGCGTGACCTACTCTGATGGCTCTCGCCTAGATGCCGCGAACGTAAAGAAGAACTATGACCTCTACGCCCTAGGCGATGAGGACCGCATGCTCACCCCTTCGGAGCAGTTGCCCAACTATGAAAAATCCGAGGTCATCGATGACTACACGGTGAAGTTCTACTTCAGTGAGCCCTCCCCAGGCTTCCCGCAGTCCACCTCCGTGATGAACCAAGGGCTGCTTTCTAATGCCACTCTGGATCTGGATGACACCGGCTTCGCGCCGGGCAACGCTACTGCGATTTCTGGTTCGGGCCCCTTCGTCATCGAGGAAGAAGAGCTGGGAACCAAGCTGGTGCTCAAAAAGCGGGAAGACTATGACTGGGCACCGCCGGCCCGCAAGGACCACCAGGGGCCGGCCGATATTGAGGGCATCAATATTGTTCTCGCGGCCGAGGATTCCGTGCGCGTGGGATCGCTCGTGGCCGGACAGTCCGATATTGCTCGCCAGATCGAAGCCCCCGATGAGAAGCACCTCAAGGATCAAAACCTGGAGATTTTCGCCGCGCCCACCCGTGGCGTAAACAATAGCTTCCACTTCCACTTCCGCCACCCACTCTTGGCGGATAAACGCGTGCGTCAGGCCATCATTCACGCCATCGACCGCGATAATATTCTGAACACCCTCTTTTCTGACTCCTATCCCAAAGGAACATCGATCCTGGCCAAGACGGCTATTGGCTATAAGGATCAAGCAGCGAATTATGCCTTCGATCCAGAGGAATCTAAGCGCTTGCTCGATGCAGCCGGTTGGCGCGAAGGAGAAGATGGCATCCGCGAGAAAGACGGCAAGCGCCTGTCCGTGACCTTTAATGAGGCAGTCCCGCAGCCGCGCTCTAAAGAGATGTTCACCAAGGCCCAAGAGATGCTCAAGAACGTCGGCATCGAGGCCAACCTCAACCCAGGCGACCGCTCCGCGCAGCAGAAGGCCATGAAGGACCAAGACACCGTGCAGGTACGCCACACCATGACCGGCCGCGCCAATGTGGATACCTTGGCCACGTGGCTAGATGGCACGGGCCGCAATTCTTTCCTCAACTATGACGAAAAGACCGATAGCTTCGGCGATAAGAAGCTGCAGAAATTGGTGGACGAGTACTTCGACCTCAGCAGCGAAAAGGACCGCCTGGCCATGACTGGCCGCATGCAGGACTACCTCTCTGAACAGGCCTATATCCTGCCCATGTTCGAAGAGCCGCAGGTATATGGTTTCCAGCCTTATATCGAGGGCTTTAGCACCGAGGCTATCGGCCGTCCATCGTTTTATGCGGTAGACATCAACACCGCAGAAGGGGAGGACTAATCCATGAGCCTGAAATCTATCGCCCTACGCATCGGCCAAGCCGTGCTGGTTATCTGGGCAACCTTCACCCTCTCATTCATCCTCTTGGCGGCGCTGCCCGGTGACGCCGTCGCGACCCGCTATGACAACCCGACCCTAGGGCTCAACGCTGAGCAGTTGGCCGCTATTCGCGAGGTTTATGGTGCCGATGAACCGCTCTTAAGCCGCTATGTCAGTGCGCTTGGTGGATTCCTCACCGGTGATTTCGGCTTTTCCGTCGCTACTGGCACCGCCGTATCGGAGATGTTGGCGGACGCCCTTCCTTCCACGCTGGCGCTGGCCGTCCTCGCCTTTCTCGTAGGCGTAGTCTTGGCCTTCGCGGTGGCCATCGCCTCCACCTTTGGTCCATTTTCTTGGCTGCGTAGCTTCTTCCGTAGCCTGCCTTCCGTGATGGTTTCCCTGCCCACCTTCTGGATCGGCATCATTTTGATCCAGATATTTTCCTTTGGTTTGGGATGGGTGCCGGTTATCGGCGCGAGCGATGCCCAAAGCCTTATCCTGCCGGTGATTACCTTGGCCATCTTCGTGGCCGCACCGCTGGCACAGGTGCTCCTGCGCTCCATCGATGAGGTAATGGATATGTCCTTCGTGCAGGTAGTGCGTGCCAAGGGTGCTAGCGGTGCCTGGTTGCTGTGGCGCAATGTTTTGCGCAATGCGTTGCTGCCGGCGCTGACCATGGCCGGCCTTACCTTTGGTGAGCTCGTTGGCGGCTCCGTGGTGACGGAAGCGGTCTTTGCCCGCCACGGCATTGGCGCGCTGACCGTGGATGCGGTGGCCAACCGCGATACCTCCGTATTGCTCGCCATCGTGGTGCTGGCCGCGGCCGTCTTTGTTCTTATCAATCTCATCGTGGACCTGCTCTACCCAGTGCTTGACGTGCGCCTGCGCGAGGGCAACCACGATAGCGCGCACAGCAATGCCACCACCACCGCCACCGCTGATACTCCCGCAAAGAACGAGAAGAAGGCCCAAGCATGAAGCTTAAATCCACACGCCTGAAGCTCACCCCGGGCACCATCATCTCGCTTATTGTGCTGGGCCTGGCGGTGCTCTGCGCACTGTTCCCCCAACTATTTACCTCCCAGGATCCTAACCAGGGCGGTGACACCACAGCGCTGCTGCAGCCCAGTTTCCAACACTGGTTCGGCACCGATGCCGTGGGCCGTGATCTCTATACCCGCGTGGTCTATGGCGCGCGCCAATCCCTACTCGGCGCGCTATTGGCGGTACTTTTCGGCCTGATCGTTGGCACCGTCTTGGGCATTATCGCCGGAGTGCGCCGCGGCTGGGTAGATGCCATCATCATGCGCATCGTGGATGTGCTGTTGTCTATTCCTGGCCTCTTGCTTTCCCTGTCCGTCATCATCGTGCTCGGACACGGCATCTTTAATGCTGCCATCGCCGTGGGCATTACCTCCGTGGCAACCTTTGCGCGCCTCGCGCGCTCCCAGGTGCTCAGTGTGGCAGGCTCCGATTTCGTCGAGGCCGCCTACGGCTCCGGCGGCTCTGCCTTCCAGGTGCTCGTGCGCCATATTCTTCCCAATTCACTCACCGCAGTCTTCGCCGTAGCCGCCTTGCAATTCGGCCTGGCCATTTTGCAGCTAGCCACCCTTGGCTTCCTTGGTTACGGCGCTCCGCCCCCAACACCGGAATGGGGCCTGCTCATTTCTGAATCACGCGACTATATTGCCACCGCCGGCTGGCTGACCATCGCCCCCGGCATCGTTATCGTCGCCGTGGTTCTTGCGGCCAACCACCTCAGCCAGACACTGCGAAAGGCGGCCTAATGTCCCTGCTTAGCATTAGTGATTTATCCATTACGTACCGCACCGCCCACGGCGAGATGGAAGCGGTCAGCGGCATTGAGCTCGAAGTGAACCCCGGGGAAATGACCGCCATCGTGGGCGAGTCCGGCTCCGGCAAGTCCACCTCCGCCATGGCCGCCATTGGCCTGCTGCCAGACAATGCCTCGATTGTCTCCGGCACCATTACTTTCGACGGCCACGATGTCACCCATTTCTCCCAAAAGCAGTGGCGCACCCTGCGTGGCCGACGCATCGGGTTGATTCCGCAGGATCCCAATAACTCGCTCAATCCGCTCAAGACCATCGGAGCCTCGGTGGAAGAGGGCATGGCCATCCACCGGCAGGACGATAAGGAGTCCCGGAAGAAGCGTGCTCTGGAGTTGCTGGAGCGCGTGGGCATTGATGATCCACAGCGCCGTTATCATCAGTACCCGCATGAGCTTTCCGGCGGCATGAAGCAACGCGTGCTCATCGCTGCCGCTGTGGCACTGGAGCCAGAGCTCATCATCGCCGATGAGCCTACTTCCGCGCTGGATGTCACCGTGCAGAAAATCATCCTGGATCTCCTTGATGAAATGCGCGAAGAGCTCACCATGGGCATCCTTTTTATTACCCATGATCTGGCCGTGGCGGGTGACCGCGCCAATAATATTGTGGTGATGGAAAAGGGCGCCGTCCGCGAGTCGGGCGTAGCCGCCCGTGTCCTCACCGATCCCCAGCATGCCTACTCCAAGCGCCTGCTTGCCGACGCCCCCTCGCTCACCGCCCCTACTTCCTCCCAGACCGCATCTCCGGTGCGGAATAGTACGCCCGCCCAGCAGGAGACGTTGCTCGAAGTCGAGGGGCTCACCCAGCGCTTCGGGGATTTCACCGCGGTAGATGACATCAACTTTTCCGTAGCCCGTGGCACTACCCATGCCTTGGTGGGGGAGTCCGGTTCCGGAAAGACAACTACCGGCCGTGCCATATCTCTGTTGAGCACGCCTACCTCGGGAAGTATTCGCTTGGCGGGGGAAGATATCAGCACCGCCCGCGGTAAGCGCCGCCGGGAGCTGCGCCGCTCTATCCAGATGGTCTACCAAAATCCCTTTGGCTCGCTCGATCCACGATTGAGTATCGGCGATACCATCGCTGAGCCGGTGCGCAACTTTACCGGGGCCTCGAAACGCGATGCCCGCGCGAAAGCACAAAAGTTTCTTGATTTGGTGGCCTTGGACTCTTCCATGGCAGCCCGCCGTCCCCGTGAGCTCTCCGGCGGCCAGCGCCAGCGCGTGGCTATCGCCCGTGCCATGATCATTGAACCCGATCTTGTGGTGCTCGATGAGGCCGTTTCTGCGCTCGACGTCACCGTACAGGCACAGATCCTGCGCCTGCTCGATGAGCTGCAGCGCGAGTTGGAGCTTACCTATATCTTCATCTCTCACGACCTCGCGGTAGTCAACCAGATTTCCGATACCGTCTCCGTGCTCTCCCACGGCACACAAGTGGAATCCGGGCCCACGGCGCAGGTTTTTGCACACCCAGAAACCGAATACACCCGTCAGCTAATTGACGCCATCCCAGGCTCCCGCTACCGTGCCGGAGACCTAAACTTGGGGCTATAAATCGAGCCCTAGAAAGGTTGGACTGAGAATATGACCGACATAATTAACGAGCTCTCCCACGCCTCCGCCGAGGTGCAGCAACTGCGCCGCGCGCGCCAAGAGGCGCAGGACAATGCGCAGCTGAGCTTTAGCGCTTTGCTTGAGCCTGCAGAACCAGGTGAATTCACCTATGCAGAGCGCTATGCCGTCGCAGCTTTTAGCGCTGCGGTCTACCAGGCGGGGGAGGCAGCAGATTTCTACTTCGACCTGCTGGGTGATGAGGCCGATGCGGACCTTGTTGCCGCCGTTCGCGCCGCAAGCCAGCGTGGTGTGTCTACCGGCCCCTACTACCAGGGTGAATTCCTTATCTTCGGCGATACCGCCGCGGAAGCCGCCCTCGGCGAGCGCCTGGCCGCCGCCTTCGACTGGGCGCACGTTTTGGCCTTCCACCCCAAGGATGCCTCCCCGCAGGCCATCGGACACCTCGACGCCGCCGGGTGGTCGGCTACCGATATTGTCAGCCTGTCTCAGCTTGTGGCATTTTTGGCTTTCCAGCTGCGCGTGGTTCATGGTTTGCGTGTGCTCTCTGGCGAGGGTGGCGCCCCACGTCCCGCGGCCGAGCGTGCAACCGGGGTAGCTGACCCAGGCTGGCAGGCTACCGCGAATACCCTGCAACCCGATACCGTGCTGCCGGACCACTTTGTCAACCACTCCTTGGGCTGGAAGCCTTGGGTAGAGGCACTGGCGAAAGAGGATTTCACCGCAGCGCATACCGACGCCCTCATCAAACCAGAGCGCATTGATTCCGAGTACTTCCGGTTGCTCGCCCGCGATCCCGCGGCTTTGAAGGCGCGTACGCTAACTGACTTGGACATCTTCTATAACACCGAAGGCGGCCTCTCCCGTGCAGACCGCGAGCTCGCTGCCACTGTGGCCTCGCGGTACAACGGTTGCGAGTACTGCGCTTCCGTGCACCAGGCACGGTGCGTCCAGGAAGGCGGCGACCGTGACATCGTAGACCGCCTTTTGGACACAGGCATCAACGCCGACCTGGGTTCTAAAGAGTGGGACCTTATCCGTCGCGCAGCTGTGGCGTTGACCGAAACTCCCTTCGCCTTCGATGCGCAGCTATGCACCGACCTTCGCAACGCCGGTTTCGATGATCAGTCCATTCTGGACCTCATCTACGCATCGTCCTTCTTTAACTGGGCCAATCGCTTGATGCTTACCTTGGGGCAGCCGGATGTGCCCAAGCGCTTTCGACAATAGGTGGTGATTGGGTTGGTGCGGCAACCTCAGCGGAGGATCCCTATGATGGGGCGGCATGACTGATACTAAGAATCTCACCGCACCAGCACACTCAGAGGCCGCAGCCCCGCGCAAGGTGGCCGTCGTCACCGGCGCCACCGGTGGCATGGGCCGCGAAATCATCGCCGACTTGGCTGGTGACTACCACGTGTACGCACTGGGACGGAGCGCGGCGGACCTGCCTAAATCGGAATCCATCACGCCGATCGCCATCGACCTAGTAGCCGGCCTCGATGAAGGCATGGCGCTGCCGGAGCTGGATCGCGTAGATGTGCTCGTGCACGCCGCCGCACGGGCTACCAAGTACTCCGTGGAGGAAGCCACTCCAGAAAATTGGCGCGCGCACATGGACCTCAACGTGCACGCCCCCGCAGAGGTGACCCGTGTTTTGCTGCCGCAGCTGCGTAAAGCCGAAGGCACAGTGGTCTTTATTAACTCTGGTGCTGGCCGCCACAGCTATGGCGATAACGTCGTCTACGCGGCCACGAAGCACGCGTTGTATGCGCTGGCCGACGGGTTGCGTATCTCCGAGCCGGGAATCCGCGTTTCCACCGTAGCGCCCGGGCCTACCGATACTCCGATGCTGCAGGGCCTGCAGGACTATGATCCCTCCCAGGTCATTGCACCGGTCGAGGTGGCGCGTGCCATTCGTACCGTAGTAGAGGCGGGGCCGACCACTCAGTTGACGGAAATCCAGGTCAGGCCGCGAATCGAACTATCTCTGCGCAAGTAATAAATCAAGTGTTATTAAGGTTCACCATGCAGTGATGGGGGTTGGTTTCGGCCCGCCCGTTACACTCGAGGGCTGTGACTTCCCAAAGCCGAAAACGGCCCGCCTATCTCCTTATCTCAGATGCCCTACGTGACAAGATCGAGCGCAATGAATTAGAGCCTGGTCAGCGTTTTCCTACCGAACGCGAATTGGTCCGAGAATTTCATGTTGCGCGCATGACCGTGCGCCATGCATTAGACATTTTGGAAGATGAAGGCCTTATTGATCGCCGCCGTGGGCGCAGCGGCGGCACCTACGTGCGCACGGTTCCCCCTACACTGAGCCTGACCAAAAAGGACAGCATCGCCACTCAACTGCGCGAGCGTGGGCACGAAATCACCGTGCGGGGGTCTCCGTGAATAAAACCCATGTGCCCAAACATGTGGCAGCGGCCCTGGGCGTGAACGATGCCACCTATGCGTGGGATATTAAACGCCTTTTTATCGTCGATGGTAAGCCCGTCATCGTCTCGCGCTACACCATCCCAGTGGACATGGCTCCCGAGCTCAATCAGCACGACCTGCGCGAGCCCATCCTAAACATACTGGCAGGCTATGACCTCCAGCCGGTCTTCAAACGCGAGAGTATGAGCGCCGCTACCGCTCGCACAGAAGAACAGAAACTCTTGGGCGTGAGCCGATCGCACCCGCTTTTGCGGTTCGTACGGCTGCTGAAGAATGAGACCGGCGTGGTCTTTGCCTATGTCGAAGAGTCGCTGCGCTCTGATATCGCCAATGTAGAAGTGGTCTTGGGCGAGGATCCTGCGCCACAACCCGTACAACCCCGGGACGGCGGCGCAGGAAAGCCGGCCTAGCCAGCGTCCACCTGGCGGTTGCGTAGCGCGCGGGCCACGCGGTCGCGCTGCTCGGTGACTGTACGACGCAGACCACCGGGCAGGTCCTTCTGCAAGAAGGCATCGGCGCGGTCCAAGCCCTTGCGGGTGATATCCCAGGAAGGGAAGAGGCCGGTAACTGTGGTCAGAGCCACCTCTGAGGATTGGGAAGCCCACACCTTTTCCGCGATATCGAAGAACTCCGCGGTGGGAAGGAACGTATCGCCATGCGGATAGAGCAATCCTTCAAGTTTGGAGGTCAGCTCGCGGTTGGTGAGGTTACCCGCCACGATTTCTTCCCATACCGCGCGCTTGTTTTCCGCAGTTGCCACCGCGGCGCGAGCGCGCAGCGAAGAGTAGTAGCCGGTGGCGGAATTATCCCGCTTCAGTTGCGCATCCGCGGCAGCGGGGACGTCCTCTATCGCGCCATCGGCGGCAAGTGCCGCGAGCGCGGACCAACGCTGCCCTGCATCCGCGGATGATTCGAGCACGCCGCGCAGGTAGTCACGCGCGCTATCGTGCAGGCGAATTTTCGCCAGCGCCTGGGTGCAGATGATGGAGCGCTGGGCATCGGAACTGCGGGCGCCGTCGAGGAGGGCGTCGGCAAGCAGGGTGCTCTGCGCGGCCCACCGTGGATCGGCATAGTTCTTCAGCGCGTTCGAGGCCTGCAAAACAATGCGCTCGAGGACGGCAAGCTCGGTCTCGGCCTGCATACCGCGGGCAACTAGCTGGATGAAATCGCGGGCCCGCATAGAGCCGGCGCGGGTCATCTCCCAGGCGGTGGACCAGCACAGGGTGCGGGCCATAGGATCAGCAAACTTATCGATATTATCCAGCAGGAATTGCAGGGAACCCGCGTCCAATTCGATGAGGCAGTAGGTCAGGTCATCGTCATTGGGCAGCAGGAAGTCAATGTCTGCTAGCTGGCGGCCGATGAGCTCTGGAATCTCGGTGGAGGAGCCATCGACATCCATCTCGATGCGATCGGTGCGCACCACCTGACCGTCCTGCAGGTTATACAGGCCCACCGCCACGCGGTGGGTGCGCAGCGTATCGCCGTGCTGGGAGAGGTAGGCATGGGTAATCGTGCCTGATTCATCCGCGTTGAGTGCCACGCTCAGCGTGTTGATGCCGGAAGTCTTAAGCCACTGCTGCGCCCAGAAGGAAAGATCGCGGCCGGAGGCCTGTTCCAGGTGGCCAAGCAGATCATCAAAGGTGGCATTGCCCCAGGCATGGGCGGCGAAGTGGCGGCGCACGCCGGCCAGGAAGTTTTCGCGGCCGACATAAGCCTGTAGCTGCTTCAGCACCGAAGCGCCCTTGGCGTAGGTGATGCCATCGAAGTTTTGCTCCACGGTTTCGATATCGCTGGCATCGGTAGAAATCGGGTGGGTGGTAGGCAGCTGATCCTGCTGGTAGGCCCAGGACTTTTCTACGTTGGCAAAGGTTACCCACGCGGTATCGTATTCGGTCTCTTCCGCTTGGGAAATGGCCGCCGACCAAGTGGCGAAGGACTCATTGAGCCACAGATCGTCCCACCACTGCATGGTGACCAGATCACCAAACCACATATGGGCCAATTCGTGCAGAATGGTATCGGCACGGCGTTCGTATTTATAGTGCGTGGCCTGGGAGGTAAAGACGTACTCATCGCGGATGGTGACGCACCCAGCATTTTCCATCGCACCCGCGTTGAACTCCGGCACGAAAATCTGGTCATACTTGCCAAAGGGGTAGGGGAAGCCGAAATTGCGGTGGTAGAAATCAAAGCCCTGCTTGGTCTCCGTAAATAAGCGCTCAGCATCTAAAGCGTGGGCGAGCGAAGCACGGCAGTAGATGCCCAGCGGTACCTCGAGCTTTTGGGCCGGCTTGCCCTCTGGGTGTGCGGTCAGCTCGCCGCGCCAGGTATCGGTGACCTCGTGGTAGGGACCGGCGCACAGGGCTACCAGGTATGTCGATAGTGGGTAGTCGATAGCAGTGCTGGCCACGTCTCCTTCCCAGCTCACTGGTCCATTGCTAATGACGGTCCAATCCTCCGGTGCCTTGAAATGCAGCGCGTAGGTGGCCTTCATATCCGGCTGGTCAAAGCAAGCAAAGACCCGCTTGGCATCGGCGGTTTCAAATTGGGTATAGAGGTAGACCTTGTCATCGGCGGGATCGACAAAACGGTGCAGGCCCTCGCCGGTGCGCGAATACGGGATCTTCGCGGTGACTTCTAGCGTGTAGTCGGCCACTTGGAGGCCGGAAAGCGGAATGCCGTAGGTGGGGTTATAAGAATTCGTGGGCAGCGGATTGCCGTTGAGGCGCACCTCTTGGATTTCCTCGGCGCGCAGATCGATGAAGGTGGAGCCAATCTCGCGCGAGGTGAAGCTCACCTTCGTAGTGGAAAGGAAATGGGTATCTGAATACTTGAGGTCTAAAGTGACATCATAATGGCCCACCTCAATCATTCGGGAGCGCTCAACCGCTTCCGTGCGAGTCAAGTTTACGGAGGTCATAGCCTATATTCTCCTTCTGTGCCGAAAATAGTTCTGCATCCACAGTAGTCGCGCGCCTAGGCTGGTGGGGCAAACTTTTATCAATCAAAGGAGCAATCATGGCTGACGCAGTAAAGTTCTGGTTCGACGTATCTTGTCCCTTCGCTTGGGCCACCTCGCGGTGGATCAAGGAAGTAGAAAAGGTTCGCGATATTGAGGTCGAGTTCGAGCCGATGTCCCTGTCTGTGCTGAATGACGGCCGCGATCTGGACCCCACCTACATGGACATGATGAAGGCTAACTGGGGTCCGGCCCGCGTCTTTGCCAAGGTAAAGGCCGAGCGTCCAGAAAAGGTAGATGAGCTTTATACCGCTATGGGCACCCTGGTTCACACCAAGGGCAATGGCGGACGAACTGGCTTTGGTGCTTATGATGACATCATCGCTCAGGCGCTTGCAGAAGTGGAGCTTCCGGCCGAGTTCGCCGAGGTAGCCAATACCGAAGACTATGACGAGAAGCTGCGCGAATACCACCACAATGGCATCTCTTCCGTGGGTGATGAGGTGGGCACCCCGGTTATCAAGCTGGGGGAGACCGCGTTCTTCGGCCCGGTCATTACCCGCGTCCCTACCGGGGAAGAAGCAGGCGAGCTTTTCGACGCCTCCTTGCGCCTTGCCCAGTTCCCTTACTTCTTCGAACTCAAGCGCTCCCGCACCGAGATGCCGCAGGTAGAGGAGAACTAAGCGCTTTTCTGTCGGCGGCGCAGCTCAACTGCGGCGCCGACGCATAGCGCGATGGTCAGCGGGGTCAAAATAAATGCCGGCAGACCCGCGATATTGATAGCGGGAAGCTCCATGCCGGCCTGAAAGTCCTCCCACGCAACAAGTACCCAGGAAGCCCATGAGACGCCGGCGAGGAGCGCGATAATGCCGGCCGCAATAGCGCCCCCATTTGCCCGCGGATTCCCGCGCACCTTCTGCGCAATCCACCATATGCCCAAGCCCACGTGCGCCAACGTTGCTAGGGTGCTGGCGATAAGCGGCAAGAGGAAGCCTCCGCTGCCGGATACCATAACGCCTAGCATAATGAGGCAGGCTAGAAGGGCCCCGCCGTATAGCGTGAGGACCGGTTTGGTTATGGGCATGGCTTTCCTCCTTTTATAGTGGTAGCAACCGACCGCGAGCCTATCAGGAATTTGTAATGCGAAACAGGGCGGGCGCTAAGCCTCCTCGAGGCGCGCCGGGCCGGTAGGATAAAGGCCATGCGCGTATATCTAGGAGCAGACCACGCAGGTTTCGAAACCAAGAACCTGATTGCTGAACACCTCACTAAACAGGGCCACGAAGTCATTGATTGCGGCGCCCACACCTACGATGCCGAGGACGATTACCCGGCATTTTGCATCGAAGCGGCACAACGCACCGTCAATGATCCGGGTTCCTTGGGCATTGTGCTTGGCGGATCCGGCAATGGCGAGCAGATTGCAGCCAATAAGGTCAAGGGAGCCCGCTGTGCACTGGCCTGGTCCGCCGAGACTGCCCGCCTTGCCCGCGAGCACAACAATGCCCAGCTCATCGGCATCGGCGGCCGCATGCACACCGAGCAGCAGGCACTGGAAATCGTAGACGCCTTCCTGGATCAAGAATGGTCCCGTGCGGAGCGCCACCAGCGCCGCATCGACATCTTGGCGCAGTACGAGCGCACCGGTATCGCCCCAGAGCTGCCCGAGGCCTAAGCCTTGGAGAAAATAAACGCCGCGGAACAAAGGTGGTTCCGCGGCGTTTCTTTGTGTTTCGGCCAGGCATAGCCAAGGCGCTAAGACTTAGGCATCATTCATGTCATTCGGGTGCGGGCCGCCGCGTCCCTCCTCGCCTTCGTCCAAGGCGGTGATGGCAGCCATCTCCTCCTCGGTTAGTTCAAAGCCGAAGACATCAAAGTTTTCCGCAATGCGCGAGGGCGTCGCAGACTTGGGGAAGAGGATGACGCCATTTTGTAGGTGCCAACGAATGATGACTTGCGCTGGGCTGACATCGTGCGCTGCAGCGGCGTCGGTGACCTCGGGGGCATCCAAGATATCGCTCTTTCCCTGCCCCAGCGGGCCCCATGCCTCGATAGCCACGGTGTGGGCGCGGAAGGCGTCCAGCTCCCTCCAGCGCTGCAGATAGGGATGAAGCTCGACTTGGTTGACCGCTGGCTTTATATCGGTCTTGAGCTCCAGCTGTTCCAGGTGCTCCAGCTCGAAATTGGAGACGCCGATGGACTTTGTCTTGCCCTGCTTCTGCAGATCAATGAGTTGCTGCCAAGCCTCAACATAGGTGCCTTTTGCTGGTGTAGGCCAGTGGATGAGGTAAAGATCCACATACTCCAAGCCGAGCTTTTCCAAGGACTCATCGAGCGCTGCGGCAGCATCGGTCTGGCGGTCATTCCACAGCTTGGTGGTGATAAAAAGCTCCTCGCGGGGAATGCCAGACTTGGCAATAGCCCGTCCTACGCCTTCCTCATTGCCGTAGATAGCGGCGGTATCAATATGGCGATAACCCACGCGCAGGGCCTCAGCTACCAGTTCCTCGGTCTGCTCCGGATCCATCTGGAACACGCCAAAGCCCAGCTGCGGGATGGTATTGCCGTCATTAAGGGTGATGTTAGGTACGCTCATGCGCCCCAGACTACCTATCTATTGCAGCGGGCCGAGAGTTATGAATTTATTCCACGTCTCCCACTCATCCTGCAGGCGGGCACGCTCATGGGGCGGGGTAGCGGTGCCGTCGATAAGCGAGGCATCAATCATGCGCACTCCATTGTCAAAGAACAACGCTGCGTGCCCCGAGGCGCCGTGCCGCAGCACCGGCACCAAGTTCAATCCATCAAAGGACAGTTGCGCATTAGGGCGCACGTCGAGGCCGGCAATGGCAGCGAGCGTAGGCGCTAAGTCAATAGGGGAGACCAACTCATTATTCTCCCCGCTTTCGGCTACACCCGGCCACAACACCGACATAGGTGAATTTCCACCTAGTAGCGAGCAGACGGCGATGACGCCATTGACGTCGTTGAGTTCTTCTAGGCTGGGCTGCTCTAGCAAGCGAAAGACATCGCTACCGGCAGGCTGCGTATCCTCGCGCACCTCATAACCGACGCCCGCAAAAATCTCGCTAATGCGCGTGGTGGCTTGGCGTTGCGGATACTGCCCAGTCAGCGTGCCGCGGCGGGAATCAGCGTACGTCTCCGACGGCACCCACGTGTTATTGAAGCGTACGCCCCGCAGTGCAGTCTCAGGCGCATGGTCAAAGGTCGCAAGAGTGATATCCATAGCCATAATTCTAGGCTTGCCGAGGCGATTCAACGATTTCGTCCCCACAGATCGCCTGTCTCGTCGACGGTTGCGGTGGTTTAGATGGACGAAATCGTTGAAAGTAGCTTCCTGATGGGGCGGGGGCTAATCGAGGTCGAGGCCATCGATGCCGTGAACTGTCACGGTTTCCGAAAGTGGCGCGCGGCCTGGATTCGTTTTAAAGACCGGGCTGGATTCATCAGCTTTACCAAAGGTAATGGCGGTGACCAGCTTGTAGTCCTCGTCTACACCGAGGAATTCACGCGCGGTTGGCGCAATCAAGGAAATCATCCCTTGTGGGATGCCGTGGTAGCCGTGTGCTTCCAAAGAAAGCAGGAAGTTTTCGGTATAGGTTCCTTGGTCAAAGGCGGCGCGAATGCGGTCACCCATCGGCGGAATAAAGAGAAGTACCGCATGGGGTGCGCCAAAGAAGCGCAAGTTTTCGCGGACGAATTCCACGCGACCTGCTTTGTCCTCGCGCTCAATGCCCAGGAGGCCGTACATTTTGGCGGCTAGCTCTTGGGAGCGCTTGGGATGGATACCCTCACCATAATCGGTGGTGAGGTCTGGGCTGAGCCCGTTGGTGTCGAATTCCTTAATAAGCGCGGCGCTTAGTTCCTTGAGCTTTTCTCCGCCCACCAAATGCACGTCCCACGGTTGGGTATTGGAGTTGGACGGTGCGGATTGATTATCCAGCAAAACCTGCTTGATGTCTTCTACCGGCATGGGTTCTGGCAGGAACGCGCGGGGCGAATGGCGGCTGCGAATAAACTCGGAATACTTATTGGTTGAAGTCATGCACGCCACCCTACACTTCGTCGCATGTGTTCGCCGTATACCGTGAACATCCAATGATGATGGGTGGAAAACGAAAAATCGCCCACCTAGAGGTGGGCGAAAACTGGAGGGAATGACGGGAATCGAACCCGCGTCTTCAGCTTGGAAGGCTGAGGTATTAGCCACTATACGACATTCCCACAACGCGCTATATCAACGCTGGGCCATACTTTAGCGCAACCGCGGCCAAAAAAGAAAATAGGGAACTAGGCTGGCGCCTGAGCCGTTGTTATAAGAGGAACGGATCTATCTATAGAAAGCGATGATCATAGTGGGAATTTTGCTCGTTGCGCTGGCAATTGGTGGAGGCGCCTGGTTTCTTTCCTCCCGTAGCTCTCACAAACGTCGGGAAGAACGCGAGGCACAGCAATTGGCCGATGCACAGGCTGATGCACGTCGGTGGATTGAACGCCTGGGTGGCCAAGTAATGCAGATTTCTGGCACGGATTCTGCCTCCCAGCAAGCGATGGCTGATGCTTCTGAACGGTTCACTGCAGCTAACGCGGCGATTTCGCGTGCTACTACCGCCAAGCAGGCGAATTTGGCGCGTGAGTCGGCCCTGGAAGGCATGCATTATGTGAATGCCGCGCGCGAAATTATGGGCATGAACCCAGGCCCAGAACTCCCGCCGCTGGAGGGGCAGCGTGCGGCTGGCAAGGTGACGGAAGAGCGTACGGTCGAAGCGAATGGCCAAGAGATTACGGCCTCACCATATGCTTCTGCGAATACTCCCAACTACTACCCGGGTGGAATCGTGGCAGGGCGTCCGGTTCCGGCAGGTTGGTACTCCCGTCCATGGTGGGCCGATGCGCTGCACACCGGCGTGTGGATGGTGGGCTACTCCATGATGTTTAATGCCCTCTTCTCCGGCATGTCGGGCATTGGCTACTCTGCGGCTGCTGCAGAAAGCGGCGATTGGGGCGGTCCCGATGGCATGGGTGATGCTGGCGACGTGGGTGGTGACGCCGGTGATGCTGGCGACGTTGGTGGCGGCGATGATGGCGGCGGTTTCTTCGATGGTCTAACTGACGGCGACGGTGAAGGCTTCTTTGATGGAATGTTTGATTTCGATTTCTAGCTGAAGCACTGTCAAAATTGGCCGCTGGGCTGCGTTTATATCTTTAAGTGGGGGTCCGTTTAGGAGATTTAAAACGGACACGGTACACTGTCTCAGGTATGCAACGCAGCCAAGGTTACTTGGTGGCCTACATACGGGGCGTGGCGCAGTTTGGTAGCGCACCTGCTTTGGGAGCAGGGGGTCGCAGGTTCAAATCCTGTCGCCCCGACGTATGGGGGTCTGGAAATGCCCTAATAAGGATTTCCGGACCCCCTTTAAGTTTATGTACGTAAAACAATGAAGCCAGGGAGATTCACTCGTGAAGACCACCGTAGACAAGCTGAGCGATACCCGCGTTAAGCTCACCGTCAACGTTCCGTTTGCGGAGCTGGACCAGGAAATCGATCAAGCTTACGCGGCAATCGCGCAGCAGGTTTCTATTCCAGGTTTCCGTAAGGGCAAGGCACCGCGCCAGCTTATTGATGCTCGCTTCGGCCGCGGCCCCATCCTGGAGCAGGTTGTCAATGACATGCTGCCTTCCCGTTACGAGCAGGCAGTCAAGGAAAACGATCTGAAGGTTATCGGCCAGCCGGACGTTGATATTTCCAAGATTGAGGATAAAGACTTCGTGGAATTCACCGCCGAGGTTGATATCCGCCCTGAGTTTGAGGTTCCAGACTTCTCCAAGATCTCCGTTACCGTCCCGGCCCTGAAGGCTGACGAAGAGGACGTCGACAAGGCGCTGGAGGAGCTGGCAGAGCGCTTCGGTGAGCTCAAGGACACCAAGCGCAAGATGAAGACCGGCGACTACGCAATCATCGACATCACCGCTGAGATTGACGGCGAGAAGATCGAGGACGCTTCCACCGAGGGCCTGTCCTACCGCATCGGTGACGATGACCTCATCAAGGGCTTGGACACCGCCCTGCGTGGTATGAAGACCGGTGAGGATAACGAGTTCACTTCCACCATCCAGTCTGGCGAGCACAAGGACGAAGAGGCCACCATCAAGGTTCACGTCCAGCAGTCCAAGGAGCGCAAGCTGCCGGCTATGGACGATGAGTTCGCTCAGATGGCTTCCGAGTTCGACACCATGGATGAACTGCGCGAATCCACCAAGACCCAGGTGGAGGAGACCAAGAAGGCTGAGCAGGCTGCCCAGATTCGCGATGAGGTCCTGAAGGCCGCGCTCTCCGAGGTCGAATTCGAACTGCCGCAGTCCGTAGTGGACGAGCAGGCTCACTCCCAACTGCACCAGATTCTGGGCCAGCTGGCTCACGATGAGAAGGCACTGGCTCAGTTGCTTGAGGCACAGGGCACTTCCCGCGAGGAGTTTGATAAGCAGACTCGTGAGCAGGCGGAAGAGTCTGTCCGCACTCAGCTGTTCCTTGATGCCGTAGCAGAAAAGGAAGAGCCGGAAGTTTCCCAGCAGGAGCTTACCGACCACATCCTGTTCACCGCTCAGTCTTACGGTATGGACCCGAACCAGTTCATCCAGCAGCTGCAGTCCAATGGTCAGATTGCTAACCTCTTCTCTGACGTGCGTCGTGGCAAGGCACTGGCTGCCGCTATCTGCCGCACCACCGTCAAGGATGAAGAGGGCAATAAGGTTGACGTTGACCAGTACTTCGGTGAAATCGAAGAAGAGGACG
This sequence comes from Corynebacterium nasorum, assembly GCF_022347325.1. Taxonomy (NCBI): domain Bacteria; kingdom Bacillati; phylum Actinomycetota; class Actinomycetes; order Mycobacteriales; family Corynebacteriaceae; genus Corynebacterium; species Corynebacterium nasorum. Next base: position 93,979 of record NZ_JAKRDU010000003.1, read on the forward strand.
CTGCAGAAGCTTCCGAGGAGAAGTAATCTCCCGCTTGTAACGCGCTGCTGCCACATGTGTGGTGGCGAGCGCGCATGAAACCCCGGATTCAGTTAACTCAAGGATGAGCCTGAATCCGGGGTTTGTGTCATTGTGAACGCCCTCTAGGAGTCTTTGAGTACTTCGAAGAGGGCGTGATGTGTGTTGGCTGGGGATACCGCTAGCCGTTCTTGGCTCTAAAGGCCTCGTCGGTCAACTGCAGGAAGCGCATAACGTAATCCTTGACAAAGTCTGCGGTACGTTGATTGAGATGTCCGGACTCTTCGAAAAGGGTGGGGGATTGGCCCAGAAATACTTCGGGCTGACCAGGGAGCGGCATGTCGAAGTAGGACAGAGCGAGGCGAAGGTTCTTCTGTGAACTGTAGCCGCCCATGCGGCCTACAGAGTGGCTAATGATACCTACGGGAAGGTTCTTCCACGCCACATCTGAGTTGGGTTTAGAGCCGATGTCCACTGCGTTTTTGAGGCAGGCAGGGATAGTGCGGTTGTTCTCTGGCGTAATGAAGAGGATCCCGCTCGAGTTCTTGATGGTCTCGCGAAAGGTGGTGTACTCAGCCGGAGTGGGCTTGTCCGTGACGGCGGGGTCATCGTAGTCGAAGTCATAGAGCGGCAAGTCACGGATTTCCACGATGTTTGCCTCGTAGCCTTCAGGGATCATCGTGAGCACCTCGTGTGCAATCTTGCGTGCAAATGACTCTCGGCGCAGGCTGCCGACGATAACGCTGATACGTGGGGTGGTCATGGTAAACCTTCTTTCTTAGTTGGGTGTAGGGAGACGTGGTCAAGGGAGAAAAGGCTTGCAGCCAAAGGCCGGTGGTGGGCCGGCAGCGTGGGCGGCGGTGAGGAAGCCATCTACTTTGTCTCCTTCTTCATGGCGGAAGTACAGTTCGATGAGTCCTAGAAGCCCCCCGAGGACGGCCTCTCGTGCGGCGGATGTATTCAACAGCCGCATGGCTGCGGGTTGGTTTCCTTCGCGGATGGCTTCAAACAGCGCGATGGTCTCAAGCCAGCTTCCTTGGTCCGGTCGCGGAAAAGGTTTAGAAATCCCAGTCATCATCACTCGTTTCTTCAGCAGTACCAATGACATAGGAGGAACCAGATCCGGAGAAGAAGTCATGGTTCTCATCTGCTCCGGGGGCTAGGGCCGCGAGGATTTCTGGGTTCACTTCCGTTTCTTCGGGCGGGAAATAATCCGGGTAGCCCAAATTCATGAGTGCCTTATTGGCGTTATAGCGAACGAACACGGCTACATCATCCATGAGTCCCAAAGGCTCATATAGCTCGCCGGAATAGTCCAGCTCTAGTGCATAAAGCTCTTCGAGCAAAGAAATGGTGAAATCATGCATCTCCTTCTGCCGTAGCGGGGTCGTGGATTCCAGACCGCGCTGATATTTGTAACCCGAGTAGTAGCCGTGCACTGCCTTGTCACGCAGAATGAGGCGGATCATGTCTGCCGTATTTGTCAGGGTGGCGTGGACAGAAAAGTGCAAGGGAAGATAGAAACCCGCGTAGAGAAGCAGCGAGGAAAGCAACGTCGATGACACCTTGCGTTTGAGTGGATCCGGCCCAAAATAGTGCGCGAGAACTTTCTTGGCGCGTGCCTGGAGAAGGTCGTTATTCACCGCCCAGCGGTATGCTTCATCAATTTCCTTTGTACTGCTCAGGGTAGAAAACACTGAAGAGTATGAACGGGCATGGACTGACTGCATGAAGGCGATGTTGGTATACACGGCCTCCTCGTGTTCGGTGCGGGCATCTTGAATCTGACAGATTTCACCCACGGTGGCCTGGACAGTATCCAGGGTGGTGAGTCCCGTGAACACCCGCATGGTGAGGTTGCGTTCCTCGGGTGTCATCTTCTGCCACGCCGGGAGATCATTAGAAAGCGGGACCTTCTCTGGCAACCAAAAGTTGGCGGTTAGACGGTTCCACACTTCAAGATCCTTGTCATCGCTCACCCGGTTCCAATTGATGGCGCGGATGCGGGCTGAAGGATCATGCCGGTAGCTCGGCGGAGTAACTGAAATGCTGGTTAGTTCAGCACTATTCGATGTTGACGACATAGCTTCTTTCTTTCTGAGTGAATGGTTGTGGACAAGGGGGAGGACCGTGCTCCTACAAAGCACAGGAGACGCAGCCTTCGACCTCGGTTCCTTGGAGCGCGGATTGGCGTAAACGGATGTAGTAGAGGGTCTTGATTCCGGCTTTCCAGGCATAGATTTGTGCCTTGTTGATGTCCCGCGTGGTGGTATCAGCGGTAAAGAACAAGGTCAGGGAAAGCCCTTGGTCCACGTGTTGGGTGGCCATGGCGTAGGTGTCGATGATTTTTTCGTATCCCACGGCGTAGGAGTCATCGAAATACTCCAGGTTGTCGTTGGTCATTTCCGGCGCGGGGTAGTACACGCGCCCCAAGCGGCCTTCCTTGCGTATTTCAATTTTGGAGGCAATTGGGTGGATGGACGCGGTTGAGTCATTGATGTAGGAAATTGATCCAGTGGGTGGAACTGCCTGCAAGTAGGCGTTGTAGATGCCGTCTTGCATCACTTGATTCTTGAGCCGTAGCCAATCCTCGCGTTGAGGGATCTGCACGCCTGCTTTGTGGAAGAGCTGTTTTACGTGTTCAGTGGCTGGCGCCCAGTCTTGGTCGATGTATTTGTCAAAGTAGGCGCCAGTGGCATAGGTGGATTCTTCGAAGCCTGTGAATCGTTGACCTTTTTCAACCGCGAGTGCATGGGATGCGCGGAGCGCATGGTAGGTCACCGTGAGGAAATAGATATTTGTAAAGTCCAGTGCCTCGGCGCAGCCATAAGGAATACGCTGTGAAGCAAGGAAGCCGTGGAGATTCATTTGGCCCAGACCAATGGCATGCATGGAAGCATTTCCGTGAGCGATGGAGGGAACAGCTTCGATATTCGTCAGGTCTGAAACCTTCGTGAGGGCACGCACTGCGGTTTCGACGGTCTCCCCGAAGTCCGGCGATTCAAAAGCCTTCGCAATGTTGAGCGAACCTAGATTGCAGGAAATATCCTGGCCAACGGTGGTGTAGTCACCCGAAGCTCCGTAGATCGATGGCGTGTTGACCTGGAGGATTTCGCTACACAGGTTGGACATATTGATATGTCCTTTGAGGGGATTAGCGCGGTTGACCGTATCCTCAAAGAGGATGTAGGGGTATCCGGATTCAAACTGAAGCTCAGCCAGCGTGGTGAAAAATTCGCGGGCCTTAATGGTCGTGTGAGAGATTCGCGGATTGGCAACCAGCTCGTCGTAGTACTCGGTGATGGACATGTCAGACATGGCTACGCCGTACTCGCGAGCGATGTCATACGGGCTAAAAAGATGCATATCCTTGTTCTCTTTGGCCAGACGGAAGGTTATATCTGGAATAACAACCCCCAGCGAAAGAGTCTTGATACGGACTTTCTCATCGGCATTTTCCCGCTTGGTATCCAGGAAGCGAAGAATATCTGGATGGTGCGCATGCAGGTAGACGGCTCCAGCGCCCTGCCGGGAGCCCAATTGGTTGGCATAGCTGAAGCTATCTTCGAGAATCTTCATGACTGGGACTACGCCGGAAGCCTGGTTCTCAATCTTTTTGATCGGGGCTCCGGATTCGCGCAGATTGCTCAGCAACAGGGCCACTCCACCACCGCGCTTTGATAGTTGCAGTGCAGAGTTCACGCAGCGGCCAATGCTCTCCAAATTGTCTTCGATTCGCAGGAGGAAGCAGGAGACCATTTCGCCGCGCTGGGCTTTGCCTGCGTTGAGAAAAGTAGGGGTGGCGGGCTGGAAGCGTCCGGTCATGATGTCATCCACCAGCTTTTCTGCGAGCTCTTCGTCGCCCTGTGCAAGGTATAAAGCTGTGGTGGCGACGCGTTCTTCGTAGCCTTCTAGGAATCGGGAGCCATCAAAGGTTTTCAGTGCATATGAAGTGAAGAACTTAAATGCGCCGAGGAAGGTGCGGAACTGATGCTTAACTCGATGTGCTCTGTCGTACATGGCGCACAGAAAGGCGTCATCATAAAGCTCAAGGAAATCCCGCTCGTAGTACTCGTTATCAACCAACCATTCCAAGCGTTGCTTGGTGGAATCGAACTGATGCATGCGGGGAGCGACATGGTGCGTGACATAGTCTTGTGCTGCCTGAATGTCCTTGTCAAACTGGATTTTTCCAGAAGCGTCGAACAAGTTCAGCTGCGCGTTGAGTGCGTGGTAGCTCTTGCGCTTGCCGACACCGCCGGCATTGTCTGCTGAAGCGGTGCGGGGCGTAGCGCCAATAGTCTGTGTGGGGGTGGCATCAAGAGGCCACATTGTGTTTTCCAATCTGTGTGATGCGGATGTGTTCTTCATCTTGTGGGGGATTAATGGGGTGTCATCGTTAGCTGCTTTTGCTGCTCCCAAAACTTCTGAAGGCCCTGCTTTACGGCGGCGATGTCCTTCTGGGTGCCGAGAAGCTCGAAGTGATACAGCTCCGGTACGTGGCACTTGGCGGAAATGATGCGTCCGGCGACGCAGTAAGCACTTCCGAAGTTGGTATTCCCTGAGGTAATAACGCCCCGGATAAAGGAGCGGTTGATTGGGTCATTGAGGAAGTCGATGACCTGTTTGGGGACTGCGCGTTTGAGCGAGCCGCCGCCGTAGGTGGGAACGATGAGTACGTACGGGTGTGAAACCTGGATCATCCCGGTTTTCTTGGGGCGCAGTGGAATGCGCACCGCGGGTCTATCTAAGCGTTCGACGAATCTTTTCGTGTTCTCTGAAACGCTGGAAAAGTACACCAAATCTGGTGAGTCTGACATGGCAATCCTGCTCATCCTGGCCTTAGCCATAAGTGGGGTAGGTGATATTCGAAAAGACTAACTACGCAATGCCGTAGTTGCAACTACGGTCTAACGTAGTTTTGAAAAGGGCAGGTGAGAGCAGGATTAATGCAAAGGGGAATGTCTAAAGGTTGTGGTGTGCTACAAACACTGCGTCGGTAGCTGGGCGTCCAAGTACTACCCACTGAGTGCCGCCGGCCACCTGTATTTCGAGAGAATCTGAAAAGGGCGCTCCCTCGCGCGTGCTAAGAACAGCCCCAGTGACAATGCCGCGCTCTTCAAGGAACTTCAGCAGTTGTGGGTCGGAATCAGAAATGCGTTCCACGGTCACCTGCGATTGTGCACCGCTGTCGGTGAGGCGATGCGCACTGGGGATGGTGATCTGTCCATCAACCGTAGGGATAGGATCGCCGTGCGGATCCCTAGTGGGGTAATCAAGGAACTTATCCACACGTTCTATGAGCATGTCAGACACCGCGTGTTCGAGATTTTCGGCTTCATTATGGACTTCGTCCCAGGTGTAGCCCAATGCTTGAACCAAAAAAGACTCAAGCAATCGGTGACGGCGCACCATGACCAATGCGTACTGCCTGCCAAGTTCGGTTAACTTCACAGAGCCATAGGGCGTGTGTGACACGAGCCCTTGCTTCGCCATTTTGCGCACTGCATCGGAAACCGAGGAGAGCTTGAGTCCCAGCTGTTTCGCTATAAGCGTGGCGGTAACGGGCTCGGATGACCATTCCTTTAGCCCCCAGATAGCTTTCAAATAGTTCTGGGTACTGGTGGACAGCTCGGAAACAGACATGAGTAAATGTTAACCCAGCTTCCGTGTGCGCCTTTGGCGCTGTGGCCCAACGCTCATAGCGAACAGAGGCCAAGTTTGAGAGGAATGCCGGTAAGGTGGGGCCAGTTAAAGCATTCTTCACTTGAAGGAGAACCACTAATGTCTGAGAAGATTTCAATGAACTCGTCGTCTACGGGTATGAATCTGAGCGATAGCGTGTACGAGCGCCTGTTGCGCGAGCGCATTATCTTCCTGGGAACCCAGGTCGATGATGAGATTGCGAACAAGCTGTGCGCCCAGATCCTCCTGCTGTCCGCCGAGGACCCCACTCGCGACATTTCGCTCTACATCAACTCCCCGGGTGGCTCTGTCACTGCGGGCATGGCTATTTATGACACCATGAAGTACTCGCCGTGCGATATTGCCACGTACGGCATGGGCCTGGCTGCCTCCATGGGTCAGTTCCTGCTTTCCGGCGGCACCAAGGGCAAGCGCTACGCTCTGCCGCACGCGCGCATTATGATGCACCAGCCTTCCGCTGGTGTCGGTGGTACCGCTGCGGACATCGCCATCCAGGCTGAGCAATTTGCTCAGACCAAGCGGGAGATGGCGGAGCTCATTGCCGAGCACACCGGCCAGACCTTTGAGCAGATCACCAAGGACTCCGACCGTGACCGTTGGATGACCGCCCAACAGGCCAAGGACTACGGCATTGTTGACCACGTCATTGAGTCCGTTAACGGCCCGCTGAGCAACTAGGGAATAAGGAGAAAATCACTATGAATCAGTCCCAGATGCCAAGTTCCCGCTACGTTCTGCCGTCCTTCATTGAGCAGTCCGCACAGGGCACTAAGGAAACCAACCCGTACTCCAAGCTGTTTGAGGAGCGCATCATCTTCCTGGGCACCCAGGTCGATGACACCTCCGCTAACGACATCATGGCGCAGCTGCTGGTCCTGGAGTCCCAGGATCCAGACCGCGATATCACGATGTACATCAACTCCCCGGGCGGCTCCTTTACCGCGCTGATGGCCATCTATGACACCATGCGCTACGTCCGCCCGGACGTGCAGACCGTGTGCTTGGGCCAGGCCGCTTCGGCGGCAGCTGTGCTGCTTGCCGCCGGTGCGCCGGGCAAGCGTGCAGCTTTGCCGAACTCCCGCGTGCTCATTCACCAGCCGGCAACTCAGGGTACTCAGGGTCAGGTTTCTGATCTAGAGATCCAGGCCGCCGAGATTGAGCGCATGCGCAAGCTGATGGAAACCACCCTGTCTGAGCACACCGGTCGTACCGCTGAGCAGATCCGCATTGATACGGATCGCGATAAGATTCTGACCGCTCAGGAAGCCGTTGAATACGGCATCATCGATACGGTCTTTGATTACCGCAAGCTCAACGCTTAATTTGGAATAACTCATTCTAGGTAGCCCCTGCCGCTCAACCGAGTTCCGGTTGTGAGGCAGGGGCTTTCAGCATTGTGGGGCAGGGAAGGGGCAATGCCCGGTAATTCTTGCTGCACCCGAATGGGGTAAGTCTCTCTGTGCAATATCTGCAGGTCGTTAGGTTTATTTCTATCGTGCGACACTAAACTTATAATGGTCGATTTGTGATTTAGACCTCTAAGTGGTCATATATTTTTATGGAGAAACACACATCCGACGCGGCGGCTCAGGCCGCTGCGCCGACGCCGCAGAGCGGCGAACGTACATTTTTTGGGCACCCTTGGGGTTTGGCCAACCTTTTTGGCGTGGAAATGTGGGAGCGCTTTAGCTTCTATGGCATGCAAGCCCTTGTCTTGCTGTACATGTATTACGCCACTACCGATGGTGGCCTTGGCCTGGACCGAGCGGACGCGACGTCTATCGTGGGTGCCTACGGCGGCTTGGTCTACATGGCCTGCTTGTTGGCTTCTCTTGTTGCTGACCGTGTCTTAGGCGCAGAACGCACACTGTTTTACTCGGCTAGCATGGTGATGCTTGGCCACATTGCTTTGGCGTTTATTCCCGCAATAACTGGTTTGGCCATTGGCCTCGTTCTTATCGCCATCGGCTCCGGCGGTGTTAAGACCACCGCGCAGGTTGTGCTTGGTGCCATGTACAGTCGCGATGATCCGCGCCGCGATGGTGGCTTCTCCATCTTCTATATGGGCGTTAATATCGGCGCTCTCGTTGGTCCACTGCTCACCACTGCCCTGTGGGGCTGGCAGGGTTTCCACTGGGGCTTTGGTATCGCAGCAATCGGCATGGCGCTCGGCCTGATTCAATATTCGCTCATGCGCAAGACCACTATCAAAGACGCGGGGCATGAGGTTCCAAACCCAGCGAGCTTCAAGCAATTGCTTATGGGTGTGTTGGCGGTGGCGGCCATCATTGTGGTTATGGTTGTGGCACTGGCAACCGGCGCTATTCAGGTTGATTGGCTTTCCAATATTGTTACCGCGGTGGCACTTCTGGCTGCAGTTTATCTGTGGGTTCAGATGTATACCTCGAAGTTGGTGACTCGCGAAGAAAAGAACCGCCTGCTGGGCTTTATCCCGATGTTCATTTCCGGTGTTTTGTTCTTCGGCATCTTCCAGCAGCAGTTCACCGTGATGACGATTTATTCGGATGTGCGCTTGGACCGCCACGTATTTGGTTGGGAAATCCCTCCATCGCTCGTCCAGTCCATTAATCCAATCTTCATTGTTATTTTCTCCGCGGTCTTTGCAACGATGTGGACGAAGCTAGGGGATAGGCAGTGGTCCACCCCGGTAAAGTTTGGCGCTGCCAATATCGTCATCGGCATTTCCTTGTTCTTCTTCCTTCCTTTCTCGGGTGCGGAAGCGAACTCCACCCCGATGTATGTCATCATTTTCATTCTCTTCCTTTTCACCATGGCGGAGCTCCTCCTTTCGCCGGTGGGCAATTCTCTAGCTACCAAGGTGGCGCCAGAGGCATTCCCATCCCGCATGATGGCGGTATGGATGATGGCAGTGGCAATGGGCACATCCCTGGCTGGCTCTTTGGCTAGTTTCTACAACCCAGATGATGCAGGCGCGGAGAATACCTTCTTTATCTCCCTTGGCGTTGTATCTATCGTGTTGGGCGGCATCTTGCTTGTCCTCAGCCGCTGGGTAGTAAAGAAGTTCTCTAGCTTCCGCTAAGGGAAGTTAAAGCACCCCGAAACGGGAGGTATGTCGATTCAACTGCGACATCCCTTCCTTAGTGGTTTTTATCACTCAAGCTAAGCGGTGGGGGTAAAAGAATGTAAGTGTTCTAAGCTGGGCATTTCTATGCCTGTGTAAACCCCAAAAGGCGCGATTCCATGCCGCGGTAGGTTAACTAAAGGTTAACCAAAGAAAACGTTAAAGAAAAGCAATTGTCTATGGTTCGGGGCTGGAGTATTCTGCATTTCGTCCGCGACGCGTGAAGGCGCCGTAGATGTGTACCGTGTTCATCTTTTTCTTTCCAAGGGGCCAACGCTGTGACAGCGACTCTGATCATCCTCGGCATTGTGGTGGTTACCGCCCTTGCCTTTGACTTTACGAACGGATTTCATGACACTGCCAACGCGATGGCTACGTCCATTGCCACCGGTGCTTTGAAGCCTTTTACTGCGGTGGCAATTTCCGCAGTTCTCAACCTCATTGGTGCTTTCCTATCTGTCAACGTTGCAGCGACGGTAGCGAAGGGCATCGTTAACCTCAATTCTTATGACCTGTCCGGCGCCGCAGCAGACACTGACGGCCAGGCGCTGCTGATGGTGGTCTTTACTGGCCTTATCGGCGGCATTATTTGGAACCTTTTTACTTGGTTGCTGGGCATGCCATCGAGTTCTTCCCACGCGCTGTTTGGTGGCCTTATTGGTGCCGCCTTCGCCGCCATGGGTACGTCTGGCGTTGAGTGGTCTTCTATCGCTGGCAAGATCGTTATCCCGGCCGTTGCCTCGCCGATTATTGCGGCCCTAGTTTCCGCGTGTGCCACCTTCCTTATCTACTGGGTTACCAACACTATTCCGAATAAGGCTAAGAACGAGCACTTCCGCCATGGCCAGATTGTCACCGCTTGCTTGGTGTCGCTGGCGCACGGTGCTGGCGATGCGCAGAAGACCATGGGCGTTATCTTCTTAGCGCTGGTTGCCTCCGGGCATGCGGTTGCTGACTCCCGCATCCCCACCTGGGTCATCGTCTGTTGTGCCGCAGCAATCGCAGCCGGCACCATGTCCGGTGGCTGGCGCGTTATCCGCACCCTGGGCAAGGGGCTGGTGGAGATTGAGTCCCCGCAAGGTATGGCCGCTGAAGCTACCTCCGCGGCAATTATTTTGACCTCCGCTACCGGTGGTATGGCGCTATCCACCACTCACGTGTCCACCGGTTCCATCTTGGGCACCGGCCTGGGCCGTCGCGGTGCCGAGGTTCGCTGGGGTGTTGCGATGCGTATGGTTTCCGCGTGGCTTATCACCCTGCCCTGCGCTGCGTTTGTTGGCTTTGCTACGTGGTGGTTGGCACACGGTGTCTCCTCCTTTACTAACGTGGCAACTGGCGCCATCGTTGACTTTGTCTTGCTGCTGGCCATGGCCGGACTTATCGTCATCCGCTCCCGCATGAACCCAGTGGATGCCTCCAACGTGAACAACGATTGGGATCCAAACTCCGAGTCCGTGGATTCCTCCATGGGAGCTGAGTCCAACCGTCAGGAGCCGGTTGCTGCCGGCGCCGCCCCAGTTGCTGCAACCCAGGCGGAGGACACCTCCGCGCCGTCTACTGCTCAAGAGGAGCGCTAAACCATGACTGCTACAGAAATCTTCCAGTCTCTTCTCCATGTTGCCGGCCTGGCATTGGTATTTGGCGCTGGCATTCCGCTCCTTTTCTCCCTGGGTATGCGTTGTATGACCGGTGACCCCATTCGTGATGACAACGGTGTTGTCGTAGGGGATACTCCGGCAAGCACTCAGATGAAGGTGCTTGGTTGGACCGTTTACGCAGTGCTAGCCGTAGTTATCCTCGTGGCCATCATGTGGATTGCTCGCGATACGCTGGACCATTACTTCGGCTTCGCGCCGTTCGGTGACCTCTAAGTTATCTCTCCCTTCCTGAGGGGGAAGTCAACCTTCCAAGTGATGCGTGGCACATTCTCCGAAAGTTAACAAAAGGTTAACTTTAATCGACCTATGGGTTGCCTAACGGGGCTGTGTCACGTATATTCTTCTGTATCAGACAGAGAGAAAGCCACATGGAGGTGTGAGAAATGAACAAGATGCGTTCTTTGATGGACGGCATCGCTGATGCGTTCAAGGGCTCCACCACTGGTACCGGACTGGACACCATTTCGGAAGCTCCGGTCCGTGCTTTGGTGGCAGAAACCCTGCTTGACGCTGATAAGACTCCTGCTACGACTAAAGACGTAGCAGAAGCGCTAGAAGCCGTCACCGGTCATGCACCGGATGAAGTTGAGATGCTCGACGCAGAACTCTTCCTGCTCGACTTCGACTGGCTGCAGTAAGCAGCTACTGAATGAAATCCCCACGAGGCCCCTTGCCGCATACTGTGCAGCAAGGGGCCTCGTGCTTTGCCGGACTCGGTGGATTTCGGTAAGCGCGGCTAATCGCGCGGCGGCAAGATGGCCTCCGGGGTTTCGGGCAGGAGTTGGCCGCCATCAATAATTAGGGTCTGGCCGGTAATAAAGCCTGCCTCTTCTGAAGCAAGGAAAGCCGCCGCATTGCCGATATCGCGTGGAGTGCCGAGACGATGCAGTGGCACCGATCGCGTCATCTGATCGAGATACTCTTGGCCTTGGGCCTTGAGGCCCTCAGTGAGGATATTGCCGGGAAGAACACTGTTGATGGTGATGCCATCGCGAGCGACTTCGAGCGCAGCTGAGCGCATAAATCCTTGTTGGGCGGATTTGGAGGCGCCGTAGTGGGCCCAGCCAGGAAAGCCCGTGTGCGAGCCGGTGATGGACGTGGTAATTACGATGCGTCCATAGCGGCGTTCCTGGAGGTAGGGGAGTGCTTCCTGGACCACCTTAAAGGTGCCGTGGGTATTGATGGCAAACATGGCCTCCCACTGCTCATCGGTCATTTCTGCTAATGGGCAATTGGGAAAGACGCCGGCATTGGAACAGACGATGTCGAACCCGCCATGCGTGGCAACAACGTGACGGTACATTTCCTGTACGGAAGTACGGTCGGTGACATCCACATGAATCGCACTGGCACCTAGCTCTTTTGCGGTAGCGGTGGCATGCTCAAGGTTGACATCAGCAATGATGACAGAGGCGCCGGCCTCGCTAAGTGAAGCGGCAATGCCGCGGCCAATGCCGGAAGCACCGCCGGTGACAATGGCTACGTGGTCTGTGAGATCGAACATAATTCTCCTGTTCCTAACGGGGCGGAATGAAGGTCGTTTCACCTTTTAGCTTAGGTCGCAGGAGCAAGGAAAGTCGGGGAAATTCGCCACGCGGAAGGGAATGAATGAAGGGCCTGTCGGGTTGATTTACTAAGGTAGAAATAGATGAAGATTAAGCCGCTCGGAAGGGTAGAATCATCCTTCCATTTGTGGATAGCGGTACGAAAAGCGAGTGTGAAAGAACTTAATGGCACGTATGCAAGAAAGCGCTGACCTGCTCAAGTGCTCCTTTTGTGGCAAGAGTCAGAAACAGGTGAAAAAACTCATCGCCGGCGGCGGTGTCTACATCTGTGACGAGTGCATCGAGCTATGCAATGAAATCATCGAAGAGGAACTGGGCCAAGAACAGGCGCAGGAATCCTCCGACGCGGAGGTGCGCCTGCCTCGGCCCTCGCAGATTTCTGCCTTCCTGGATAAATACGTCATTGGCCAAGACAAAGCCAAGCGCGTGCTATCTGTGGCGGTCTACAACCACTACAAGCGCATCAAGGCGGAAGAGTCTGCCGCGTTGGAAGCACGGCGCAAAAAGGCCGAGGGCGATGAGGTGGAGATCTCTAAGTCCAATATCTTGATGTTGGGACCTACTGGTTCCGGAAAGACCTACTTGGCACAGACCTTGGCCCGGCTTCTCGACGTCCCCTTTGCCATCGCCGATGCCACTAGCCTCACCGAGGCCGGCTACGTGGGTGAAGACGTGGAAAATATCCTGTTAAAGCTGCTGCAAGCCGCAGACTTTGATGTGGAGCGTGCCCAGCGCGGCATCATTTACGTCGACGAAGTGGACAAGATTTCCCGCAAGTCCGAGAATCCGTCCATCACCCGCGATGTCTCCGGTGAGGGTGTTCAGCAGGCCTTGCTGAAGATCCTGGAAGGTACCGTGGCGGCCATTCCACCGCAGGGTGGGCGCAAGCACCCGAATCAGGAGTTCATCCAGCTAGACACCTCGAATATCTTGTTCATCGTTGCCGGCGCATTCGCTGGGCTCGACCAGGTTATTGCGGATCGAGTGGGCAAAAAGGGCGTGGGCTTTGGCGCCAACTTGGATACCAAGGATGAGCGCGAAAAGGTCGACCTCTTTTCCCAGGTACGCCCTGAGGACCTTGTGAAGTTTGGCCTGATTCCAGAATTCATCGGGCGCCTGCCCGTCGTGGCCACGGTGGATAACTTGGACCGTGAATCCTTGGTCAAAGTGCTTACCGAGCCAAAGAACTCCTTGGTCAAGCAGTACAGTCGCCTATTTGAGATGGATGACTGCGAATTGGAATTCGAGCCGGCGGCGTTGGATGCCATCGCGGAGCTTGCCTTGGAGCGTAAGACAGGTGCACGTGGCCTGCGCGCCATCATGGAAGAGCTGCTGGTGCCAGTTATGTATGATCTGCCGGACCGCGAGGATATCGCCGCGGTACATATCATCCCAGAGTGCGTGACAGAGGGCGCGGAGCCGCAGTTTAGCTATAAGGACGAGGCGAAGGAATCTGCCTAAGCGCCTGCCGGCGCGACTACTCCTCGCTGTAGATATCCTGTGGTGAGGCCTCGTCTCCCTCTTTCGTATCGAACGAGGATGAGGTGAGGTAGGACTCGTGGCCCGAGTCCGGAATATTGGCGGTCAAAAACGCCAGCACAGCATCGACGGTAAGCCTATGCATACCATCGATATTTTCTTGGGTATTGAAGTTCACGCCCAGCATGTTTTCCACCATCACCTGGTTGGTTACGCGGTAGACGGTCAACGAGGAAATCAGGGTGAAAATGTCATTGGCGGAAATACCTGGGCGGAAAGCACCGGCGTCTTGGCCCAAGAGCAGCAGGCGGTCGAGGTGGAGGGCGACCCCGGCGACGTCGGCAATAGCTTGCTGAGCTGGATCCACAATCTGCTGATTGCTCTCCCATACCAGCATGCGAATAGCATCCGGGTTGGCCACGCGTTCGCGGAAGAGCCAATCCACCAACTTGCGCACGCCCTCGACCGGAACCGCGGTATCGATTTCCAGAGCGTCCTGCGGCGGATTAAGGCGCTGCGCGGCCGTGCTGAGTGCACGTAGGTACAAGCCCTTTTTATCGCCAAAGTGGTAGTGGATCATGCGCTTGGACATGCCCGATTCTTGGGCGATGGTCTCTAGCTTGGTTTCTGCGAAACCACTGCGGGAAAAGTGCTTGATCGCTACGTCCACCACGGAGTCAATGCTGACGGATTCCGCGTGGGCAGCGTGAGGAGAATCCGCCTGGCCTGCATCCTGCAGTGCATCAGTATTCTCAGTGCTCATGGCGTAAGTCCTTAATCCTTGCGGCGCAGCGGTGGCGCGGTCAACTGATATCTAATAGTGCGGGAGTAGATAGGCCCCATGCAATCTGTGTGCGTGGCGTGGGGGAGAGCCCCGCTTTTCCTTTTCCCATCATGCCCGATTAGACACCCGTTGCGGGAGCTTCTTACCCATTGGGGGCGTTAATTTGGAGGTAAATGGGGGTAATTTAGCGCAACCTCAGCAAATATCCCCTCCAAAAGAGGGGGCCAGATTCACAGCGCGAGAGGCGGCGGTGGGGCTAAGCTCGGGGATGGGTACATTCCGTGGCGGTGCGAGCAGCCTGGCTCGCGTGTGCCGCCCTTGACGCAGCCATTGAGGAGGCTTTTAACCATGACTCAGCCCGTCAAAATCACTGTCACCGGTGCCGCTGGCAATATCGCTTATTCGCTGCTGTGGCGCATCGCTGCCGGCGATGTTTATGGCAAGGACACCCCGGTAGATCTGGCGCTGCTGGAAATCCCCGCCGCGGTGGGCAAGGCCCAGGGCGTGGCCATGGAGCTCAATGACTCCGCCCTGCCGTTGGTCAACTCGATTACGGTAACTGATGACCTAAAGGAGGCCTTTGAAAACACCTCTGCTGCCTTCCTCGTAGGCGCGCGCCCGCGCAGCAAGGGTATGGAGCGTGCGGATCTGCTGGAAGCCAATGGTGCCATCTTCACCAAGCAAGGCAAGGCCATCAATGACTATGCCGCGCGCGATGTCCGCGTGCTTGTGGTGGGCAACCCAGCAAATACCAATGCTCTCATCGCTGCGAAAAATGCCCCGGATGTGGACGATTCTCAGTTCAATGCTCTGATGCGCTTGGACCACAACCGCACCTTGAGCCAGCTAGCGCTGAAAAGCGGCAAGTCCACCACCGATTTCACCAAGGTGGCAGTCTGGGGCAATCACTCCGCAAGCCAGTTCCCGGACATCACCTTTTCCAATGCCGAGGTGGACCAGGATTGGTACCGCGAAGAGATGATCCCCAAGGTAGCGAAGCGCGGTGCCGAGATTATTGAGGTGCGTGGCAGCTCCTCGGCCGCATCGGCAGCGTCGGCAGCCGTGGACCACATGCATGACTGGATTCATGGCACCGAGGATTGGCGCACCGCGGCGGTGCCCTCGGATGGTTCCTACGGCGTCGACAAGGGCCTTATCTGTGGATTCCCCACCATCTGCCGTGATGGAAAGTGGGAAATCGTGCAGGGCCTGGAGCTCAGCGAGTTCCAAAAGGAGCGCATTGCAGCGTCTGTGGCCGAGCTGCGTGAGGAGCGCGAAGCCGTAGCAGACCTGCTCTAAAACCCACTCGGTGCGCACCACATACTCGGTGCGCACCCTGCCTAGATGAGCCGGTTGACGTGCAAGGTAGAATCGGCCAGGTGACTGAGCAAAATAATGAGCAATTAGTTGGTACCAACCGCGCTGATGCGCTGCCTAAGTCTTGGGAGCCGCAGGCCGTAGAAAAGGACCTCTATGAGGGCTGGGTAGAAAAGGGCTACTTCACCCCGGATGCACATTCGGAGGCCGAGCCTTATTCCATCGTGCTGCCGCCGCCGAATGTGACCGGTCAGCTGCATATGGGCCACGCTTTGGACCACACGCTGATTGATTCCATTATCCGCCGCAAGCGTATGCAAGGCTACGCCACGCTGTGGTTGCCAGGAGCCGACCACGCTGGCATTGCTACCCAGACCAAGGTCGAAGCCAAACTCAAGGAAACCGAGGGCAAAAAGCGCTGGGACTACGAGCGCGAAGAGTTCATTGACAAGGTCTGGGAGTGGAAAGAACAGTACGGTGGCACCATCCAGAACCAGATGCGTGCCATCGGTGACTCCGTAGATTGGTCTCGCGAGCGTTTCACCTTGGACGATGGCCTCTCGCGCGCTGTGCAGACCATTTTTAAGAACCTTTATGATGAGGGCATGATTTACCAGGCTAACCGTCTGGTCAACTGGTCGCCGGTGCTGGAGACCGCCGTCTCTGATATCGAGGTTGTCTACAAGGACGTCGAGGGCGAGCTGGTTTCCATTCGCTATGGCTCGCTTAATGATGATGAACCGCACCTCATCGTGGCCACCACCCGTGTAGAGACCATGCTGGGTGACGTTGCCATTGCCGTTCACCCAGACGATGAGCGCTATGCTGATCTTGTGGGCAAGGAGCTGCCGCACCCATTCCGCGATGACCTCAAGCTCAAGATCATCGCTGACGATTACGTCGATATGGAGTTTGGTACCGGCGCGGTGAAAATCACCCCGGCACACGATCCGAATGACTACGCGATGGGCACCCGCCACAACTTGGACATGCCTACCGTCATGGATACCACTGGCCACATTGCCAATACCGGCACCCGCTTCGACGGCCTGACCCGCGAAGAAGCCCGTGTGGAAATCCGCGAGGCGCTGCGTGAGCAGGGCCGTATTGTCAAGGAAATCCGTCCTTATGTTCACTCCGTGGGACACTCCGAGCGCTCTGGGGAACCCATCGAGCCGCGCCTGTCCCTGCAGTGGTTCGTAGACGTATCAAAGATGGCCAAGGACTCTGGTGCTGCTGTGCGCGAGGGAGATACCACCTTACATCCGCAGTCGCTGGAGCCGCGCTACTTTGAGTGGGTCGATGATATGCACGATTGGTGCATCTCTCGGCAGCTGTGGTGGGGTCACCGCATTCCTATTTGGTACGGGCCGGAAGGCGAAGATGGCCAGCGAGACATCGTCTGCGTCGGCCCCGATGAAGAGCCCCCAGCAGGCTACGAGCAGGATCCTGATGTGCTGGATACGTGGTTCTCCTCCGCGCTGTGGCCATTTTCCACCCTCGGCTGGCCGGAAAAGACCCCGGATCTGGAGAAGTTCTATCCTACCAACGTGCTGGTCACCGCCTATGACATTTTGTTCTTCTGGGTAGCCCGCATGATGATGTTCGGTACTTTCGCTGGCGCTCATACCCCAGAGCTTTTGGGGGAGGGCACCGATGGTCGACCGCAGGTTCCATTTAAGGATCTTTACCTGCACGGCTTGGTTCGCGATGAGCAGGGCCGCAAGATGTCTAAGTCTTTGGGCAACGGCATTGACCCGATGGATTGGGTGCGTGACTACGGCGCAGACGCCCTGCGCTTTACCCTTGCTCGCGGTGCCAACCCGGGTGTGGACCTGCCTTTGGGCTCTGATGCTGCAGCGGCCGCCCGTAACTTCGCCACCAAGCTTTTCAACGCCACCAAGTTTGCCCTCATGAATGGCGCCGGCGTAGCAACGTTGCCCAACCGCGACGAGCTTAGCGACGCCGACCGGTGGATCCTCGACCGCGCCGAAGAGGTCCGCGCCAAGGTGGATGCATACCTGGATGATTACCAGTTCGCTAAGGCAAACGAGCTGCTCTACCACTTCACCTGGGACGAGCTGTGTGACTGGTACCTGGAGATTGCAAAGACCCAGATCCCGCGGGATGGTGTCAGTGAACAGGGCCGCAATACCCAGATTGTCCTGGGACGCGTCCTAGACGTTGTCCTGCGCCTGCTGCACCCAACCATGCCTTTCGTGACCGAGGTGCTTTGGAAGGCTTTGACCGGCGGCGAGTCTATCGTCGTGGCACCGTGGCCCACCGTTGCCGATACCAATGGTGGCGCTACCAAGGATGAGGTGGCCGCCCGTCGCATTGCAGACGCGGATAAGCTCATTACCGAGCTGCGCCGCTTCCGCTCTGACCAGGGTGTCAAGCCTTCTCAGAAGGTCCCGGGCCGCCTCGACTTTGCCGCTGCTGACCTGTCGAACCAGGAAGAGCTGGTGCGCAACCTGGCTAATACCACCGCTCCGGCCGAAGACTTCGATCCTTCCGCCTCCATTGAGGTACGCCTTTCCCAGGCCACCGTGGAGGTCACCCTAGATACCCACGGCGCTGTAGACGTGGAGGCTGAGCGCAAGCGCCTAGAGAAGGACTTGGCCAAAGCCAATAAGGAATTGGAGCAAACCGGCAAGAAGCTTGGCAATGAGAACTTCCTGTCCAAGGCGCCGGAAGAAGTGGTTAATAAAATTAAGCAGCGCCAGCAGATCGCTCGCGAAGAGGTTGAACGCATTACCAGCCGTTTGGAAGGCCTGAAGTAGTGGCGGAAAAGGACAAGGGCACAGAGGATTTTGAGATCGTCGATGCCCTCAAAGAAGGAACCGACGGCGGTCCGGTGGAAATCACCGAGTCCGGCCTGACGCTCAATCTGGGCATGGGCGGCGAGGATGAGTACAACGAGGCCGCCCCACAGGAGGTTTCCGCCGCGGAGCTACGCGCCCTCGCGGAGGTTGAAGAAGAACTCAATGAGCGGTGGCCCGAAACCAAGATTGAGCCTTCCCTCGATCGCATCGAGCTGCTTATGGATCTGCTCGGTCACCCGGAGCGTTCTTTTGATGTCATCCACATCGCTGGCACCAATGGTAAGTCCTCTACCGCACGCATGGTTGATTCGCTCCTGCGTGCCTTCCACCGCCGAGTGGGCTTGGTAACTAGCCCACACCTGCAGCGCGTTACTGAGCGCATCGGCATCGATGGCCAGCCCATTCACCCGCGCGATTATGTGCGTATTTGGCACGAGATCAAGCCGTTTGTGGAAATGGTCGATGCCCAATCGGACGTGCCTATGTCTAAGTTCGAGGTCCTTGTCGGCCTGTCCTATGCTGCGTTTGCCGACGCCCCCGTAGATGTCGCTGTCGTCGAAGTCGGACTCGGCGGACGTTGGGACGCCACCAATGTGGTCACTGCAGACGTCTCCGTCATCACCCCAGTGGGCATGGACCATACGGATTATTTGGGCGATACGATCACCGAAATCGCAGGTGAAAAAGCTGGCATTATTAAGCCGCGCGAGGATGCCGATGATCCGTTGACCCCGAATGAAAATATTGTGGTTATCGCGGAGCAGGACCCAGAAGCCATGCGCGTCATCTTGCAGCAGGCCGTCGATGTCGAGGCGGGCGTGGCCCGCTCCGGTTCCGAATTTGCGGCCCTCGAATCCCGCATTGCCGTTGGCGGCCAGCAGGTGAATATCCAAGGCCTCGGCGGCCTGTATGAGGACATTTTCCTTCCCCTCCATGGCGAGCACCAAGCCAAGAATGCTGCCGTGGCCCTTGCAGCGGTGGAGGCCTTCTTTGGGGCTTCGGCCGGCCACCCATTGGACGTTGCTACCGTGCGCAATGGCTTCGCCCAGGCGATTTCGCCCGGCCGCCTCGAGCGCGTACGTACCTCGCCCACGACGTTTATTGATGCCGCGCATAACCCGCATGGGGCCAAGGCTTTAGGCGCAGCGTTGGACCGCGATTTCGACTTCGCCCGACTCATCGGTGTGTTGTCCATCTTTGCGGATAAGGACGCAACTGGCATTCTCACCGCGTTGGAGCCGTATCTGACCGAGGTAGTCATTACCCAAAACTCCTCGCCGCGGGCTCTCGACGCTTATGAATTGGCCGAGACTGCTCGCGATATTTACGGCGAGGAACGCGTCCACGTTGCCGAGGATCTTCCCGGCGCTTATGCCCAAGCCGTTGAACTTGCTGAAGACGCGGAGGTGCAATCCGGCTCCGGCATTATCATCACCGGCTCGGTCGTCACTGCCGGTGACGCCCGCGCGATGTTTGGAAAGGAACCTGCATGAGCCGCGACAATCACCACCCAGGCGGAGAGCGCCAACCCCGCCCGCCCCGCAGCAGCCGTGCCCGCGGCCGCGAGGAACATATCCCTGAAAGCGAGATCGGACCCCTAGGCATGGGCCAAGCCCCAGTCAAGGACCCACTTAAAAGCTTCAACGGGATGGTCATTGCCAGCTCCCTGACCATGGAGGCGCTCGCCCTATCCTTCGCACTGCCGATGCTGTACAAGCTGTATGACGGCACCCTGTGGACGCCTTTTAACTATTGCTTTGTCCTTGCCGCCATTGTCTTTCACCTAGTGATGATCGCGTTCATGAATAAGAAGTGGGCGCTAACCGTCATCGTGTGGGTGCAGCTGCTGTGCGTCATCTTGGGCTTTATGGTCCACTGGGCCGTAGCCGCCATCTTCATCATCTTCGGCTTGGAGTGGCTCCTGGCCGTTTACCTGCGCAGTAACCTCATCGCCCGCATGAAGCGTGGCTACCTCACCACGCAGCACCTCAACGAGAAATAGCACGGTAGCCTTGACGGCCTTCGGCGAGTGGCCAAGACGCGATAGACTGGCGGCCATGCGCACTCTCTATCTCGTCCTTGCCGCACTCGCTTGTGTTGCCGCGGTGGTAGCCCGTGCCGCTACGGGAACGCCGTGGCTACCGCTAGTCGCCCTCATTATTGGCGGCGTTTTTCTGGTTTTGGCCCTGCGGAGCAACTTCGAACCGGCCAAAGAAGCCACCTTCGAGGATTTGGATAAGGAACAGCGAGCGGAGCTGCAACGCCTGTTGGCTAATGGACAGTTTGGCGCCGCAGTAGGCCAGGTACGCCTGTGGTTCAGGGGGACTTCGCAGGGGCGCGCCGAAGAGATAGTTAAACAACTCGCATAGCCCTGGACCCCACACTTTTACCCCAAAGGAATACCCCAGCGCGCGACGCAGTCGGGTGGTTTCGGTACAGTGTGGGGCATGACTGAACGTACACTGATTCTCATCAAGCCGGACGGCGTAAAGAACGGCCACGTAGGCGAAATCATCTCCCGAATCGAGCGCAAGGGCCTGAAGCTGGCCGAACTCGATCTGCGCGTTGCTGACCGCGAGACCGCGGAGAAGCACTACGAGGAGCACAAGGATAAGCCATTCTTCGGTGACCTCGTCGAGTTCATCACCTCCGCACCGCTTATCGCTGGTGTTGTCGAGGGCGAGCGTGCCATCGAGGCATGGCGTCAGCTGGCCGGTGGCACCGACCCAGTTTCCAAGGCCACCCCGGGCACCATCCGCGGCGACTTCGCTCTGACCGTTGGCGAGAACATCGTGCACGGCTCTGACTCCCCAGAGTCCGCAGAGCGCGAAATCGCTATCTGGTTCCCGAACCTTTAAAGCCTTTATAGCGTTTCGTACGCACTTAAGCCCGAGCCACCGGCTCGGGCTTTATTCATAGCGTCACCTGGTCCCTCGTTATATGGGCAGCGAGCAGGAGCACAACACGCCTACACTGGTGCGGCTAAGAACTATTTTCAACAAGACGTAGGGAGGCGCATATGCGCGGCTACGCGGTCGTAGACATTGAGACCACCGGATTTTCCTATAAGCACGGGCACCGCATCGTTGAAATTGGCGTCGTGGAGCTATCGCCGGAAGGAGCAGTGCAGGATTCCTGGGAAACGCTCATTAACCCGCAACGCCATATCGCGGCCACGGAAATTCATGGCATTTCCGCCTCTGATGTTCTAGGCGCGCCCACCTTTGCGCAAGTAGCGGACAAGCTGGCTAATTCTCTCGAAGACCGCATATTCGTTGCTCACAATGCGGGATTCGATCGGACCTTTATTCAGTCCGAGCTGCTGGCTTGTCGCGCCTGTTCTGAAGAGGCGTTGCCGGCGATCGATACGGCCGTATTGGCACGCAGGTATCTTGGTCTTCCCAAGGTGAAGCTGGGGGATTGCTGCGCCCATCTGGGAATTCATAATGAGTTGGCACACTCCGCATTGGCGGATGCGATGGCCACGGCGCAACTATTCCAGCATTTCCTGGCCAATACCCCGGCAGCCCAAGAGAACTATATGAGTGAGCGCTTGGCTGAGCAACAGCTGTATCGCAGCCTGGCACCCCACCCGGGTTGGGTGGAGCCGGCACTTCTCAGCCGCGCAGCTGCGGAATCCGCCAAGCAAGCGGCACAGTACGGCGGCTGGTTCGCCGGGCTCGTCGCACAACGTGAGACGCCATCGAATACGGCTGCGGAAGACTATTTCAAGCTTCTCGATGCCGCCTTGCTCGACCGCCGCCTCTCCGCCACCGAGCAAACCCAATTGCTGGCCTTTGCTCAAGCACATGGGCTCGATGAACATGGTCTGCGCGAGCTGCATGAAGCCTATATCACGCTGCTGATTGAAGAAGCCTGGGCTGATGGTGTTGTCACGGCTGAGGAACGCGACATCCTGGCTTCTGTCGGCCGCGCCTTGGGGATCCCGGCTTCTGATATCGAGGCTGCCGTAGACCCCGACACCGCTCCACAGGCAGAAGGTCGGCATGGTGCCCCTAGTGAAGAGGCGCCGCAAGGTTCTGAAAAGGCCGGCAGTATTGGCGGACTCGCCAGCATGGGCGGCATTGTGGTGAGCGCTGGCGAGCGAGTAACCATTACCGGAGCTAAGGCCTACTCGACTGCGGAATGGGAAGAGTATTTTGCCGCGCACGGCGTGGAGATTGGCGGCCTAGCCAAAAAGACCAAGGTGCTCATCGCCGGTGACCCGGACTCGCAATCGGGCAAAGCCAAGAAAGCGAAGCAGTATGGCATTCCCATCGTTGCGGAAGACGTCGCCCGTGAGGTCATTCACTTCGCAGACTAGGACTGGAGCTCTCCTAATCGAAGGAGAGTAATTGGCGCAGCGTGCTGAAGGCTTCCTTTTGCACTCGATGGGTAACGGTACGGCCCGATTGCCGCTTGATTAAAAGGCCGGATTCCCTCAACTTGCCGAGGTGATGAGATACCGTCGGTTGGCTAAGCCCGGAGAGCTCGGTCAACTGCGTAACACTCATCGGGCCGCAGCCCTCATCACACAATATGGACAGCAGGCGAAGCCGGGCTGGGTCAGCAAGTACTTTAAATTGCTGGGAAAAGCGCAAGGAATCGCTCTGGCTGAGCGGGCCACTGCTCAGGGAGCAGCACTGCCCGTCGGGGGTGTTATCAGCATTGCTATGGGAGGAGTCCATGCGCACAGTATAAGGAGGCTGCTTCCTACTCCGTTATATTGACGAGTATCAATATGGGTGATTAAAGTACTGCCTTGAAATGTGAATTCCTCGTCGCGCAAGGAGAGCTATGGCCATTCCGCAAAGCCCAAAATTGTCATTTCTCGATAGATTCCTGCCCGTCTGGATCATCATGGCCATGGCTGTGGGGCTATTGATCGGCCACTTCCTGCCAGGTATTGGAGAAGCACTATCTGCCCTAGAGGTAGGCGGTATTTCTCTTCCGATTGCACTGGGCCTGCTAGTTATGATGTATCCGCCCCTGGCTAAGGTCCGCTACGAAAAGACCCGAGACATTGCTGCCGACGGCCGATTGATGGTGGTATCGATTGTGTTGAACTGGCTGGTGGGGCCTGCATTGATGTTCACCCTGGCGTGGATATTTCTTGCCGACCAGCCCGAGCTGCGAACCGGCCTGATTATTGTTGGGTTAGCCCGCTGTATCGCAATGGTCCTGGTGTGGTCCGATCTCTCCTGCGCCGACCGAGAGGCCACCGCTGTTCTCGTGGCTATTAATTCCGTTTTCCAAGTAGCTATGTTTGGCGTTATGGGCTGGTTTTACCTGCAGATTCTTCCTGGTTGGCTCGGCCTAGATACCACCTCTGCTGATTTTTCTTTCTGGTCCATCGTCACGGCGGTTCTCGTGTTTTTGGGAGTGCCACTGCTGCTTGGTGTCCTCTCGCGGGTCTGGGGTGAGAAAGACAAAGGCCGCGAATGGTTTGAAAACCGCTTCCTTCCGGCAGTATCTCCCTTGGCGATGATCGGCTTGCTATATACCATTGTGTTGCTGTTCTCCCTGCAGGGAGAACAGTTGGTAGCGCAGCCCACGGCGGTGATCAAGGTTGCGATTCCGTTGGTCATTTACTTCGTTGGAATGTTCTTCCTAGCTCTGGGCGTGGCAAAGGCCGTGGGAATGAACTATGCGCAATCTGCTTCCGTGGCCTTTACCGCAGCAGGCAATAATTTCGAACTGGCCATCGCGGTTTCCATTGGCACTTTTGGCGCGGCGTCTGCACAGGCTCTGGCCGGCACCATCGGACCTCTCATTGAGATTCCCGTGCTCGTGGGACTCGTGTACGTCATGCTCTGGATAGGGCCGAAGCTATTTCCAGGAGACGAAAGCTTGCCGCGTTAACGCTTGCCCAATTGGTATAGGCAACGAACCCCGGTCGGTGTGACGGTGTTTTTCCAGTCCTTGGGCGCAGAGCGCAAGGCGATGCGGTCAAGTTTCACTAGGCCCGCCTGTGCCAATTCATCAAGATGCTCACATACTAGGTCGAGATCGACCTGCATGAATCTGGACAGGGCCCTTGCGGAGACCGTATTTCCTTGCACCGCGCCGGCGGCTATGAGGGCGGTGAGGGTGTCCACGTGGGCGTCGGCAAGCTCTAGGCGATCCTCGGTTACTCCTTCAAGCGGATCCTTTTCCAGGATCTTGTTAATGCGCCGCCGGCCAATCCGAAAGGATTGAGAAAACATTGCCCACAGCCCCAAAGGCAAGCCGCACGCCCACCACGCCCCTGACAGGACACCGGCAATGGGCGGGGCAAGTTCTACCTCCGGCACCAGCCCGGCTGCACTTAGTGGGGCCATGGCCAGCGGCGCGGCGATGGGGATAAGCGGGGCGATATAGGCAATGGTGGGATAGTCGCCCTCGCGATACTCCTCCCGCGCGGCGTTGATGCCGCGTGGGTAGTTGCGGATGAGGTGCACTAACCCCAGCACCGCACAGATGGTAAAAATACCGGCTCCTACCAGCATATAATCCACGCCGGTGTTGGCGAATCCAATGGCAAAGCCGGCCGGTACGCCGAAGTAAAGCGCCGAGCGTGCGGGAATTTCATTGCGCTGCCGATACTGCGCCAGCTCGCGGGCGGGGATTCGTGCTAGTTCTGCCACCCTGTCAACATAACACCGCCTGCCAGCCTGGCTGCGTTTCTGTGACACAATGGTAATTAGCGCGTACGAGACGCGTAATAACTTAATACCCACAAACTTTTATAGCGCGCAGAATGCCTCGCGCGGCGGCGGTACAGTCCATGGCTGTGCCTGCGCCCGAGGTAGCGCCTGAAACAGACGATGTACAGGAGTAAGCCCGAACATGGTGGCACAGAACTCTCAAGAAACAACTGAAAACCTCAAGGCGGCGGCGTCTTTGGCCCAGAACTTGGATCGTGGCCAGCTCAAAGACAAGGTCCGCGTTTATGCCCTTGCCAAGCAGCTGGGGCTTGCCTCGCGCGATCTGGTGGCGCAGCTGAAAGAGATGGGGCTAAAAAAGAGCGCGCAAAGCTCCCTTACCCGTGAGGAAGCAGGCCAAGTGCTCGATGCTGTGGCTAAAGCCGCGGCGCTTGGCGATGCCTCCTCTGACGATACCAGCGAAGCCTCCACCGCCGCACCGGACACGGAGTCTGCAGACAATGCTGCTGTACCGCAGGAAGATAATTCAGGCAAGCAGCCCGAGAAGAAGCCGGCGAAGAAGCGCGCCAAGCGCGCACGCAAGGCCACTCGCAAATCCGCAGCCCCGGTGTCCGAAGAGTCGGCCGAGACCGACGCAGCGGGGGAGCAGCCCACAGAAGACGAAGAACGCCTACGCCACCGCGTGCGCAAGAACGTGGATAATGAGATCTCCCAAATCGAAGACAAGGTAGAAGCGTCACTCGCCAAGGCCGCAGCCGATACCGGCTCAGCTGCCGAAGACGCCGCAGCGGCGGAATCCGCGGATGAGGTGGAAGAAGCGCCGGCGAGTGCACTCGATACCGGCACAGTTGATGCGGCGAAGCTGCACGAAGCGCTTGCGGAGGCCGGCGAGGATTTCGAGGATGACTACTACGCCCCGCACATTGTCCCGCGCGCTGAATCTGAGGAAGAATCCGGGCACTATGACTTTGCGCCGATCTTCATGGCCCCACAGCAAGATGATGCAGCGGCCTTCGCACTAGTTGCAGACGCTGCGGAGGAAGATTTCTCCGGCGATGACTCCGAAAGCGACGATGCTGGCGAGGAAGTGAGTGAGCAGCCGGACTCCGGCCGTAGTTCTGGTAAATCCGAGGCTCGCCGTCGAGGTCGCCGCGGCGCCTCCCGCGGACGCGGCGCTAGCTCGAACCGTGAGGATCAGGCTTCCGAGCCCGAATACATTGACGAGCCGAAGGCCATCCGTGGCTCCACGCGCATCGAGGCCCAAAAGCGCCGCCGCGCGGAACTGCGCGCAAAGGGCCGCACCCGCCAGCACATTGTTTCCCAGGCAGAGTTTCTTGCCCGCCGCGAAGCCGTGGAGCGCACCATGGTGGTGCGCGATAAGGAGCGCGAGGATGGTGCCGGAATCATCACGCAGGTGGGCGTGCTAGAAGATGACCTGCTGGTCGAGCACTTCGTTACCACCGAGTCCCAGGCTTCGCTGATTGGCAATATTTACCTAGGACGCGTCCAAAACGTCCTGCCGTCGATGGAGGCGGCCTTCGTAGATATCGGACAGGGCCGAAATGGCGTGCTCTACGCCGGTGAAATCGATTGGCGCAAGACCAAGCTGCATGGGCGCGCCCGCAAGGTAGAAAATGCTCTGAAGTCCGGCGATCAGGTATTGGTTCAGGTGGCCAAGGACCCAATTGGTCACAAGGGCGCGCGCCTGACCACCCAGATTTCCCTTGCCGGCCGCTACCTGGTCTATGTGCCAGGCGGCCGCAGCGCGGGCATTTCCCGCAAGCTGCCCGCCCCAGAGCGCAAGCGCTTGAAGGATATCCTGGGCCGCGTGGTGCCGGGCGATGGGGGAGCGATTATCCGCACCGCTGCCGAAAATGTCTCGGAAGAGGCGATCGCTACCGACGTCAACCGCCTGCACAGCCGGTGGGAGGACATCATCGCCCACGCCAAGAAAGAAAAGTCCTCCAAGGGCGCCAAGCCGGTGACCATGTACGAAGAGCCAAATATGCTCATCAAGGTGGTCCGCGATCTCTTTAACGAAGACTTCACCGAGCTCATCGTTGATGGCAAGCGTTCGTTCAATACCGTCCGCGCCTACGTCGATTCCATGGCGCCGGACCTTGCGGATCGCGTGGTGCGCTTTCGCGCCAAGGACCACGGCGGGCAGGATGCCTTCGAGGCCCACCGCATTGACGAGCAGCTGCATAAGGCCCTCTCGCGCAAGGTATGGCTGCCATCCGGCGGCACGCTGGTCATTGACCGCACCGAAGCCATGACCGTCATCGACGTCAATACCGGCAAGTTCACCGGTTCTGGTGGCAACCTAGAGGAAACGGTAACCCGCAATAACCTCGAGGCAGCCGAAGAAATCGTGCGCCAGATGCGCCTGCGCGATTTGGGCGGCATGATTGTGGTGGACTTTATCGATATGGTCCTGCCAGAAAACCAGGATTTGGTCCTGCGCCGCTTGAAGGAGGCCTTAGGCCGCGACCGCACCCGCCACCAGGTTTCTGAGGTTACCTCTCTGGGCTTGGTGCAGATGACCCGTAAGCGCCTGGGCACCGGGCTGGTGGAGACCTTCTCTACCGAGTGCGAGTGCTGCCATGGCCGCGGGATCATCATTCACCAGTACCCGGTGGACGAGGCTGAGGACAATTCGCGCGAGAAGCACTCTGGGCGCAAGTCCAAGTCGCACAAAAAGCAGACTCATGATCCGCAGCAGCACCCGGCTGCGGTGGCGATGCATAAGCACGAGCTTGATGACGCCCCTGAAAGCGATTCCAAGCCCAAACGCTTTAAAAAGACCCAGGCGCCGGTCTACGGCACCGAGAGCGGAGACGCCGCACGGGAATCCGCAAAGACGTCGCTGGAGGATCTCGTAGCTAACGTCGTTGTGGATGAGTGCGGTGCGGACGAGCCGCACGCTGATCAGAACACGCACAGCGGAGACCGA
This sequence comes from Corynebacterium nasorum, assembly GCF_022347325.1. Classification (NCBI taxonomy): domain Bacteria; kingdom Bacillati; phylum Actinomycetota; class Actinomycetes; order Mycobacteriales; family Corynebacteriaceae; genus Corynebacterium; species Corynebacterium nasorum. The sequence continues at coordinate 122,031 of NZ_JAKRDU010000003.1, forward strand.
GACAGCGCTAAGGAGCGCGGACGCGGCCGTGGGCGCCGTCGGGCTCGCAAGCACACCCAGACTGAAGTATCCGATATCGAGGCCATCGCATACGCTGCGGCGGACAATGCTGCGGAAAGCGACGAGGTGCAGGAATTTAATTCCTACGTCCCCGATGCGGATACGGACGCGGACTCGGGTGCCGTCGCTAAGGCCCACCCAGACGCTGGGGAGGGCTCCAAACGCGGCAAGAAGCTGCGCCGGGCGACCCGTCGCTCTAAGGCCACACGCGCTGGCGCAGGCAGCAAGCAGAAAGCCACGGAGTCTGCAGCAGGCAAGACCTATGAAGAGGCTGTGGCCGAGTTTGAGGCTTCCCCGCGCCGCAAGCGCCGCACACGCGGCAATTCGCGTTCTGATAGGCGTCCACAGCCGCAGGAATTCGCAGTCGCCGGTGAACAGGAATCTGCCGTACACAAGGCCGATCACGCGGTACCCGCATCCGATGGCGGTAACGCAAGCGAGGCCGCAGCACAACAGGGGCAGAAGGACTCACGCGGGGAGCGAAAGGGCCGCCGGCGTGGTCGCCGTCGCACGGTGCGCACTCAACAAGCCCAAAGCCGTGTTTCCTCGCGCCTGCCACACGAGGTAAAGGAGAAGACGCAGGAGCACGAGCAGGCGGGTGGCTCGGCCGAGCAGCGACATGAAAAGGCCGTTGGCACCACGCGTGCGGGGCGCACCGGTGGCAAGGGTCGCGGGCGTCGCCGTGCCGTGCGTCAGGCTGCCCCTAAGAAAGCCGTAGCAGAGAACCCGAAGGCAATGAAGTCCGAGTCGGGCCGTTCTACGCGACAGGAAGGCTCGCCGGAGCGCACCGGTTCTGGGAACCGGGCGGGCTCGAGCGATTCCAAGGTCTTGCGCCGTGGCAAGAAGAGGGCGGTGCGCAAAAAGGGGACGTCGGCAAGAGCGAGGGCCCCAAAGTCACAGGATAACGGTGCCCAGAAGCAGTCTGCGGCGAGCGGAGTCCACCCAGAAAAAGCCTCAGCTAAATCTGGGCGCGGGCGGCGCCGTGTAGCACGGCGAAGCAAGTCTTAGGGCTACGCCACGCGGGCACGAAAAGCGTGGTTTGTATTTTGTGCCCGCTACGGGGTAGTCTTTGACAGTCGCTGTTTAGTACTCACAGCGCTGGATCAGTCCGACACTCACTCAGTGAGTTGTGCGGGCATGTTCGCGCGGGAACTAAACGCAATATGTAAGTGTCCATTCGGAACGCGGCCTCCCCGGTTGCTTCCGAGCGAGTTTAGATAAGGGGTAACCCTCTATGTACGCGATCGTCAAGACCGGCGGCAAGCAGTACAAGGTTGCTGAAGGTGACCTCGTCAAGGTCGAGAAGATCGAGGGTGAGCCAGGCTCTGCCGTAGCTCTCACCCCGGTTCTGCTCGTCGATGGCGCCGATGTTAAGTCCAAGGCTTCTGACTTGGAGAAGGTTTCTGTTTCCGCAGAAATCGTTGAGCAGGGTAAGGGCCCGAAGGTCGATATCCTGAAGTACAAGAACAAGACTGGTTACAAGAAGCGTCAGGGCCACCGTCAGCCTGTGACCACCTTGAAGATCACCGGTATCAAGTAAGCCTTAACCGGCTGTAATTATCCCTGAAGGAGGGAAAACCACATGGCACACAAGAAGGGTGCTTCCAGCTCCAGCAACGGTCGCGACTCCGAGTCCAAGCGTCTCGGCGTCAAGCGCTTCGGTGGTCAGCAGGTTAATGCCGGCGAGATCATCGTGCGTCAGCGCGGTACCAAGTTCCACCCAGGTGAGAACGTAGGCCGCGGCGGCGACGATACCCTGTTTGCGCTCGCAGCTGGCTCCGTCGAGTTCGGTATCAAGCGTGGCCGTCGCATGGTCAACATCGTTCCGGCTGAAGAGGTTGCTGCAGAAGCGACTGCTTAACTTCAGTCCGATTAGGCTAATCCTCGAGTCCGTCCCACAGCAGTGTGAAGGGCTTGGGGATTTTTCTGTTGTAAAAGGGTCCTTGGATGCTGCTTCTCGGGGAACACCTGTTGTCGGTGAGGTGATTGTGTGGAGTCGAATTGGGTCCAGTTTCTCCTATTATGTCGCCGTTTGCAGCGTTGATCAGGTTGGTGGTTCATTCTGAGTGGCTGCTGGTGTGGATGGTTTAGCAAAGTCTGTGGCTTATCGGCCTGCTGGTGAGTTGGACTTGCCGCGCAATCATCGCAGGCGTACTAGCTGTGTGACAGTCAGGCGATAGCCTGATTGCGGCTTGAAGGTGTGACACCGATTCATTTTGCGAGTCCGCTTTCTATAAGCTCTAGTCCGGTTTATCGGACTGGTAATGAGCTTGGGTTGTGGAAGCGCAATGCGCATGCTCGCGAAGATGTGTAACTACGCGCCGGTGTGGTTATATGCAACTGTGTGAATGTGTAGGTCTCAAAGATGTAGCTTTAGCTTGTGGAATTCATCCGCGTGATGTTGCTGATATGGACCAGGCGTTATTAAAATTTCCACTGGGCATGTGCCTTTGTCCCGGCTGGCCCGGATTTGGCGCTGTATAACAAGCTTATGTAGGTAATCCCGTATGTCGTTGGCCGCCAAGCAGCCCCAGGCCTGGCTATTCCACAAGAGCGTATTGATAGGCGTATTTCTTCGCGTTACCTGTCGGTAGAAGGCGTGAGCTCATCTTTGCTCTTGACCGGCAGGGTAAAAGCGTGTGTGAGACAGCTCGGCGTTTTCAGTACTCTGCTAGCACTATCAGCAAGAAGCTTTAGCGTAACCGGGACGAGTTTGGGGTGTATCTTCCCACATATGCGCACCGTAAATCGGCGTCGAGTACGTTTACGCCGGAAGCGCAGGATTGATGCCAATCCACGTTTGCGTGAGACGGTCTGGGCGATGGTGAAAGATAGGTACTCGCCGCAGCAGATGTGCGGGTGGTTGCGTAGTTGCTATCCCGGTGATGAGGCTACGTACGTGTGTCCTGAAAGGATCTATCAACCTTTGTTTTCCCAGGCTAAATACGAGTCGAAAAAGAAGTCGCTGCTGCACTACGTCGAGAACACGCGCAACGTCGACCTCGTGGCACGCGAAGCGCGCCCGCAAGCGGTATGTCGATCCTACGGTCATGATTTCCGACTGGGCGGTACCAGGTTTTTGTGTAGCTGATCTCATCCTAGGTGTTGATAACCAGTCTGCAAATGGGCGCTCAAGTAGAGCGAACCATACGCTATGTAGTGCCTCCGAAGTAAACAAAGGGTTTACTAAAACAATTGCTATCTTGAGTTCAGAAGATTGTTGCACCACCTTGTTGTAGGACAGCGTTGTTGTAGCTGGGGTAGCTCGTTCCCTTTGACGTCTGAGTCAGATGGTAGCGGTCTGAAGGAGGTTAGCAAGAGAGACTTGCGGTATATGTGGCCGCTAGATCTCGTAACATACTCTTATATTTCTGTGTAGGCTGTTGGCATATAAGTAGGATCTTAACGGGGAGCGATGCTCATGACGTGCAGTGCATGGTAGGTATGGAGCAGCTGCCGTGTAGGTGGCGCCAATGCAGACTTGGTGAAGGATGTGGTCTACACCTGACGGGTTGTAGGCCAGCAGATGGGATCAAATAAAAATATCCCTACGTATAGTGTGTCGCAAGGGAAACCCTTGTTGTCTTAAGGGATCTCCACTGATTTCTGTAGAGAGCGGTCGCTCAGTTGAGGATTTGCGGCACGTCAGAAAGGATAGAAAGCTGATTTGCCAACGTGTAAAAGGCTCCCAGGAACATAGTCGGAAGAGAAGCTATTAAGAAGATCCAACTGTTCAGTGGAATAAAGCGTACAGATTAACCCCTTATAACGGGGTGCTATTAGGGGTGTCTGGACACTAAGTAAAAATAAAGACTTTTAAATTTGAACACGGATAGTTAACCTACATGTTTACCTCATTTAATCTATTCTTCACTTTAATTGAAAAGGGGGCTACATAATCGCCGATAAATGTCCAAAAGATGAGTCTAGGCTTAATTGAGGCTGGGTTGGCATTATGATTTTCTAGTTGAAAAGGGGTGTGCAATTAGCTTGTGGAACAGAATTTCTGTTGCGGAATTGTCACTTTATGGCAGGATGACTCCAGTAGGACGTGAGAGCGTGCCTGCTATCGAACCCTATCTGGACTGAAAGTCCTCCAGAGGATACCTAGGAGTATGAGTATGAACTTTGACCCGTCGACCATTCAAGAGTACCTATCCACCATCCAGCTTCACTTGGACAACTTCGTCAATACCCAACAAGGTTGGTACAAGATTCTGTCCGGCGTGACCGAGATCTTCTCTGGCAAGAATCTTGAAAATGCTGTTGATGCGATCAACCCGCTGTCCGAATAAAATAATTCAAGCATCCTAATTCCTTAAGGAGTCAAAATGTCCGAGCTATCCAGCACTGTGTCCGAGCTATCCAGCACTGTGTCCGAGCTATCCAGCGTTTCCAATACTGTCGTAGAGGCTGTTAAAGCTATTGTTGAGCCGTTTGTAAATATTGCTGACGGCGCTTCCCAGCTCATTGGCATGTTCGTTTAAGAACCTGCCCAAGTAGACCGCAGGTGTCAAAAGGATACTGGGTCTACTGCGTATTTACCCCATTTGCCTGACTAGCAATGTTGCTACGGGCAAGTGGGGTAAATTTTTCGGTACTGAAGTGGCCCGAGTTTTGTTCCTAGAACTTGCCATGGGATTTTATTATTTCCTGTGGTGGGTTCTGGTTTGGATAATTCGGGTTCCGTCTCGGCTGGGGCTGGGTGTCTTAAATTTTTCGTGGAGCTTGGTTTTGTTCCATCACGACACCATTTGGGTTTTGGAGGTTCCGCATCGGCAGCATCATCACACACTGTGAGTATGGATGAGTTCATGGTTGTAGGAACCAATAAAATTTTTCGGCTAGAGCATTGTCGTAAGAGTTCCCGACAGTTCCGGTGGAAGGGGGGATGCCTTGCCAGGGAAGCTGTTTGTTGTAGACAACGTAGTCTTGCAGCAAGCCATGGTAGGAATGGTACACGAACCTGTTTTTCTTTGGCGGATAATATCACTGGGTTGAAAGCATGTAGCGGCAATGCTTCGGTGCGCATGGATTTTGATTACGACCATCAGACAATGTGTTGAGTAAACGTATCAGTGACAATCGCGGTGTACACAAAGCCTTTCTTTGTGCGCGCGGTTGTTATGTCGGTCATCCACAGCTTGTAGGGGCATTGGGGTTTAAACTCATGGTTGGCCAAGTTTGGGCGCATATTTGGTGCGTTGGGCTTGCGCGTTGTTATAGGTGAGCGTCCTTTGCCTTGCCAGAATTGTCGGCCAAGCGCATCAGCTGGGAGGTTTGTTCACGCTCGAGTATGCCCCGCTGGTCTGAAGCTCGGCGGAAACACCGATTTCCTTAGCCACATAAGATACCGGGCGCTCTTACTCGAATACTAGGTTCGTGGCTTTGCGCCGATATTCCGGCGTGTACTTCTTGCGCTGTTAGCTCACAATGATCATTTTCTCCTACGGGCACAAAATCCGTACGAATAGGGTCCACTAAACGAGTGGTAATCTCATAGGGATATCAATGGTGGCTGGGCTGTAGTTACTGTCCGCTGTCTTTGTACGGCTCGTTGCGGTAATTGTCGGTTTCGGTGGCAGTTTTAGTGCTCTTGTAGCTAGGCTTGTGGTTTAGGTGGGCTTCTATTTTCAGCGTTTAGTCCTCTGCTCCTTGTGGTTTGTAACGTGCGTCGAACTAGGTTATTGGCAGCCGTGGTGGTCGTTTCTAGGTGTCAATGTGTTTCGCAATTTTAGTGTGGGCAAGAAGCTTCTTATCAATTGCATGAGTCGTGGTCTTATAAGCTTAGATCTGGTCGTGTCGCAGTAGTCATTCTGGTCTAACTCTTCATGCAGGTTGGGAATCTGCCTACAAACCATCAGACACTCTCTATTGCCCACATGTCTCTTTACTCAAAAGAATTTGCAGCCTTTTGCAAAATATCTTGTTGTTCGTGCAACACTATGATTTTCTACCTGGCGGATTCGCTCGAAATTGGCCCTCACCCATAGGCAATATCGCGCAAAGCTCTAGTGCCGGAACGTTTGCTGGTGCCGTGTTAGTGGGCCTGAAAATAAAGGCGGGAACGTTTTCAACAAACCTCGCTGAAGCTGAAGGAAGCAGGCGACTTCAATGCACTCTGAGCGGACCATAGCACCACGTTTGAGTTGTTCGGAGTATTTAGGCATGGTGGTACAGTTCATTTCTTCTCCACCAAGCGGGGTACTAGGTGTCTACCTAGCAAAATCCAAGTCCTCCTAATAAGAATATTCAATATTCACATTATGTTAAACGGTTGGAGTCCAGCCCAAGATACGCATTACACTGAGTAGGACAACTATTCAATGCACGGAGGATTTGACCATGGCACGTTTTATTGACCGCGTTGTCCTGCACCTGCAAGCAGGTGACGGTGGACACGGCTGTGTGTCTGTCCACCGCGAGAAGTTTAAGCCATTGGGTGGCCCGGATGGCGGCAATGGTGGCCACGGCGGTGACATCATCCTCGAGGTCTCTGAACAAATCCATACGCTTATGGATTTCCATTACCGCCCGCATATTAAGGCGCAACGCGGCGGCAATGGAGCCGGCGATATGCGCAATGGTGCTCGCGGCGAGGACCTGATTTTGGAGGTCCCGGCGGGCACGGTGGTCCGCACTGAAAAGGGCGAAAACTTGGCGGACCTTACCGTTCCGGGAACGCGGTTTGTGGCCGCAGAAGGCGGCTTCGGCGGACTAGGCAATGCGGCATTGGCCTCAAAGAACCGCAAGGCACCGGGTTTTGCTCTCCAGGGTGAGCCGGGCCAAGCCCATGATCTTATCCTCGAGCTGAAGTCCATGGCGGATGTAGGGCTGGTGGGCTTTCCATCGGCTGGTAAGTCCTCGCTTATCTCGGTTTTGTCGGCCGCGAAGCCCAAGATCGGTGATTACCCCTTTACTACGCTGCAGCCGAACCTGGGCGTGGTGGATATGGGAGATAGCTCCTTTACTATCGCGGACGTGCCGGGGCTTATCCCAGGCGCGGCCGATGGCAAAGGCCTAGGCCTGGATTTCTTGCGCCACATTGAACGCACGGCGGTGCTTGCCCATGTGGTCGATACTGCCACCATTGAGCCCGGCCGTGATCCCGTTTCCGATATTGAGGCGATGGAAAGTGAGCTGGCAAAATACCAAGGGGCTTTGCAGGAAGATACTGGTTTAGGGGATCTGCGTGAGCGCCCCCGCGTCATCATCTTGAATAAAGCAGATGTGCCTGAGGCCGAAGAGCTGGCGGAATTTGTCAAGGATGATCTGGAAGAGAAGTTTGGCTGGCCTGTCTTTATTATTTCGGCCGTCGCTCGCAAGGGCCTGGATCCGCTGAAGTTCCGGCTCATGGATATGGTGACCGAGCATCGCAAGGCCCAGCCATTGCCAAAGAAGGATAAGAACCACACCGTTATCCGTCCCAAGGCCCAGGGCCATAAGAAGCATACCGGTGTATTTGCTGATTTCACCGTGAAGGCCGATCCTGAGGTCGAGGGTGGCTTCATTGTTGAGGGCAAGAAGATTGATCGCTGGATTACCCAAACTGATTTTGAAAATGATGAGGCAGTGGGCTTCTTGGCGGACCGCTTGGCCAAGGCCGGCGTGGAGGAAGAGCTGCGCGAGCAGGGCGCTGTGGAAGGCTGTCCGGTGACGATCGGCGGCATTACCTTCGAGTGGGAGCCGATGACTGGCGGTGATCCGACGATGGCCAGCCGCGGCGAGGACGCCCGTTTGAAGGGCACTAGCCGCGTTTCCGCCGCCGAGCGCAAGCGTGCCTCTCAGGCACGCCGTGGTCTTATCGATGAATACGATTACGGCACCGACGAAGAGGTCACTCGCGAGGGTGCTAATCGGGATAGGTGGCAAGGCTAGCTCGGTAGGCCCCCTCTTCTTGGGGTGTATAAGAGGGGGCGCTTTGTAGACTCGGTTGGCATGTCTTCTGATCAACAGAAAGAGCCCATCCTTCCACTTCCGGTAGAGCCTTTTGACGGGCCTACCGCCGATACTCCCTTTCCAGAACCGCTCGATGAGAACCCGGTAGCGTCCGGTTTTGAATCTGAACTTCGCCACGAGATCGCGCACGCCAGGCGCGTCGTGGTCAAGATTGGTTCCTCTTCTCTCACGGATGAGAATTTCCGTGTTTCACAGGAAAAGATTGATCACATCGTCGATGCCGTTCATGCGCGCATGGGCCGCTCCGATGTCATTATCGTTTCTTCTGGTGCGGTCGCCGCCGGCATGGGGCCGCTCGGGCTGCACCAGCGTCCCACCGATCTGGCTACCAAGCAGGCCTCCGCTTCTGTAGGCCAGGTGCACTTGGCCTATGTGTGGGGCCAGTCCTTTGCTCGCTATCAGCGCACCATCGGCCAGGTTTTGTTGACTGCGTCAGATACTGGTCACCGCGATCGCGCCCGCAACGCGCAGCGCACCATTGATCGCCTGCGCCAGCTGCGTACCATTCCTATCGTCAACGAGAATGACGCCGTGGCTACCTCGGAGATGCACTTTGGCGATAACGATCGCCTCTCCGCGCTGGTGGCCAACCTGGTGGGTGCTGATGCGCTCTTCCTCTTCTCCGATGTGGATGGCCTGTATGACAAGAACCCGGCCGAGCCGGACGCTAAGTTCATCGATGAAGTGCGCACCGGCAAGGACTTGAAGGGCGTTGTAGCTGGCGATGGCGGCAAGGTGGGCACCGGTGGTATGGCCACCAAGGTCTCTGCAGCCCGCCTGGCAACCCGCGGCGGCATTCCGGTGCTGTTGACCTCCACGGATAATATTGGCCCCGCGCTTGCCGACGCCTCTGTGGGCACCGTCTTCCACACCCGCGAGGAACGCCAGCTTTCCGCCTGGAAGTTCTGGGCACTTTACTGCGCAGATACCGGCGGAGCCGTCCGCCTCGATGAAGGCGCTAAACAAGCCGTGACCGAGGGCGGTAATTCACTGCTGGCCGTGGGCATTACCGATGTGCAAGGCGAGTTCACCAAGGGCGAAATCATCGATATCCTCGGTCCGAATGGCGAGGTCATCGGACGTGGCGAAGTCCGTTTCGACTCCGAGGAACTGCACGGTATTAAGGGAAAGAAGATGGAAGAACTTCCTGAGGAGCAGCGCCGCTCAGTTGTTCACGCCGATTACCTCTCCAACTTCGCCTCCCGTATTTAAACCCAAGTCCCTGATTCCCCGTATGGTTGGGGCATGAAATATTTCATGGGTCCGGACACCTGGCAACCGATGGTAGAAGATATCGAGGCTGCCGGGCACGAACGCGTAAATAGCCTCGAAGATGCCGAGGTCTACATCAACAATGCGCCCAACCCGCGCCGCATCCCCGAGATGCCGGAGAACATCGGTTGGGTGCAGCATTGTTTTACCGGCGTAAACCAGCTCATTGATGCCGGGGTCATCACCCCAGACGGCGTGCCATGGTGCAACTCCGCCGGCGCTTTTGCCCAGCCGGTAGCCGAATCTGCACTTGGCCTGGCCCTGTCACAGGCGCACCACCACAAAGCTTTCGCCCAGGCCGCTTCGTGGTCGGTAGCACAGGAGCTGGACGAGTCCCAGGCGTGGCTTTATAACCAGCGAGGGCCGAAGAGGGTAGCCGTCTTCGGCGCTGGGGGCATCGGCAAGCAGCTTATTATGCTTCTTAAACCGTTTGGAGTGCACATTACCGCGGTCAATCGCTCCGGCCGCGCCGTGGAAGGCGCCGATGAAGTCGTGCCCATGGATCGGGCAGAACACGTGTGGGGCGAGGCGGATTTCATTTTCTGCATCCTGCCGGCGACCAAAGACACCGAGGGGCTTATCGATGCCGCCACGTTCCGCGCGATGAAGCCTTCCGCCATCTTTATCAACGTCGGCCGCGGCAGCACCGTAGTAACTGATGATCTAGTGACGGCCCTGCGCGATGGCGAGATCGCCGGCGCCGGCTTGGAAGTTATGGATCCCGAGCCACTGCCTGATGGCCACCCGCTATATGACCTGCCTAATTGCACCATGACGCCGCACATGGCTGCTTCCGCGCACGTGGCGCAATATCACCTCGGTGCTATCTTCAACGCCAACGCCGCGGCGTGGGAGAGGGGAGAGGCCATGCCCACCCGTGTCGATGTGGAGGCTGGATACTAATGAAATACGCAATGCTGCCCACCCCGTGGGAGGAAACCTTGCACGCCCTGGATGCGGCGGGCCATGAGCGTGTCGCGCTGGACGACGCCGAAGTCCTCATCTTCAACGGCGGTCCGGACGACTTCCCACAGCCCCTGCCACCGAGCGTGGGCCTGGTGCAGGTCCCCTTCGCTGGGGTGGACCACCTGCTCGACGTCATGCGTGATACCACCGCCCGCTGGTCTAATGCCGCCGGCTTGTATGACGCCACCGTGGCGGAATCTACCGTTGCGCTCCTGCTCGCCCACTTGCATGCGCATAAGCGCGTGGGGACTAGCTGGTCTAACCGCGATGAGGTTGAGGCTCATACCAGCTTCCTTTTTGAAGATAAGACGGTAGCGGTGGTGGGCGCCGGGGGCATCGGCAAGCGGCTTATTCGTATGCTGGAAGGCTTCGGACCACGCATAATCGCGGTCAATCGCTCCGGCAACCCAGTCGAGGGTGCCGATGAAACCTTCGCCACCGCCGATATTGAGCGCGTCTGGCCAGCCGCCGATTATTTCGTGGCGCTTGCGCCGCTAACGGACGAGACCCACCGGCTTTTTAATGCCGCTGCCTTCCGTGCCATGCCCGATCACGCCGTGATTATTAACGTTGGCCGCGGACCACTGGTGGACACCGATGCTCTAGTCGAAGCCTTGCGGGCAGGAGACATCGCCGGCGCTGGCTTGGATGTCACCGACCCTGAGCCGCTGCCCGATGGGCACCCACTGTGGGACATGCCTAACGTGGTCATCACCCCGCACCTGGCCAACCCTCCCTATTCGGTGCGCCGGCGCATCGGCTCGCATACAGTACAGGTCATGGAGCGCTACTCCGCAGGTGAAGCAATCCCCACGGAAGTCGATATTCAGGCGGGTTATTAATGGACAACGCCGCCTCACAAGACGGTTCTTATCAAGGGAGCTCTTTTAATCCCACCGAAGCCGAGGTTGCGGATATGAAGGAGCGCCGGAAGAAGGTACAGGCGGTCGATTATGCCGCCTGGGCGGCCACCATCCTTTCCGTTGTGCTCGGCTATTTCTTCTTCCACTGGTCCTATTTTTGGGTTATCCCGATTATCTGTTTTATATGCTCGGCCGGAGCCCGCCACGTTTATAACTTGAGCTATTACGAAGAGGAATACCTCATGTTCGAGCGGAAGGACGAGAAGCGCCGCCGCCGGGCATCCGACAAGCGGAGCCGCGAGCTCGGCCAATAAGGACACCACCGTGCGGGTGCTTGCCGCCCAACTGGCTGAAAAGCGCGCGGCCTTTCGTTAGGCTGGTATGACATGAGCAACACTGAACGCGAAGAAGTTCTGTCCAAAGCCCGTGCTGCCAAGGAAGTCGCGCCCGTCGTGGCGCAGCTGTCCACGCCGCGCAAGAATGAGATCTTGCAGCGCGCAGCCGACAACCTCATTGCCCACACCGAAGCCATTCTCGCCGCCAATAAGCAGGATATCGATGCCGGCCGCGAACGCGGCATGTCCGAGTCCCTTATTGACCGCCTGTCTCTCGACGCCGCGCGCGTGGAAGGCATTGCCGGCGGCCTGCGCCAGGTAGCTGGCCTGCAGGACCCGGTAGGGGAGATCCTGCAGGGTCGCACCATGGATAACGGAATCCAGATGAAGCAGGTGCGCGTGCCGCTCGGTGTCATGGGCATGGTCTATGAGGCCCGCCCGAACGTCACCGTGGACGCCTTCGGTTTGGCCATCAAGTCCGGCAATGTGCCGCTATTGCGTGGCTCCAAATCCGCCCGCAACTCCAACACCAAGCTGGTAGAAATCTTGCAGGATACCCTCGTTGAGTTTGACCTGCCGCGCGAGGCCGTGCAGCTTTTGCCGTGCGAGACGCACGATTCCGTCCAGGACCTCATTACCGCCCGTGGTCTGGTGGACCTGGTTATTCCGCGTGGTGGCGCAAAGCTTATTGAGGCCGTCGTTACCGGCGCCACCGTCCCCGCCATTGAGACCGGCACCGGCAATTGCCACTTCTACGTGGATGCCTCTGCAGACATTGATAAGGCCATCGACATGGTCATCAACGGCAAGACCCGCCGCACCTCCGTGTGCAACTCCACGGAGTGCGTGCTTATCGACGCCGCTTTGGATGACTCCGTCAAGCTCCGCATCATCGCCGCGCTGCAGGATGCTGGCGTGACCATCCACGGCGACGTCGCCGAGCTCGAGGCCTTCGGCGTCAAGGATGCCGTGCAGGCCACCGATGAAGACTGGCGCGAGGAGTCACTATCTATGGATATCTGCGCCAAGGTGGTCGACGGCGTAGATGGCGCCATCGCGCATATCACCGAGTTCACCACTGGCCACACCGAGGCCATCGCCGCGCAAGACGCCGATGTCCTAGTGAAATTCGGCAACGAGGTGGATGCCGCCGCGGTGATGCTCAATGCCTCTACCGCCTTCACCGATGGCGAGGTCTACGGCATGGGCGCCGAAATCGGCATTTCCACCCAGAAGCTGCACGCCCGTGGCCCAATGGCGCTGCCGGAGCTCACCTCTTCTAAGTGGATCCTGCAGGGTACAGGTCAGACCCGTCCATAATTCTCCCCGCCATGATTCGATCTGCTTTCTTCCGTGCCGCCGTCGCCCTAAGCGCCTCGGCGGCGCTTGCCGTTTCTATAGCCCCCGCCGCTGCCGCCACCGCGAATGCTGCCCCGGTCGTGCCCCAGGCAGCAGCACAATCCGCCCCATCGCCGCAGCCTGCTGGGTGTCCCGAGTTCGTTGTTTTGGCTGCTCGTGGCTCCGACCAGAATGAGGAATACGGCGAGTATTTCGGACCGCAGCAGTATTCGCCGCATGCCGCGCCGTCGAATGGCTATGAAGGGGCAAACCTCTCCGCGCTTTTTCATCTAGTGGAAAAACGCCATCCCGGCACGATGGATAAAGTCCATGTCCTCGCCCTTGACCCCCAGGCATACCCGGCGTCAATGAACCTGCCGCCGCTGGCGCAGGAAGGTGAGCAGTTGAATCCGCTCCAGCTTATTCGCCGCCTCGGTGGGGTAGTGATGGAGCATCCGTTGCACGAGCTGGCGTATTCGGTCACCGTTGGTTTTGTACATAGTTTGCGCACCGGCATGGCCAACGCTCCGCGCGTGGTGGAAAAGTATGAGCGCGAAACAGGCTGCCAGCCGCGCTATATTACGGCTGGCTACTCCCAAGGCGCCATTGTCGCTACCAGCGCGGAGCGCTACCTTGCACAACGAGGCAAGCTCGCGGGGGCAGTTTACCTGGGCAATCCCCTCAGCCGTCCCCACGGTATGGCGGGCTGGCTACCGCAGCGTTTGCTCTTACAACCTGCGGCATTGCCGGACTCGCGCCGGCTTAACTATTGCCTGGACGGAGACTTCGTTTGCGACCTGAACCTCGCCTCCGCCCACGACGCGTTGGCTACCAAGGCGGCTCGCCATGCTTCTTATTTTGTAGAGCCCTCGCTTGGCGACGCCGCTTTTGCCGACTCCCTCGCCACTTTGCTTACTCCCTCCTCGGCTGGGGGACTATAATCACCACCCATGACTAGCCCACAGCGCATTGGCATCATGGGTGGCACCTTTGACCCCATCCACAATGGTCACTTGGTAGCCGCCAGTGAGGCCGCGCATCGCTTTGCCCTCGATAGCGTCATCTTTGTGCCCACAGGTCAGCCTTGGCAGAAGTCTCACCGCGAGGTCACTGCGGCCGAGCACCGCTACTTGATGACGATGGTGGCAACCGCATCCAATCCGCGTTTTACCGTCTCGCGGGTAGATATTGACCGCGAGGGGCCTACCTATACCATCGATACGTTGCGGGATCTGCGTAAGCTTTTCCCAGAAGCGGAGTTCTATTTCATTACCGGCGCCGATTCTCTGGCCTCCATTATGAGCTGGCATAACTGGGAAGAGATGCTGGAGATGGCGCACTTCGTGGGGGTTACCCGCCCCGGATACGAATTAAGCGCCGATATGCTGCCCGCCGATGCCCAAGAGGATATTGACCTCATCGATATCCCCGCCATGGCCATTTCCTCCACCGCGTGCCGCGAGCGCTCTGCTCAAGGCCAGCCCGTGTGGTACCTCGTACCGGATGGAGTGGTGCAGTACATCACCAAAAACAATCTCTACGGTCCCAACCCGGACAAGCCCCTGTAGAAACTTTCACGGCCTTTCCCAGATTTTGGGCACGGGCCTGCTAAACGTGCAAGAATAGATTCTCACTAGAGATAGTTCATTTCGAATGCACTCAGACGCGAAAAGGGAATTTATACACATTGTCTACTTCTGATCTCGCCCGCAGCATGGCAGAAACCGCGGCACACGCGGCGCAAGAAAAGTTAGCCACCAATATCGCGGCTATTGATGTCTCCGATGTCCTCGCAATTACTGAGGTCTTCGTGCTGGCTTCTGCAGATAACGAGCGCCAGGTGGGCTCCATTGTGGATGAAGTCGAAGATGAGATGACCAAGCAGGGCTTTGAACCGCAGCGCCGTGAAGGTAACCGCGAAAATCGCTGGGTGCTGCTGGATTACTGCAATATCGTCGTCCATGTCCAGCGCAATGACCAGCGCGAGTTCTACGGCTTGGACCGCCTTTACCATGATTGCCCGGCACTGGAGATTGAGGGCATCGAAGCCCCGGAGCGTCCGGGCGAATGGACCAATGGCGTCAACCCGCGTGAGGTAGATTCCATCGACGAGCTCCCACTGGCCGATAAGGTCCCAGGTGAGGACGAGGAGCTTTAAACCCATATGAGTCGCCGCCTGATCCTGATCCGCCACGGACAAACTACCTATAACGCCACCGGCCGCATGCAAGGCCACTTGGATACCGAGCTGTCTGAGCTGGGCTATGAGCAGGCCCGCGCTGCCGCGCGCCTGCTCCAGGATCAGGGCGTGTCCAAAATCGTTGCCTCCGATCTCATTCGTGCGAAGGAAACCGCCCGCGTCGTCGCCGAAGCCCTCGGCGTGGACTTCAGCACGGATGCCCGCCTGCGCGAAACTCACTTGGGCCAGTGGCAGGGCAGAACCTCTGCTGAGGTAGATGCGGAGTTTCCAGGCGCGCGCGCCATTTGGCGCCACGATCCCACCTGGGCCCCGCCGGAGGGGGAGTCTCGCGTGGACGTGGCTGAGCGTGCCCGCCCCGTCATCGATGAGCTCATGGAAGACTTTGCCGGCTGGGACGCCGGCCCCGTCCTCATCGTGGCCCATGGCGGGGCCATCTCGGCGCTTACCTGCCACCTGCTTGGCCTTGACCACGCGCAGTACGGGATCCTTTCGGGGTTGAAGAATACCCACTGGTCACAGCTGACTGCTCGCCCGGACTTTAACCCGGGAACGCCGCTGTCCTCGCTAGAATTTACCCCCGACAATGTGGGCAATGCCCAGTGGTACTTCGACGGCTGGAATATGGGCGGCGAGGTCACCGGGGACGGCGGGGCGGATATCTAGTGGCGGTTCGCGTCATTACGGATTCCGCTGCGGGCCTGCCCCGGGAGCTGGCGGAGCAGCTATCCATCACCGTCATTGACCTCCACCTCATGGAACGCCACGGCAAGGATGGCTTGGAGCAATCTACTTCGGGATTAAGCGCGCTGGAGCTGGCAGCCGCCTATGGCCGCGAAATGGAGCGCTCTCAGGATGATGGCGTGGTGGCCATACACCTATCCAAAGAGCTTTCTTCCACCTACTCCGCCGCAGTGACTGCTTCGGGCGTTTTCCCGCACACGGTGCGGGTGATTGATTCCGGGTCGGCCGGCATGGCGATGGGTGCGGCCGCCATGTCCGCAGCCAAGGTCGCCTCCCGCGGAGCCGGCTTGGAGGAGTGCTACGCTGCGGCCATGGACACCCTCAAGCGCGCGGCTACCTGGGTGTACTTGCATTCCACGGAGGATCTGCGCCGCTCCGGCCGCCTTTCGCCGGCCACAGCCGTGTTATCTACGGCGCTTTTGGCCACCAAGCCGATCATGTCGATTAACCGCGGCAAGCTGGAGCTGGTGGGAAAAACCCGCACCCAGACCAAGGCTTTTACCAAGCTAGTAGACCTCATTGCCTCCCGCGCCAACGGGGAGCCGGCCTTCGTGGCCATCCAGCACAACCACGCCGAAGGCGCGGCCGCCAAGCTGGAGGCGCTGCTTGAAGCGGCCCTGCCGCAGGGCTCGTCCTTTATCTGCACCCCGCTTAACGACGTCCTCTCCGTCCACGTCGGCCCCTCCGCCATCGGCGTATCTGCGGTGTTTAGCTCGGAGCCTCCCGCCGATCCAGCGCATCCTCACACGCGTGGTCGACCACGCGCCTTCCCACCGCGCCGTTCTGTGGATAACTAGGCCCAGTGCGCCGGGTTCGTTGACGTCCCCAACAAGTTATCCACAGCCCGCCTTCGCTGTACCTACTGCCTTAGCGCCCACGCCTTTATTCTCAGCGCCATGGCGGCACCCAAGATTAGCGAACGACTCCGCGAATTTACCCAACCCACCGGTGAGGAAGAGCTCCTCGCCGTCGATTATCCTCGCCCGCGTCTGCGCATTAGCCCGTGGCAAGCCTGCGCCGTGGCGGTCATTCTCGTCGTCGGCGTGGTGGCGTGGCTTGGCATCAACGCCCGCTCCGATGAATCCTCGGGCATGCCCGAGCCTGCGGCAATAAGCGGTGATTCTGGCACTGCACCCAGTGCAGAGCCCAGTGAAATCATCGTCTCTGTCATTGGCGAGGTGGCCGAGCCCGGCTTGCAGACCCTCGAGCCCGGCGCGCGCGTCGCCGATGCCCTCGACGCCGCTCAACCCCTTCCCGGTGCAGACACAATCGCGCTCAACCATGCCCAGCGGCTTTCCGACGGCCAGCAGCTCCACATCCTTCCCTCCGGCGCCGCCCCACCTCCCGCACCCGGCGAACCAGCCCCATCCGGCGGAAACGGCATCAGTACCGGCGGCGTGAGCCTGAATAACGCCACCGCGGAGGAACTTACAGAACTCAAGGGCGTTGGTGAGGTCACCGCGCAAGCTATCGTGGCGTACCGCGAGGAACATGGCGGCTTCCAAGATATTGAGGAATTACTCGAGGTCACCGGCATCGGACCGGCGAAGCTAGCGCAGCTTAAAGACCAGGTCCAGCTCTAAGCTGAGTACGAGCACGCGATGCGAGAACTGCGGCTCGTCCCCGGTGCGGCCACCGCTTGGCTGGCTGTCATTGCTGTGCTGCTAGGTAGCCGTGGCTGGGCAATCTTTATCATTGCGGCGGTCGTCGGGTGCTGCCTGATCGCCCGCCAATGGGGCCAAGCGCTATTTTCCGGAATGGTCGCGACAGCCGCGGCGCTGGTTGCCGCGGTGCGCCAGGCCCGTGCCGCTGCGTTCGACCTCGGCACCGAGGTTACCGGCCGCCTGACCACCGCGCCGACGCAGACCAGCACGGGCGGCTGGTTGCTGCGGCTTAAGGTGCCGGGCTACCCGACTCAACTGCCGGTCTTTAGCTCGGAACCGGTCCCGGCCGCTGCGGGCGCCGAACTCACGGCCAGGGTGGAGGTGAGGGAGTCGGATAGGGCGGGCGTCGGAAAGCTCAGCGCCACTGCCACAGACGTGCAGGTAACCGGTGAGCCCGAAGGCCTAGCCGGCTGGGCGGCCCACGTGTCCGACACATTTCGCGCGCTGGTTGTAGATACCGTCGGTCCTTCCAGCCAGGGCCTGATTCCTGGCATGGTGCTCGGCGATACTAGCCTGCAAAGCTCTTCAGAGCGCGACCTGTATATCATCACCGGCCTTTCGCACTTAAGCGCAGTTTCCGGTGCAAATGTCGCCATCGTGTGCTCCACCGCAGCCATGGTCTGCGCCGCCTTCGCGCTGGGGCCACGCGCCCGCGTGGCTGCCTCTCTGTGTGCTTTGGCCACCTATGTTGTGCTCGTGGGTTTTGAGCCCTCCGTCCAGCGCGCGGCCGTGGCTGGGCTGGTGGGGCTGCTCGCCGTGCTTAATTCCACGCGCATGGAGCCGATTCATGCTCTTAGCCTCGGCATCATTGCCCTGCTCTTCGTGGATTCCGACCTCGCCGTGCACTTTGGTTTCGCACTTTCTTGCGCGGCGACGCTCGGCATCGTGGCGCTTAGCCCGCTCATTTATAAACACTTGGCCACAACCGGCTGGCCCGCCATTTTTCTGCGCGCGGTCGCTGTGGCCATTGCCGCCGATATCGTTACCCTCCCGCTAGTCGCACTCATGTCCGGCGAGGTCTCCGTGGTCTCCGTGTTGGCCAATATCCTGGTTGAGCCCGCCACCGTGCCGATTACCATCGTGGGGCTTATCGCCGCCGTCTTCGCCCAGCTCGGTCCAATCGATGTGCTAGGTGCGGGCTTGCTGCGCCTTATAGAACCCTTTTCGTGGTGGATTAATACCATCGCCCACGGCGTGGCCCACCTTCCGGTGGTCACCATCCCCGCTAGCCCGCTTTTTACGCTGCTTGCCTACGCCTGGATCATTGCCGGCCTCCTCTATCACCGCCCCTGGCTGACTCTGGCGCTGACGCTAGCGGGCATCGCCTGGCTCGGTGTGGCGGCAGGTTAGAATGGCGGGCATGCCTCCAGTACATCTCATCCTTGGCGACGATGAATTCCTCACCGAACGCGCCCGCCTGCAGATTCAGCGTGCCGCGGCCGAGGAGAGCGGCCCAACCGGTGCTCGCCCCGAGCTGACCAAGCTTAAAGCTTCCGAAGTCTCCGAGGGCGAAATCCTCGAGGCCACTAGCCCCTCTCTTTTTGGAGATAGCCGCGTCATCGTCATCAGTGACTGCGAGCGAGCCGGCAAGGAAGTAGTCGATATCATCCTGCGTGCCTGCGCGAACCCCGCGCCGGGCATGACCATGGTCATCATTTACTCCGTGACGGCCAAGACCCTAAAGAAAAAGAAGAAGCAACCTGAACTGGTGGCCAAGCTGCGCAAGATTGCCGAGGTTCACGAAGTCTTCTCGCTCTATCCCAATGAGCTGGGGCAGTGGGCCACCCGCGAATTCTCCTCCCACGGTGTGCGCCCGACCCCGGACGTCATCCATGCCGTGCTCGAAGGCGTGGGCTCTGACCTACGCGAGCTGGCCTCTGCCATCTCCCAGTTGGTGTCCGATACCGGCGGCAACGTCACCCGCGAGGCCGTGCAGAACTACTACGTCGGCGTGGCCGAGGTTGCCAATTGGGATATTGCCGATGCCGCCGTTGCCGGCCGCGTCGAAGCCGCCGTGTCCACCTGCCGCCGCGCCCTGCAGCTTGGCGCCAGCCCCGTGGCGATTGCCGCAGCGCTAGCCAATAAGGTCGGAGCCGTAGCCCGCCTGTATTCCGCCCGCGGGGACCAGTATTCTTTAGCTAGCCAAACCGGCCTAGCGCCCTACGTGGTCAAGATGACCCAGCCGGTGGCTCGCCGCTGGTCCGCCGATAATGTCACCAAGGCCGTCATCCTCGTCTCGGAACTCGATGCCGCCGTCAAAGGCCAAGGCGGTGAGCCCGAATTCGCCATAGAGGCGGCCGTCAAACGAGTCGCGGAACTGGCGCGATAAGCTAGAAGCTATGTCTGAGACGCAAGTGCAGGAATTCGCCGGTCGGCTCTTTGACATGGCACGCGAGGGCAGCTTGGACCTCCTGGCCTATATCGACCACGGCGTAAATATTGACCTCGTGAACCAGGACGGCCAGTCCTTCCTCATGCTCGCGGCCTATCACGGCCACGCCGAGCTGGTTACCTCACTTGCTCGCGTCGGCGCGGACGTTAATCTGCTCAATGACCGCGGTCAATCACCCCTGGCCGGTGCCATTTTCAAAAAGGAAGATGCGGTCATCGACGCCCTCTTGGCCGCTCACGCCGACCCTGCCGCCGGCCATCCCTCCGCGCTGGAGTCTGCCCGCATATTTGGCCGCGAGGACCTCATCCCGCGCCTAGAAAGCGAGGCAGGGGAGTGACCTGGACGTCCTTTTTCACCCTCTTGTTGATGAATCTGGTGGGCGTTGCTTCGCCCGGACCCGACATTATTTTGGTGACCCGCTACGCCACCCGCTCGCGGCGCCACGCCATAGCCGCAGCCGCCGGCATCCAAATTGGCGTGCTCTTTTGGTGCACCGCCACCGTTTTCGGCGCCGCAGCGCTGCTGACGGCTTTTCCGGAAATTTTGGGAGCGGTTCAGGCCGTTGGCGGCTGCTTCCTGGTGTTTATGGGTTCGCGCGCCTTGCGCAGCGGCATCGCCCAGCGCGCCAACCCGCCGGTGGATCTGGAAGACGTCGCCGCGCAACTCGGGCGCCTACGCTCTGCCTTCAAGGTCGGATTAGCCACGAATATGTCCAACCCGAAAATCGTGCTTTTCCTCGCCGCGATGATCGCTCCGCTGCTTCCCGCCAGCCCTCCCATCTGGTTGGCCATCGGGTTGACGCTGTCCTTATCGCTTTCGGCCTTCCTCTTTTTCCTCGTCGTTGCCACGGTAATTTCCACCAACGCCGTGCGCCGCAAACTCATCGCCGCAGGTCCGTGGATCGATATCGGCTCGGGCCTGTTTTTCATTATCGCCGGCATCGTCCTTATTGTCTCCGGCGCGCAGAACCTCCTGCACTAAAACAGCCGCGGCATTCCCTCCGCCACCGTGTCGAGCACCCACTGGGTCCAGCGGGCGACGGTGGAGGCGCGCCGCCGGGACGTCGCCAAGCTCAGCCCCAATTCCTCCATCGCTGTAATAATCTCCGCGGTGCTGGCGACCGCGCCCCGCGCCAAGCTGAGTTCGAGCACCTCGCGAAATACCCGCCGCGCCGCCAACGTCCGTATAAGCGCCGCATTTCGGGCATCGCGCTGCGGCTGCTCGATAATTCTCCTCCCGCGCTCGGTGGGCTCCCAGGCCTCATCCACCTGCACCGCCAACCCCAGGTAGCGCGCGGCGTTGGCATAATAGTCCGCCTGCCGCGGATCGAAATCATAGCGCTGAGTAATCTCTGCCTTACTCAGCGGCTGCAGCGCCATGAGCTCCAAGAGGTTGACCACCCGCTCAAAGTTATTGGCCTGCGGAAAGGGCACCTCCGGCTCGACGTCGGGCTCCACCGCCCGAACGATATCCAGCGATGCCTGCGCATCCAGGTGCGAGGCCGACAGTGCGTAGCGGGCGCTATCGACCAGCGCAATGCTGCGAAAATCGGCCGGATCCCTAAATTCATAGCGGTATAGGTGGAAAATGCCATTGGAATACACCAGGTAAACCGGTACCACTTCCTTTGCCAGGCGCTGTTGGAAGCGCCGGTAGGGAAAATATAGCTGCCGGATATTGAAATCATCCGAGAGGTGATTTTTCGCCTCCACCAGCACTAGATGCTCGAGCGATTCAAAACCGCCGTCGATTTCCATCTGTGCGCGGTCCACCGCCACCTCCACGCCCAGGTCCGGTAGCCGCACCTGCATCTCGCGCGTGGACATGCGGCCTGCCACCGTAGCTTGCAAAGGCCCGCAGGCCAGAAAGTCTTCTAGCATCCCGCTTGCCGACGCCCCATTTAACGCCACCGCCTCCGAGCTCACCCCCTCCAACGAGAGGGTATCTAGACCCGCTGGCAGCTGCAGCGTACGTACCTCCCCGCGCTGTGCCTGCGGAAACTTCTCGTAGAGGTTGAACCGGCCCACCAAGTATTCGCTGCGGCTTACCGGCACGATGCCGAGCTGCAGGCGCTGAAAGATCCAAGGCCGCGAGGTGGAAAAATCATGCTTGGCCATCAACCGTGGCTGCCGAGCAGAGATTTTCTCCACTTCCCGCGCGCTGATGAAAAAATACCCGCGCCGTTCCAATTCTTCGCCGTAGCCAGCCGCCAAGATGCGCAGCCAACCCCAGTCATTAACGCCTAGCTTCACCGACTCCGGAACGCCAAAACGTGCCCGCAGCTCCTCCTGCAGCTCCCGCCCCGCGTGCGCCTTCGGCCCGCTAGTCACCGCTGACCTCATAATTGCGCACCAGTACCTCATCGACCTTGCCGCGCTTCGAAGCGACGGAATTGATCGCCCGCGTTGCCCCCACGATGCCTACCTCATAATCCGCATAGAGCTCTCGGATGAACTCGGTGGCCGAATTCGACAGCAGAAACTTTGCCCCGCGTTTGTCCAACTCATCGCAGACCTCTTTGAGCCGTTCTTGCTCCGCGCGGTCAAAGCCGCCCTTTTGATAGCCGGTAAACGAGCTCGTCACATTGACTGGGTCATAGGGCGGGTCGAAATAGACAAAATCGCCTTCGCCTGCTTCTGCCACCGCTGCGGCGAAATCGCCTTGGGAAAAGATCACCTCATTTTCCGCAAAATAGCGGTGCACCGCACGCAGCGTGTCTTCATCGCAAATGGTGGGATTCTTATAGCGCCCGAACGGCGCATTAAATTGACCTGCCGTATTCACGCGATACAGACCATTATAGCAGGTGCGGTTGAGATACAGCGTTCGTGCAGCACGCTCGATGGGGGAGAGGGCGGCAAACCGCTTCGCATCCCTGTCCACTGCGCGCAGCGCATAGAAAAACTCCGCCTCATTGGGATAGCTCACGAGCTCTGCAATGAGCTCGTCGACGCCGCCGCGTACCACCTCATATAGGTTGATGAGCTCAGCATTGAGATCATTGACCCGTGCGCTGGCTGGTTGGAGAGAGAAAAGCACCGCGCCGCCACCGATGAAGGGCTCATAAAACCGCCGCGGGACATCCGCCGGTAGGGCGGCGTGGATATGTGGCAAGAGCTGGCGCTTTCCGCCCGCCCATTTCACCAGTGGCTTAACGTTTTTCATCGTTGACTCATCTTAGCGGCCCTACCCGACACGAGCACCATTGGGCTTTCGAACGTGCGGGCGGATAACTGGAGCGGAGGGCTGGCCGCACAGGTACTTTGGTTGTCTAACATCACAGCTTTGTTAAATAGTTCTATGACGGGCCTAAACGTACGGCCATGCCGGTAGTAAATTCTTCCCGTGCGCACGGCTGTTTCCATAGTCGAATATGAGGTAATAGAATCACCCCAAACGCCTTAGTTTGTAGGGAAATACCATTTTCACCTAAAGATTTAAGGGTTTAGAAAACGAAAGTAAGGCCCTTAGAGCGTCGGGACAGAAAGGGGCATTTATGCCGCGTATATCACAAATCCGAGTCGCTGCGCTCAACCTCGTCATCGAAGCCGGATACGGCGGGTTTACTATGGAGGAACTCGCCCAAAAGGTAGGCGTTTCCCGCCGTACCCTTTTTAATTACATAAAAGACAAAGAATCGGCAGTTTTAGGTCCCGAATTTTCGGAGGAACTAGAGCACCAATTTCAGAATTTCGCCGCCGGACTGCCCACCGGAAGCCTGCGCGAAGATTCTGAAATCGTGGCCAAAGCCGTATTTGACCGCGCCGTGGGTGATGAGTTCTTCCCCGAAATTTCCCAGCTGACGGCCCAGGCGCTAGCTAAGGATACGAAGCTGCGTGCCCTGTATTACCAGCGCAATAGCCGCACTATTGAGCGCCTCCGCCAAGCCGTGCAAGCCCGCGAGGGCTGGAAGTCCTCCGATTCGCGCCTCACGCCGACCGTCAACATCATCCACACCCAGTTCCTGACCGCCTTCGAGATTTTTGTGGAAACCCGTGGTGGAACTTCGCTTAGTGAAGCCTTCCGCAACGCCGGTGCCGTCTTCGAAGATTACTTCAACGACGAACTGGCCTAAGCCTCCCCGCTCGGGTCTAGGCTAAGAAAATCCCCCGGTGCGCTCCGTAGAGCGCGACCGGGGGGGATTGTCAGTGCAATGGCTCTTAGTCCATCTTGTTGAACGCGGAAGCCATGCCGGACTTCTTGTTGGCTGCAGTGTTGCGGTGGAAGACACCCTTGGACACGGACTTGTCCAGGGCGCGGGATGCCACGCGCAGCTGCTTTTCAGCAGCAGCCTTGTCGCCAGCGGTAACGGCCTCGCGGAACTTGCGGATCTCGGTACGGACGGCGGAGCGAACGCTCTTGTTGCGCTGGCGTGCCTTCTCGTTGGTGATAACGCGCTTCTGCTTGGACTTGATATTTGCCATGAAAAATACCTCTTAGTAATCGAAAGTGATTGACGTAGAAACCGACCTACTCGGACTACTCCCGCGGCCAGCAATCGCTGGCACGCTCGGCGCTGGTATTCGAAGAGCGAACCCAAGGTCCTGCCCGCCCCGACCAACGCGCCCGGCAAGTAAGTAACCAACATACAATAGCAGTACCGAACCCGACCTGCCAAAACTCTCAGCATGGCCGCCGTCTGTGCGACTGGTTAGGCCCAGTGGTAGCGCGCGCGTAACCTATTCGCGATTCTTTCGAACCGGCGTTCGGGAAAAAGTGTGCCTTGTCGGCGCACCTGTTCTTCGGAAACCTCCAGCAAGCGGTCGAGGCGCACCCAGCAATCGCACCCGGATTCGTCCCACTCGCCGGCGCCGATTTCCAGCCAGGCGTCGTCAAGCGCATGCTTCGGGTTGGGGGAGATAAGCAAACCCATCACCGTGGTGCGCGTGCGGCCGACAACCAGGATGGCGCGCTCACGCGGCGGGGCCTGCTTGCCTTCGGCCGGAGCCCATACCCAGACCACCTCGCCGGAATCAGCCTGGCCATCCATATCGGGGGAGAAAAATATGGAGCGGGGGTGAGAGGCGGTGGCCTCGACCCGGATATCAGCGGCCTTGCGCGGCTCGTGGAACTCGTCCGACCTATCCAGCCCCAACCGGGAATTAATGCGGGTCAGGCCGGTGTCTATGGGCTCGCGCTCGCTGATTCCCAGCGCTTGGCGCAGTCGGGTGAGCATGGCGCTTTTCATGTCGACTATTGTAGACGTATGTCTGAAAACTTTGCGGCCACGACGTTTACGGATCCCGCCCGAATCCGAAACTTCTGCATTATTGCTCACATCGACCACGGCAAGTCGACGCTGGCGGACCGCATCCTGCAGCTATCCAAGGTGGTTGCGGAGCGCGATATGCGTGACCAGTTCCTCGATAATATGGACATCGAACGCGAACGCGGTATCACCATTAAGGCGCAGAACGTACGCCTGCCCTGGGTACCCCAGTCCGGTCCGGACGAAGGGGAGCAGATCGTCCTCCAGATGATCGACACTCCTGGCCACGTGGACTTCACCTATGAGGTCTCCCGCGCCCTTGAGGCATGTGAGGGCGCCATCCTGCTTGTCGACGCCGCCCAGGGCATCGAAGCCCAAACCCTTGCCAACCTGTACCTGGCGATGGAAAACGACCTGGAAATCATCCCGGTCCTCAATAAAATCGACCTGCCGGCCGCCGACCCGGAAAAGTACGCGCTGGAAATCGCCAATATCATCGGCTGCGAACCGGAAGAGGTCCTGCGCGTATCCGGCAAGACCGGCGAGGGTGTGGTCGAGCTGCTGGACAAGGTCTGCGAGTTGGTGCCGCCGCCGTCCTCCGAGTTCGACGCGGATGCGCCGGCCCGCGCCATGATTTTTGACTCCGTCTATGACACCTACCGTGGCGTTGTCACCTATATCCGCATGGTCGATGGCAGGCTCACCCCGCGCCAGAAGGTCACCATGATGTCGACCAACGCCAACCACGAGCTGCTCGAAATCGGCATCGTGTCCCCTACGATGCAAAAATGCGAGGGCTTGGGCCCCGGCGAGGTGGGCTACCTGATTACCGGCGTAAAGGACGTGCGCGAGACCAAGGTGGGAGATACCGTCACCTGGTCCAACGGCGGCGCTGAGACTCCGCTTAAAGGCTATAAGGACCCGGACCCGATGGTCTACTCCGGCCTTTTCCCCATCTCCCAGGCTGATTTCCCGGACCTGCGCGATGCTTTGGAAAAGCTGCAGCTTAACGACGCCTCCTTGACCTTCGAGCCCGAAACCTCCGTCGCCCTGGGCTTTGGTTTCCGCTGCGGGTTCTTGGGCCTATTGCATATGGAAATTACCCGCGACCGCTTGGAGCGCGAGTTCGGCCTCGATCTGATTTCTACCGCGCCGTCGGTGACCTACCGCGTGGTGGCCGAAGACGGCGAGGAAAAGTGGGTTCACAACCCGTCTGACTGGCCGGAAGGAAAGCTTAACGAGGTCTACGAGCCAGTGGTGAAGATGACCGTCATCGTGCCCGAGCAATTCGTCGGCCCCACCATGGAGCTCTGCCAGTCCAAGCGCGGCCAGATGGGAGGCATGGATTACCTCTCCGAGGACCGCGTAGAGCTGCGCTACACCATGCCGCTGGGTGAAATCATCTTCGATTTCTTCGATATGCTCAAGTCCCGTACAAAGGGCTACGCCTCGCTGAACTACGAGGAGGCCGGCGAGCAGCTCGCGGACTTAGTCAAGGTCGATATCCTGCTCAACGGCGACCCAGTCGACGCCTTTTCCGCCATCGTCCACCGCGATTCCGCACAGTGGTACGGCAATAAGATGACCAAGAAGCTTAAAGAACTCATCCCGCGCCAGCAGTTCGAGGTGCCGGTGCAGGCGGCCATTGGTTCGAAGATCATTGCCCGCGAGAACATCCGGGCCATGCGCAAGGACGTGCTGGCCAAGTGCTACGGCGGCGATATCTCCCGTAAGCGCAAGCTGTTGGAGAAGCAGAAGGCCGGTAAGAAGCGCATGAAGACGCTGGGCTCCGTCTCGGTGCCGCAAGAGGCTTTCGTGGCTGCGCTGTCTACCGACGCCGACGATTAACCCCGTACCCCCTATTGGCAAAGTGGAGCCGAATAGATTCTTAACATTTCGTTAACGGCTCCCGGGGTGCGGCCGGCAAAAGTTCAAAGTGAGCTGCTCCTATAGGGCGTTCCCACGGCCGGGGACGCCCTTTTAATCTAGTTGCAGTCGGTGTTTTGGCGGCGTTAAATTTCGATTCGAAAGCGACCGATGACTCGCCTGGTGAGCCACAGCCACTTTCGACCTGCCCCGCAAATTCTTGACCAAGGTTGGATTTTTAATGAAGCTTCGCTCTCGCGCTGTGGCCCTTTGCGCCGCCGCAGCCGCCACTACGTCCCTTGTCCCCGGCGTTGCCCAGGCAGCCACCACGACCCCAATTGAACACGTCGTTGTCATTTACTCGGAGAATATTTCCTTCGACCACTACTTTGGCACCTACCCAAACGCCCTGAATAAGGACGGCGAAAAGCTGCAGGGAAGCGACAAGGACGCCCCAAAATTTACCGCCAAGAAGGACACCCCCAAAGCGAAAAACCTCGAAAATGATGGCGTAATGGGGGACAAGAACCCCAACTCCGTCAAGCCTTTCCGCATCGGGCCAGACCATGCAGTAACTACGGACCAGAATCACCACTACGGCGATGAGCAGGCCGCATACAACGGCGGCAAGATGGACAAGTTCCCGGAGACTGTATCCACCGACATCGATAAGTCTTCCAACGGCTATTATGCCGTTCCAGGCATGACTATGGGCTATTACGACGGCAATACCGTCACCGGAATGTGGAACTACGCGCAAAACTTTGCGATGAACGATAATAGTTACTCCACTATCTTCGGCCCATCCACCCCAGGCGCGCTGAATCTAATTTCCGGAACCGTGGCCGGCGGGACCATGCATGACCCAGCCACGGGCGAGCAGAAGAAGATCGAACCTGGCAAGAACCACGCCCTCGCTGGGGTATCCGAAGATGGCAAGACCGCCACTGTTGTCGGCGACCCAGATCCGCTTTACGACGACTGCTCGAATAACTCTTCCGCCGGCACCAACCAGGTCACCGCGATGCACTCCAAGAACATCGGTGACCAGCTCAATGACAAGGACGTCACTTGGGGCTGGTTCCAAGGCGGCTTCCGGCCAACCGAGGAAGCTACAGACGACGCTCGCGCACGCTGCGGCGCCTCCCACACTACGCTGACCGGCCAGAACCAGACGGACTATAACCCGCACCACCAGCCGTTCCAGTACTACGCTTCCACCGCGAATCCGCACCACTTGGCGCCGTCGAGCGATGACATGATCGGCAAGACTGACCGCGCCAACCACCAGTACGATCTGCAGGACTTCGATACCGCTCTGGAGCAGGGCAACCTGCCGGCCGTGTCCTTCCTGAAGGCTGCCAACTACCAAGACGGACACGCCGGTTACTCCAACCCGCTAGACGAGCAGGCCTTCATCACCCATTACATCAATGAGCTGCAAAATTCCTCAGAGTGGGATTCCACCGCGGTCGTTATCGCCTACGATGACTCCGATGGCTGGTACGACCACAAGGCCCCAGAAATCCGCAATGGTTCCAATGACCCGCACCAGGACAAAGAAATCTGCACCGCCGCCGCAGCAAAAGTAGGCGTTGCCGGCGGAAAGGACGGCCAGTGCGGGCCGGGTACCCGCCAGCCTTTGCTGGTTATCTCCCCATACGCGAAGACTAACCACATCGACTCCACTTACACCGAGCAGACTTCCGTCACCAAGTTCATTCAGGACAATTGGGGACTCGGCCGTCTAGGGGGCATTGCCTTTGACGAGCGCGCCGGCGAGCTCAACAACATGTTTGACTTCAACGCCGCCCACAAGGCTCCGAAGCTTTTCTTGAACGAGACCGACGGTACCGTGGCCAAGGACTACGCCTCCATTGAAAAGGTGGATAATTCCTCCCGCGCCGGCACCAACCTCAAGGACGTCGTCGAGGGCATGGACGACCCCAAGGTCACCGAACAGGGCGTTCCCAACATCACCAAGCTGCACCAAGATGCGAAGCCACAGCCAGGTGCGAATAAGCCCGATGATTCGAGCTCCAGTTCTTCCGCTGGTTCTTCTAAGGGCGGTATCATTGCGGCTATCCTTACGGCTCTGGGCGTCGGCGCAGGGGTTGTCGCTTGGTACATGAATGGCCACCCCGGCCTAGACCTGAAGAAGCTGCAAGATTTTAAGCTCCCGCCATTGCCCAACCTCCCGTTTTAATCAATGAAAACCTTCCATTTTGCCACCGCCGCGGTGCTTGCCATCGCGGCCATAGCTCCTACTGCCGTCGCCCAAAGCTCCTTGAGCTCTCTCGGTTCTAGCTCGTCTAGCTCGCGAGACTCGCGGCCGGCGGCGTCGACAAGCACAAGCGCGAAGCCGAAAGAACCACAGCTGAATGTGCGCGACGTGTATTCATGTCCTACGCCGGAGAAGGTACAGGGGCAGGCATCGTGGAAGATCTATAACACCTCGGGGCTTGCGCTCACCGTCTACGTGGCAGATGATGCGGGCAACGCCTACCAGGTCCTCGAGCGCGTGGGCACCCCAGCCAAGCGCGCCTGGGCCCCGAAACTGCAGGACGGCACATACCACCTCACCTGCGTTTTCCACAATGATTCGGCCGTGAAATCTGATGATTTTGCGGTCACCGGTTCCACCATCACCGATGCTCCCAAGATGGTCCCCATTACTGACCGTGAGGTCGCGGCCGTGGCCATTCAGCAAGCGGCCAGGCAGAAAAAGCGTGTGCCCGAGCTACAGAAGAAAGCCCACGCTCTTGCTGAAGCCACCTCAAAAGATCGCCGCGCTGCCCAAGCGGCCTACCTTGACTACCTCGAGACCTACCGATCCTTCGACGATTCCAGCGAGATGTGGCCGGGGCCCGGCTTGGAGGGGTACAGGGACGTCGAAAAGCTGCTGTGGTCCAGGCGCCCCGTCAAGGATGCGGCGAAGCCTGCCCGCGCGCTTGCCGACGCCGTCGATAAAACCGCCCGCGCCCTCGATACCTCCCATTTCGCCATTCCCGCCCCCGACTACGGGCTGCGCACCCATGAAGTAATGGAGGAATTCGAGCGCTTCGATATGCGCGGCGAACGCGATTTCGGCGCCCATGCCCTGCCCACCGCGCTGCGGGGCGACGTTATTTCAACCCGGCTGACGCTGGATGCCGTCCGCTCCCTTGTCGAGGGCCGTGGGCTCGATACCTCGCCCATCTATGAACAGCTGGATGAGCTTGACAAGCTCGCCACGAAGTTCGATGAAAAATATGACACCGCTTTTGATAAGTGGTCCCAGAAGGACCGGATGCGTGTGCAGTCCGCCGTCGCGCGTGCCAATGAACTGCTTGCCCCTGTCGCCACGATGACCGTAGTCAGAAGGATGGATTAGTGCCCTGCCCGTTTAATTTTTCCCGCCGCTCGTTTCTCTCTGGGCTCGCGGCCACCGCCGCGCTTTCTGGCCCGGCAGCAGCTGCCAATGCGCAGTCCAGCCTCGCGGGCTCTTCCTTTGGTTCCTCTAAGCGAAGCGAAGGCGCTGCTGACCATGCTTCTCCATCGCCGCGCACCGAGGCGGACGCTCCGCTCGAACTTCCTTTCCACGGCGAGCACCAGCAGGGGATCGTGACCCCAGCCCAAAAGTATTCCGAGGTCGTCGCCCTCGATGTACAGTTCACCGAGAAATCGCGCTTAGAGAAGTTGCTTCGCACCGTGACTGAGCGCGCCCGCATTCTTACCTCCGGCGGCGCTACTGCGGCCGATGGCATTGGCTATCCCGCCGGCGATTCCGGGGAGCTAGGACCGCAGCTTCCCACCGATAGTTTGTCCATTACCCTCGCCGTGGGCAATTCGCTTTTCGACGACCGCTTCGGTCTTAAACCCCACAAACCCGTCCACTTAAGTTCCATGCAGGCTTTCGCCGATGACACGTTGGAGGAGGAGCTATGCCACGGCGACCTCGCCCTGCAGATTTGCGCCGACCAGCACGACACCGTCATTCACGCGCTGCGCGATATCTTGCGGCACACCCGTGGAGATGTGGCCGTGCGCTGGCGCCAAAACGGTTATATGAATGAACCGCGGCCGTCTGGCACCCAGCGCAACCACCTTGGGTTTAAAGACGGCATAGTCAATCCAGCCGAAAAGGATCAGGACAAGCTGGTTTGGGCCGGTACGGACGAGCCGGACTGGGCCGCCGGCGGCAGCTATATGGTGGTTCGACTCATCGCTATGTATACGGAATTCTGGGATCGCATCTCCATTGCTGAGCAGGAGCAAATCTTCGGCCGCGACCGTGCAACCGGTGGCCCGCTTTCCGGTGGCGACGAATATGCCGAGCCCAACTACCTCGACGATGCCACCGGTGATGTCATCCCCACCGACGCGCATATTCGCCTGGCGAATCCGCGCACGCCAGAAACCGCGGACCAGCTCATGCTGCGCCGCGCCTATAACTACGACAATGGCGTGCGCGATAACGGCACCCTCGATGTCGGACTCGTCTTTATCTGCTTCCAGCAGGACTTGGAGCGTCAGTTCATAACGGTGCAAAAGCGCCTCGAAGGTGAACCCCTAGCGGACTATATCCGACCCTATGGTGGTGGCTATTTTTATGCTTTGCCCGGCGTCGCTAATGACTCCGACTTTTTCGGCCGCTCCCTAATCCAAGCCTAGAAATGCTTCACCGACTCGCACTGTGCGGGAAACCCGCGTGATCTGGGAAGCGTCCGCCCAAAAAATGAGGGCAGGGTCTTCAGCTTGAGTTGGCCCACGGCGGGACCCAGACTATTCGGCCCCGCCGCCGCGCTAACCGGCCGCGCACCGGCGGCGCGTTCGGGTCATCGTCATTGACCCCGTTGTGGTACGGGCAGGCCACACTGAGATTCGCCATATTGGTCTCGCCGCCGTGTTTCCACGCCTGCAAGTGGTGGATTTGGCACTTGTCTGCCGGATAGTTGCACTCGGCCCACGGGCAGGTGGGGTTTTCCGCGCTCGCCATCAGCCGCTGCTTATCCGAGGCGTGCCGCGAGGTGCGATACAGGTTCACCGGTCCCTCATAGGGATGGACGAGCGTGACAAGTCCGCAGTCGGCAAGGCGCTTTTCCACCAGTTTGGCGCCGCTGATTTCGGCCCCATTGGTCAGCCGTAGGGTGATTTCTTCTCCACCGCCAGAGAGAATCTCGTCCAATTCATCGAGCTGGATGATGATATTCGTCATCGCGGCAGGGCGCGCCGTGGCCCCACCGCGGAAGAAAATATTCTCCACGGAATCCAAGGGGTTCTTTTCGCCGATGCTGGCGTGCAGGTCAGCGATGAAATCGGAATCACCGGTAATCGAAAGCGTCGATGGCCCGCCCTTGCGCCGCGTCATTCGCACGCCCTTTTCCGGCTGCCGCGGCGGATACATCTCCTTCAACCGCGTGCGCGCGAGCCGCTCCACATCCTGGTCTGTCGCGCACAATTCAGCGCGCAGCGCCCACGCGTCCCGCTTGGATTTGGTGCGGGAGACGTATTTTTCAATGAGTTTCAATGTGGCCAGGCAATGCGTGGTGGCCCGGCACGAGCGCTGCCGGCGGGTGAAGGAGGTGGGGCCAAAGTAGACGTCGGCAAGCGCGAGCAGGCTACGAGCTTCCTGCCGGGGCAGGCCCAGCCGACGCAGATCCGTCTCGCGCACGCCGGAGACCTCGCCGAGAAGCTCCATCGGCGAGGCAAGTTGGCGGGCGTAGTCCTGCAAGCGGGTCATGCCCGTGAGCATAAGACACCCCGCAAGGCCGCAGCAGCGCCCCCGCGTGAGCCTGTGGATAACTCGCCTCTCCCGTCACACCGCCCCCGAACCCACCCGGCAGCCTGTGGATAACCTGCGGTACCCTCGAATGCGAAAGCGAGAAAAGGAGCTCCCCATGTCTGACCCGACCAAGCGAATCCGTCCTACCAACCCCGGACGCCTGGCTGCCCCACGCCAGGCCCAGCAGCTGCCGCCCCTGCCGGTGACTCGGGCGCGCATTGGCGAGCAGATGGCCACCGAGGTTTTCCAGGAAATGGGCGAGGAGATGCTCGAGGAGTTGCAGAACTTCCGCCGCGATCTGCACCGCAACCCGGAAATCGGCCTGGACCTGCCGCGTACGCAAAAGAAGGTCTTGGAAGCGCTCGAGGGCCTACCGCTGGAGATCCACGTGGGCCAGGATTTGAGCTCGGTGGTGGCCGTGCTGCGCGGCGGCCAGCGCGGCGAGCGGCCGGTGTCGGTGCTTTTGCGCGCGGACATGGACGCCCTCGAGGTACGCGAGCAGACCGGCAGCCCGTTTGCCTCGACGAATGGGTATATGCACGCCTGCGGCCACGATCTGCATACCGCCGGACTGGTGGGCGCGGCGCGGATTCTGTGTGAGCATCGCGCGGAGCTGCACGGCGACGTTACCTTTATGTTCCAGCCCGGCGAGGAGGGACCGGGTGGCGCGCTGCCGATGATTGAAGAGGGCGTGCTCGACGCCGCTGGCCGACGCCCCATTGCTGCCTACGGCCTCCACGTTGGCCCGCAGGACCGCGGCACGTTCCACTATGTGCCCGGCCCGATGATGGCCAGCTCGTCCAACCTGACCATTACGGTGCTGGGCAAGGGCGGGCACGGCTCCCGCCCGCATGACGCCATCGACCCGGTAGCGGCGCTGGCGGAGATCCAAATGTCGCTGCAGACCGCACTGACCCGCCGCTTCGATGCGCTCGAGCCCATCGTTATTACCGTGACTAACCTGTGGGCGGGGGACGGCGCGTATAACGCCATTCCGGAGCGCGCAGCTTTGGGCGCTACGGTGCGCGTGCTGCGGGATGAGAAGATCGACGCCGTGCGGCAGATGATTACGGAGGTCTCCAGCTCCGTCGCTGCTTCGCACCGGTGCACCGCACAGGTGGATTTCGAGGTCTTGTACCCCACCACCAAGACGAATCCGCGGGAAAATCAGTTCGCTGCTACCTTGTGGAGCCAGATGTTTGGCACCGAAAACGTCCAGCCGTTCGATGCCCCGATGATGGCCTCCGAAGACTTCGGCTACGTCCTCGCGCAAGTGCCGGGCACGTTTATGTGGATGGGCACGGCCAATCCAGACAAGCCCGAAAATGAGCGCGAGTGGAACCACTCGCCGATGATGCGCTTTGATGACTCGGTGCTGGGCATGCAGGCCGCGGCGCTGGCGGCCGTGGCGTTTGAGCGCTTGGCCACCGAAAACGAGCATCCGTCCGCGCAGACGAAGGCCATGCGCGATGCGGCCGGGGTGCAAAAATAATTCATCCCTAGGGACTATGGCCGCCGGCTTAAGCTTGAGGCCATGATCAGAACGAAGTGGAGCGCGGCGGGCATCGTGGCTGCCTGCGCGGTGGCGAATTGGCTCATCGGCGTGGTGCTGATGAACCTCGACATTGAGGAGTATTCGCCGTCGTTTGCGGAGTACGGGCCCTATATCTGCACCGGGTTTGCGGTGGGCGTGCTGGGTATTATCGCCCTGCCCTTTGCGTTAGAGCACCAGCCGCGCGAGCTTTCCGACGTCGACTATGCCGGCTCCACCCGTAGCTTCATCGCCGGTTGCATCGTGCTGCTGGGGTCGAGCTCCTATTTTGGTGCGGCTAGTGGAGTCGTGGCTTTCATTTCCATGGTCTCGCGCCGCTCGACTTCGCGCTCGGTGGCCGCGGTGGCGTGCTTCGTGGTGTCGTTTGCGATAGAGACCACCTTCAATCCGTATGCAGGGTGGGAGGCAATCGGATGGGGGGAAGCCATCGTCTTGGTGGTCGTGATGGTCGCAGGGTTATTGGTGGGCCAAAAGCGCGCCAATTTGCGCGAAAAGCGGTGGCGAGTGGAACAACAAGCCCGGATGAACCGGGAAGAGATGCGTGCCAAGGTAGAACGCGCGCGGCGAGAGGAGCGCGAGAATATCGCGCGGGACATGCACGATACGCTCTCGCATCGGCTGAGCCTCGTGGCCATTCATGCGGGTGCGCTGAGCTATCCGCGTGAAGGCGTGCCGGCCGAGTTCACGGACGCAGCGCGCACCATCCGCGCCGAAGCCCAGAACGCGGTCGAGGATTTGCGCACAGCCCTAAGCGCCTTGCGCGAAGACCTTTCCCAGGATCCGCGCACCACCTTAGAAGAGCTAGTCGCGGCCGCGCAGGAGGCCGGCACGCAGGTGACCGTGACCTACGCGGACGGTGCCAGCCCGGATGTTTTTACTGGGCTATCCACGATGGCGCAGCACGCCGTGCACCGCGCAGTACAAGAGGGCCTGACCAATGCGCGCAAGCATGCCGCAGGCCAGCCGGTGAGCATCACGGTGCGCGAGGTGGCCGGTGAGGTGGGCGTCGAGATGCGCAACCCGCTCCCAGTAGCTAAGGCCGAGGAGCGCGCAGGTAGCGGCGTCGGCGGCTACGGGCTGGTGGGACTGCGCGAGCGTGTGGAGCTATCCGGTGGACGCATGAATGTTCACGTCGGTAAAGAAGATGAGGAATTTGGATGGAGTATCCGTTTACCGCTAGCGCACAAGGAGGCCACCCAATGAGCGAAATGAGTTGGCAGTTGCGCCATCCCGATTACGGGCTCATGCGCATTGACCTAGAAGAAACCAAGACCCGCGAGGGCTGGACAGGAAAATACTTAGATTCTAAGCGCAGCCTTTTTACCTCCACGGTCAACGGCACTACGCGCAAGCTCAGCTACACCGATACCGATGACTCGGCCTATAGCGTGGAATTCCTGCGCGGAAATAGCGATGATAATGCGCCCGAAGACGCAGATCGCATCGAGCTGGTGGAGCGCCGTGGCTATATCGTGCCACAGTTTCGCGGGCAAGGCGCGAGGGTGATGTTTGCGGCGGTGGGGAAGGTGGACGTCGATAAGCGGCTGCATCGGGTGAACTTATGGGCGTTGCTCTTGCAGACGGCGCTGACATTCATTGCGGCCACACTAGTCATCGAATTTTTCCCGAAATTCTTCGAAAAGATAAACGAGATTCTCGTGCCCTCGTTCCTCAACGGCGTAGTGGCAGGCCACGCCACTATAGTGCCGGTAGCGCTGGCGAGTCTTGTGGTGCTTACAGTGGCGTATACGCCCGTCGCGTCGAAGTTCTGGCGCGCGCGGTGGAATCAACCAGTGGGAAAGGAAGCATGATGGCAGATACCCTGCGCGTGGTGCTGGTTGATGACGAGGACCTTGTCCGCAGCGGGCTGCGCCTGTTGCTGTCTAATGCACCCGATATCGAGGTCGTGGCCGAGGCGAGCAATGGCCGGGACGCGGTGGCTACCGTCCTCGATGCGCAGCCCGACGTGGTGCTAATGGATATTCGTATGCCGGTCATGGATGGCATCGCGGCCGTGGAGAAGATTCTATCGGTCCACGCCGTGCCGATAATCATGCTTACGGCCTTTGATACCGATTCCTTTATTTTGCGGGCCCTGCGCGCCGGGGCGGCTGGGTTCTTGCTCAAGTCAACGCCGCCGGAATCGCTCATGGCGGCCGTGCGCGCGGCCGCGGCAGGGCAGCCGCTGTTGAGCCCGCAGGTCGTCGACAAGCTGGTAGGCCTGAAAAGCCCCAAGCTTTCCGACGCCCATTCCCACCACACCCGCACCGCCCGCACCCGGCTTGCCACTTTGAGCTCGCGCGAGCGCGAAATAGCCGGGCTGGTGGCTCAGGGTTTGAACAATCAAGATATCGCCGAGCAACTGGTGGTGTCCATGGCGACGGTGAAGTCGCATATGCAGCATATTTTGAAAAAGATCGGCGGTACCAGTCGCGTGCACATCGCAATTATGGTCCTAGAGGCGCGTGGCTAATGCCGGAGAATCCTCCCTGCGGGGGATACCGCGCTGGCGGTGGGTCGGCTTAGACTGGTGCGCGTTATGAAGTTGTTCCGAAAATCCGACGCGATGCTTAAGCGCCCGCTGTGGCAGAAAATTCTCATCGCAGTAATTGTTGTCGTCGGCGATGTGCTGGTCACGTTGATGCGACTAGCGGATACTGATGCCTCAGTAAATCGCATGCTTGTTACAGCCGCGGTGATGGTCGGCACCTGGATGCTTCTGCCTTTCGCCTTGCGCCATGCCGCCCGGGAGCGTGACCCGCGCAGCGCACAGCCCGGCCCGCGCAGTGCGTTGGTAGCCGCAACCATTATTTCGGCGACGGTGACGATTGCTGAGTACCGTCCTTCGGTAATGATAGCGGCGTTTTCTGCGGCCTCGCGCCGCAGCCGGTTGTGGATCGCGCTGGTATGCACGGCCATGGTGGCCTCGAAACTAGTCGACACTGATTTTTCCGGTGCTAAAGGTGCAAATATTCCGTTTCAGATGGGTTATTACGGCGGCGCGCTTATCCCGGCGCTGGTCGTACTGGTTGTTGGGCTGGTTCGCTCGAACCAAAAAGAGCGCACGATTGCGCTGCAGGCGCAGGCGGAGCTCACACACGAGGAAATGACCACGCGGGAGAACTTTGCGCGGCAGGAAGAGCGCGACCGCATCGCGCGGGATATGCACGATACGCTCTCGCACCGGCTGAGCATGATTGCGGTCTATGCCGGCGGGTTGGCCTACCGCAAGGACCTAGATCCGGAAGAGACGCGGCAATCCGCGCGCACGATTCGCGATGAAGCCGAGGCTGCCGTGGGGGATCTGCGTGAGGCGCTGCACTCGCTGCGCAGCGAGGGGCGCATCGATCCGCGCGAGGGCGTGGAATCGCTGGTGGAGCGTTCCCGCCAGGCGGGCATGGAGGTGGAAGTGCGCTACCGGGCGGGCGCGGGGCCGCAATCGCTGGAGGAGCTGAGCACCATGGCCGGCCACGCGCTCAACCGCGCGGTCCAGGAGGGCCTGACCAACGCCCGTAAGCACGCACCGGGGCAGCCGGTCACCATCACCATCGCTACGCTTGCCGACGCCCTGTCTATCACCATGTCTAACCCCACCGCCCAGACTGGGGAAAAGGCAGGCGTGCACAGTGGTGGGTACGGGATCGTCGGCATGCGCGAGCGCGCTAGTGTTGTGGGCGGATCATTGCAGGTACAGGACGGGGAAGAAAACTTCTCGTGGACGCTGCGCCTGCCAAGGAAGGAAGAAAAGTGAGTGAAATTCGGGTGGTGCTTGTCGATGATGAGCCGCTGTTGCGCCACGGGCTGCGCGTGATCTTGGAAGGCGCGCCGGGCATTAGCGTCATTGGCGAGGCCGGCAACGGCAAGGAAGGCATCGAACTTATCTTGGCCGAAGAGCCTGATGTGGTGCTGATGGATATCCGCATGCCGGTCATGGACGGCATCGAGGCGACGGCGCAGCTGCACTCGCTCGCCGGCGCGCGCGATATCCCGGTGGTGATGCTCACTGCCTTTGATACCGATGAGTTCATCCTGCACGCCCTGCGCGCTGGGGCAGTGGGATTCTTGTTGAAGACGACGGCGCCGGAGGCGCTGGTGGCGTCGGTAAGAGCAGCGGCCCAAGGCCAGCAACAGTTAAGCCCGAAGGTGCTAGAAAACCTGGTGGGGCTGGCGGCTACGCCGCCGCAGCCGGAGCAGGAGATGATTCAATCCAGTGGGCTAGATGAGCTTAGCGAGCGCGAACATGAAATTGCCCAGCTGGTAGCCCAAGGGCTGAGCAATGCCGAGATTGCCGAGCAGCTATTCATCTCGCTGACCACGGTTAAAACGCACATGAAGCACATCCTGGCCAAGATCGATGGCACCAACCGGGTGCACATCGCCATTGCAGTGCTTGGCGGCTAGCTCTTGCTCGGTGCGGGACTGGCTAGGGCCGACGGAAAATGGCGGAGACTAGCCCGATAAGCGCAATGGCGCCGACGATGATGGAGGCTGCCGGCCAGTATTGCGGGAAGTACTTGAGCGTGTAGCCAAAGACTTGGCCGTCATCGAAGTGCTGCCACAGTGCTACGGGCATCCACCACAGCTTGGTTAGAGCGAGCAGCGCGCCCACGAGGCCGGCGGCAACGCGGCTGCCCCCGCGCAGGAAGAAGCTGGCCGCAACCAGTAGTACGCCTGCGATGGTCAGGGCGAATAGGAGGGGAGTTTCGGTGCCCAGCGGTGAGCCGCGCAGCAGGAACTCGTGGTCAATTTCGTGTTGCTCGATGAGGGTATAACCATCGAGGACAACGTCGTCTGGGATTCCCATAGGTTAATTCTCCTTAGTTGTGCCCGGAGCGGCTGGGTCGCCTGAGGTGGCATAGGGAAGGCCGACGGAAACGCGGAAATCTGCCACCCTAGAACCGGGTTGTACGTCAATTATAGACAAATCTGTCTTAGAGGGCGTAGTCTGAGGCCCTTGACTCGATACAAGGAGACAGTGTGATTATTACCGGACTTCTCACCGGCATCGTCTTCGGTGCTGTGCTGCAGCGCGGGCGCTTCTGCGTGACGGCATGCTGCGCGATATTTTCCTCAATAAGACCTGGCGCGGTTTTACCGCTCTGCTCATTTTGATCTCGGTCCATGCCTTTGGCCTTACCCTGTTGACCGGCGCTGACGTGCTCTCTCCGGAGATTGCTGATTTCAAACCGGTAGCCGTTATTGTGGGTGGTTTCATCTTTGGCCTTGGCATCATCTTGTCTGGCGGCTGCGCCTCCGGAACATGGTACCGATCCGCTGAGGGCCTAGTCGGCTCGTGGATTGCGCTGCTGTTTTATGGGCTGTCAGCCGCCGCCATGAAATCGGGCCCGTTGGCCGGGGCGAATGATTGGTTCAAGCAGTGGAGCCTTCCAGTCACCACCATCCACGGCGCACTGCACATCTCGCCGTGGATTCTGGTCGCGGTGCTGTGGGTAGTGACCTTCCTCTTGTGGCGCCACTACCGCGCCAAGGATGCCGGGCGCCCGAAGGTGGACTTGGGCCAGCCGTGGTACGCCAAGCCGTTGAATATGAATATCGCGGCGGTTGCTGTTGGCATCATCGGCACG
Organism: Corynebacterium nasorum; assembly: GCF_022347325.1. NCBI lineage: Bacteria > Bacillati > Actinomycetota > Actinomycetes > Mycobacteriales > Corynebacteriaceae > Corynebacterium > Corynebacterium nasorum. The sequence continues at coordinate 161,797 of NZ_JAKRDU010000003.1, forward strand.
GTGGGTTTCGTGCTCTCTGCCGACGCCGGCCGCAATGGTGGGCTCGGCATTACCACGCCGACTGCGGATATCGTGCGCTGGGCCGCCACCGGTGATTCCGTGCGCATGAATTGGGGCACCCTGTTGGTCATCGGCCTTCTGGTGGGTGCTTTCATCGCCGCGAAGTCCGCCGGCGAGTTCCGCGTGCGCGTTCCGGATGCACAGACTGCAACCCGTGCTATTTGGGGTGGCATCATGATGGGTGTTGGCGCGTCTCTGGCTGGCGGCTGCACCGTGGGCAACGGCATGGTGGAGACCTCCTTGTTTAGCTTCCAGGGCTGGGTATCGTTGTTCTTTATGGCACTCGGCGTGGGTGCGGGCGCACGTCTATGGCTCAAGCCGAAGAAGGCGCAGGGCCACCAGTCACGGCAGCCGCAGACCTACTCCACCGAGGAGTCCGTGGATAACTCGGCGGTCTCCGCCGAGGAGAAGGTGCTGCCGAGCTTTGCCTCTGCCACCGGGGCAGTGGCGCTCAAGACCAAACCACAGGCCAAGGAAAAGGCCCGTGCCCTAGGCGGTGGGCGCTACGCGCTCGATACCCTTGGCGCAGTCTGTCCGTTCCCCTTGATTGAGGCCAAGCAGATCATGGCGGAGCTAGAGCCTGGTGAGGCGCTGGTCATTGATTTTGACTGCACCCAGGCCACCGACTCGATTCCGCAGTGGGCGGCCGATGAAGGCCATGAGATTCGTGATTTCCATCGCGCGGGCGATGCCGGCTGGCAGGTCACGGTAGTCAAAGGCGGCTAATTACATCATTGTCAGCTACTATGTGGAGGCAGAAGAATCGCGTGTGATTCTTCTGCCTCCTTTGTGGTTTGAAAGAAGTTATCTCATGCCCGAGTTTGATGATAATTCCACCGCCGTCGCGGATATTTTGCATGCCTTCGCCGTCTTTGAACGCGAGGAAGAACACGTGCTGGACGCGGAGCTGCGCCTTAACGTGTATGCCAGCTAGGCCATGATTCGCGTCTTTTCCGCGCTGCTGCCCTCTGCCGCCGCGCGCGAGCATTTGGTACATACACTTAGGCCCATCCATGCGGCAACCACCAATGAGTTGCGCTGGACGGATCCGGATAATTGGCATGTGACCATGGCCTTTTATGGGGATCAGCCCAATGATGCTGCAGCAGTGCGCGAGCACCTCGCCCACGCGGTGGCTGGGCGCTCGGCGTTGGATGTGCATGTGAGCGGAGCGGGAAGTTTTGAGCAGCGCACCCTGTGGTTAGGCCTCGGTGGTCAGGTGCGCGGCGTGCGAGAGTTGATGGCGGATTGCCAGCTTGCCGACGTCCCCTTTCATCACCACCGTCCCCACCTGACCGTCGCGCGCGCTGGCCGGCGTACCCGTGATCCGTGGGTACTGGGGGATGTCGTGCGCGCGTTGTCGGTGTACCGAGGGCCGGACTTTTGTGCGGACCGGGTATGCCTTTTGCAATCGCACCTAGGCGAGGGCCGCGGTGGCGGGCCGCGCTACGAAGTAATTGAGGAATACCCCCTGGTCTAGGCGGCGCGGGCAGCACGGATTTCTCGTACTAAGGCATCGAGCTCTTCGCGGGTGGCGGTGCGGTCCGGGTGAGTGGTGCAAAAATCCAAAAGGAAGTAGCCGGCGTGCTGCAGCGCGATGTGGCGGGCCCAGAATTGGCGCACGGCTTCTGGGTTATCGGCGGCGAGGGATTGGATGGCGCGGCGCTCGGAAAGCAGCTCGTACTGTAGGTCACGGCGTGCGGACAACACGGAATCCGGGGTATTGACAAAGAGCAGTCCGAGCAGGGTAGCCATGGATTCCATCGCGCGGACCTGCAGGCGAGCCTGATTGCGTACCGGGGCACTGCGCTGCCATAGCCATAGCACCGCGGTGGCGATGAGGATGGACACGAGGATCTCGCCGCAGCGAGCTTGAATGGTGGGCAACAGGGGGCGGGTAGCTGAGTTGCCCATGAGAAGCGCGAGCGGGGTGGAGAAGATAACGCAGATGGCGTAGTTTTTCGCCACGAAGATTTCGGCGCAGAATTGGCAGGCAGCCAGAGCCAGCAGCAGCGTCCAGCCATTAATACCGAAGTAGTGAAGGATGGAAAATAGCAGCACGCCCACTACAGAGCCGAGCATGCGGTGGATGCCGCGGACGGTGCCCGGCACATGGTCGGGTCCCCATTGCAGCATGAGGAAGGCAGAGACCACGCCCCAGTCCGGCCGGTCGAAGCCGAGGCTAAGGCCCACGAGCACGGTAATGATCGCCGAAAGAACCACCTTTTGGGTAGTGACCATGGCATGCGAATCCCGCACCGCGGCGCGGTAAAGCCGGTACCGGCCGGTGGGCCGGGTATGGGGGATAGCGGTGCGATTCGGGTCGACGTCGGTGACATGATCGGTAAGCTGGTCCGAATCGGAGCCGAGGTCAAGGGCGCGGTTATGTGCCACGATGGTGTGCTGGGCAGCAAGGGTGCGCTCTACTAGGTGGGCTCCTTGGGAGTCGATGATGCGGCCACCGCGGATAATGTGGGCGTCGGAAAGCGCCTGCCATGCAGAAAAAAGTGCGGTTTGTGCTTGGTGGTGGCGGGCGAGTGAATCATCCTGTCCGGCCTGGAAGGCAGACGCGGCCTTTTCCAGGCTGGATACGGCGCGGCGCTCAGGGCCGTGCGGGTCAAAAAGGGCCGGGGCCATGCCGAGGATCAAGCTGGCCACCATGCCCGTCAGCGCCCAAAAGAGCAGCTGGCCCACGGTGACATCGGTGCGGGCGAGCATGACCGAGCCGCCGCCGACCATGACGAGGAAGAAGGTGCCCGGTGGCGGCAGGCGCAGCGCATTTTGGGCAAAGCCACAACCGGCGGCCAATGCCGTGGAGTAGAGGCCTGCGAGTAGGAGCCACCAATGGCCGTGGCCGGGCGCAAAGATAAGATGGCCTACCAACACGCCGACGGCGGCGACGGTAATGAGCGCGGTGCCGGCGGTGAGCATGACGCGCGGGCGGGTGCGATAGGGCTGTCCCTCGCCAAAGATGACGGTAAACGCGCCGGTGGAAATGAGCAGGATAGCGTAGTCGTGGCCGGTAAGCAGCGCAATGGCGCCGGGCAGGAGAATCGCCAATCCCGCGCGCAGTGCACCAGGCCAGCGCACCGAGGCGCTATTAAATGCGGTGAGTAGCTGGGTGGTGCTAGGGCGCTGCGGGATGGGATAGTCAAGCTGGGCGGCCACGGAGCAGCAGGATCCTTTCTAAGTGGAGTTATCTGACCCGACTACCTTACGCCCACCAGCACCCGCTTCACATTTCGGCGGCCGCGATAAGCCGACGCGTGTAGTCCGTGCTGGGGGAGGACCATACGGCCTCGGTAGGGCCGTGCTCGATGAGCCGGCCGCGGTCGAGGACGGCGACACTATCGCATAGGTGGCGTACCACCGCAAGGTCGTGGGTGACAAAGAGTAAGGTGAGCTCTCGCTTGTCGATGATCTCTGCCAGTAGCTCCAAAACCTGCGCGCGCACGGACATATCAAGGGCCGAGACTGCTTCATCGGCCAGCAGGATATCTGGCTCGCCGCACAGCGCGCGGGCAATGGAAATGCGCTGGCGCTGGCCACCAGAAAACTCGTGCGGGAAGCGGTCGAGGCTATCGGTCGGAAGCCCGACCTCCTCGAGCGCGGCCGCGGCGCGGGAGCGCTTTTCGGCTTTGTTTGGGTTGCCCGGCATGGCCTCTGCGATGGATTTCCAGATCTTTAGCCGCGGGTTGAGAGAGCCCTGCGGATCTTGGAAGACCATCTGCACCCGGCCACGGACGGTGACCTCGCCGCTTGTGGGCTGGTCGAGTCCGGCAATGAGCTTGAGCAGGCTGGTCTTTCCCGATCCGGAGCCACCCACAATGCCGAGGCGCTCGCCGTGGTGCACGCGCAAGTCGATGCCGTCGAGTGCGGCGTGAGTGCCGTGCACCTTGCTAACCCCTTCGAGCGTGACCAGGGAATCTTCCGCTGCGGCCGGGGCAAGGCTCATCTCTGGTGGCTGTGAGGAGGCGATAAGCTCGCGGGTGTAGGGATGCTCGGGCTGGGCAAGAATCCGCTCGGTAGGGCCAGACTCCACCACTGCGCCGTGGTGCATTACCACAACGCGGGGACACATGCGGCGGATGACTCCCAAGTCATGGGTGATGAAGATCAGCGCGATGCCGCGAGCCTTGGTCACGCGCTCGATGACGCGCAATACGCCATCTTGCGTGGTGGCATCCAGCGCGGTGGTCGGTTCATCGCAGATGAGCAGATCGGGGTGGCCGGCCATGGCCATGGCAATGAGCACGCGCTGGCGCTGGCCTCCGGAGAGCTGGTGTGGGAATCGGGTGGCGATATCGGCGGCCAGGTCCACCTCTTCGAGAGCGGTTGCGGCATCGCGCACCCCGGCGTGGGCCAGCTGTTTGCCCACGCGCATAAGCGGATCCAGCGCGCTCATTGGTTCTTGGAAGACCATGGCCATGGTCTTCCCGCGCAATGGGCGGATACGGGCATCGCGTGCGCCTATCACCTCGTGGCCATCCACGGTGACGGAGCCGCTCGCGCGTACCCCATCGGGCAAAAGCCCCATGATGGACAGCGCAGTGAGCGATTTGCCGGAGCCGGATTCACCAATAATGCCGAGCCTTTCGCCGGCCGCGAGCTCGAAGTTCAAGGGCCCCAAAAGGGCAGTGGTGGACCCAGCAGCGGTGACCGCCAGGTTATCTACTTTGAGCAGGCTCATCGCGCGGATCCTTTCAGGCGGGGATCGAGGAGGTCACGGAGGGCGTCGCCAAGCAGGTTAAAGCCCAGCACTGTTGCCGCAATGGCCAGGCCGGGCCAGAAGGCCTGCAGAGGAGCGGTGCCCAGAAGCGACTGGGAATCTTGCAGCATCCGGCCCCACGAGGCGGCCGGTGGGGCGGTGCCTAAGCCAAGATAGGACAGGCCGGCCTCGGCCAGGATGGCAAGCGCGAAATATACCGAGGCCTGCACGATGAGCAGACCGGCAAGATTGGGCAGAATATGGCGCCACGCTACCTTCCAGCCCGGCACCGCGGAAATGCGCGCGGAGGAAATATAGTCCTGCGTGATGACCTGCAGCGTGCCCGAGCGCGCAACCCTGGCAAAAGAAGGAATGCCGGCGATGCCGATAGCAATCATGGCCGTAAGCGTTGAGGGGCCCCATACCGCGCCAGCAATAATCGCCAAAAGCAGCGCGGGGAAGGCAAGCAACAAATCCGCACTGCGCATCACTAACGCATCGGCCCACGTGCCGCGGCGCATGCCAGCGAGGATGCCGAGCGGCACGCCGACCACGGCGGCGATTCCCACCGCCACTAGGCCGACGAAGACCGTAATCTGGGCCCCCGCCATGAGGCGGGAAGCGGTATCGCGACCGAAGCGGTCCGTACCAAGGAGATGCTCGGCGCTGGGGCCGGCAAGGCTCACATCCGGGTGCGCGAGAGTAGGGTCATACGGCGTCCACACCAGCGAAATCACTGCCACCAGCACCGTGGCGGCGACGAGGATGGCCCCCAGCCAGCCAGAAAAACGCAGCTTCATTATTTATCACCTGCCGTGATGCGCGGATCGATGAATCGGTAGGCCACATCCGTGAGGGCATTGACCACCAAGGCGAAGGCGACGAGGAGCATGACCAAGGTCTGCACCGTGGTCAGATCGCGCACCGCCACCGCATCCAGCAGCATCGAACCTATGCCGGGGATGACAAAGACGGACTCAATTACTACGGCGCCCACGACCATCGTGGTTAGCTGTACGCCGGCCACGGTAAGCACGGGCAGCGCCGCATTGCGCAGGCCGTGGCGCTTCAGCGCCTGCCACGGGGACTGACCCAGCGCACGGGCGGTACGAATATAGTCCTGATGCAGCACATCGAGCACAGCCGAGCGCACATAGCGCGTCAGCATTGCACCTTGCACCACGGCCAGCGCAATGACCGGCAAGATGAGGTGGCGAATAAACTCGCCTGCGCCCTGGTTTGGCGGCACCCAACCATTGGCCGGCAGCCAGCCTAGGTGAACGGCAAAGATGGCCACCAGGATGATGCCGAGAAGGAAGCTGGGCACCGCAATGCCTAGCTGCGTACCGGCAGAAACCACATCCGCGCTGCGGGTACGGTTGCGCAGTGCCAACCACATTCCCACCGGGATGGCCCCGGCCAGTGCGAGCAGCATCGCTAAACCAATCAGGATGAGCGTGACTTGGGCGCGGTCCAGCACCAGCGGCGTAATATCTTGTTGCGAGGACAATGACTGCCCAAAACTGCCGGTAAACAGGCCTTTTATCCACTCCCAATATTGCGTGAGCAGCGGGCGATCCAGGCCCAGCTCAGAGCTGAGCTTGCCGACGGCCTCTTCGGTCGCATTCACTCCCAGCGCCACCCGCGCCGGGTTGCCTGGCACCGCGCGCATGAGCGCGAAGATGATGATGGAGGCGGCAAAGAGCGTTAATGCAAAGCGCAGCAGCGGGCGCATGATGGCGCGCCCAGTAAGGCGAAGGGAAGTCATCGTGCCTCCTTTTCGGCGTCGTCTGCGGCGTTATCCGCAGAAGCCGCGCTAGCAGTAGCGTCTGCGGAGCTGAGATCGCGTAAGATCAGCGCGTCCGTGACCTGATCAGGATGCAGTCCGCGCACGCCTGTGCGGGTGAGCACGATATTGGGCATATTCATCAAAGTCAGCGCGCCGGCATCAGCCATGATCTGGTCCACGGCTTGTGCCATGAGCTTGGGGTAGTCCTGCTCGGGTGCGGAGTCTGCCTGGGCCAAAAGCTCGCGGGTGCGCGGCGAATCGTAGTTGAGGTAGTAGTCCGGATCGCCGAATAGGGTTGGCACATCGCGCGGTTCTACGTGGGAGATGAGCGACATTTGATAGTCTTTGGCACCCATGACCTGGCCCAACCATACGGCTGGGAACTCGGCGGATTCCAGCTTCACCTTAAAACCAACTTCGGTGAGTTGCGAGTACAGCAGCTCGGCGACGGTCTGGGCATAGGGCAGCGTCGGTGTGGTCAGCGTGATTTCGGCCCCTTCTGCGCCGGCCTCTTCGAGTAACTGGCGGGCCTTATCCGGGTTGTAGTCGTAGTAGTGCTTGCCTTGGAACCATGGATCTGTAGGTGGGATTGGTGCACCACCGGTGTCTTTGGCTAAGCCATTCCACAAAATGTCATTGGCCGCCTTGCGGTCGACGGCATAGGCGACTGCCTGGCGCACGCGCGGATCATCAAAGGGAGCCCGGGCATTATTCATGGATAGCAACACCTCACCATTGGTGGTGCCGACCTCGGTAGCGATGCCGTCCTTGACGTCGTCGAGAAGCTCCGGGTTTTGCACACCCCAGACCACGTCCACGCCGCCGGCCTGCAGGGCATTGACCGAGGAGATGGTGTCTGGGAAATAGCGAACGGTGACATCGTGCGCGGCGGGCTTTCCCCAATAATTTTTGCGGACCCTGAGCTCCACAAATTCCGAAGGCGCAAAGCGGGACACCTCAAAGGGCCCGGTACCCACCGGTTGGGCGGCGAGGTTATCCATGCCATTAGGCGTCATCATCGCGCCGGTGGCCGTGCCCATGGACCAGAGCCAGCCATTCGAGGGCTGTTTCAGGCGCACCTTTAGTGTGTGTTCATCGGTGGCCGTGGCCTTTGCTACCGGATCCATGGCGGCAGAGATGCCATTGGTCCATTTCTCGCGAACGTAATTGATGGAAAAGGCCGCGGTCTCGGCGGTAAAAGCATCGCCATTGGAAAAGGTGACGCCTTCACGCAGGTGGAAGGTATAGCTGCGGGCATCGTCGCTGATCTCCCACGAGCTGGCGAGCCCCGGGGTGATAGAACCGTCCTTATCGATGCGCACGAGAGTTTCGTAGACATTGTCCATGAGTACGGCGGGGATGGCGGCACCACCGGTAGTGGTGAAATCTAGGGAGGTGGCTGCCGAGGTGGAGGCTACGGTAAGGGAAGCAGAAGCGGAGTCACTATCTGCTTGGGAGGTATCAACCACCGCGGTATGGCCTGCAGAGCACGCTGATACGGTTCCGACAGCGGCTGCCATGGCGAGGCTACCCAGCGCCCTGCCGGCGCGAAATCTTCTCATAGGAAGCAGGGTAGCCGGTGGGGATAGCTGCCGTGAAACTTATGCAAAATTTCCGGGTGTGGGGATAACTTCTAGGGGTGAAACACCCCCACGTACGTTATTCATAGCCAGCTTCATGCGGTCCGCGCGATAGAGGTATACCGCCAATTCCACCGGTTCGCCGGAGTGGTTGGATATTTCCATCTGGAGCCGCCACAGTGGGGTGCCAGTGGCCACTTCAAGTGCCTCGGCATCCTCGGCCGTGGCTTCTTCCAACGTGAGTTCGCGGCGCACATTATCAAAGTCCACGCCGCATTCGCGCAGGTGCGCATGAATAGAGCCGGCATCCGCGTCGAAATCCAAGATGTGCTTTCCCACCACCATGGGGAAATACATGCGCTCAATGGCAATGGGGTGGTCCTCGGTATAGCGCACGCGGTGGACAAAGACCACATTTTGTTCTGGGTCTACACGCAGAAAACGAGTGATTTCCCGCGGCGCACGGCGGCGAGCCAGCCACAGGGTGTGCTGTTGGGGATCCGCGTCATATTCGCTGAGCCAGCTGGAGATGGAATAGATGGATTCAAAAAGCTCTGCCTGGGTAGAGGCTAAAACGGTGGAGCGTCGCCCGCGGCCGGAGGAAACCAGCCCTTCGGCGCGCAAAGCCGCAACCGCTTGGCGCACGGGTCCGCGGGAAGAAGAAAACTTCTCGCATAAATCTGCTTCACTAGGCAGAAAATCGCCTGGTTGCAGCACGCCAGAGCTGATCTGCTCTCGCAGGTAATCAGCGATCTTTCTATGCTGCTGTTTATCGCGTGGGCTCATTCAACCTTTGTCCTTAGTCTCTCCGGGGCTTTTCGCAGCGGAGCGAAACACAATAATGCTATTCCATTTTTCTAAGGCGCGCTAATGAAGCAGCGCCACTTAGAAACTACGCGCTATTCGGGCGAAAAGGCACTAAATCAAATCACGCGCCGCTCTATCAGCGCTAGGTAGGTGGGAAGCACGCTAGGCTAAGTTTTCGTGGACGAGAGCACCGAAATCATTGAAGTACGCGAAGCCAGCGGTACCGCGCGCCTGGGCAAGGCAGTGACGGTGGCTGTCATTATCGCCGTCGCGCTGCTGCTAATCGGTGGAGTGCTTATTTACTCGGCGCTGCAGGAGCCGGCCGACACACGCTTGCATACCGTTTACCTCATTGCCGCGCTCATGCCCTTAGGAGGGGCGCTGTGCGCGATGCTGGCGGTGGTAGCCTCCGCGCAGCGCCGAGCTCGTGTGCTGCTGCGCATTGGCGAGGATATTTCCTTGCCACTCCAGCGGACTAGGTATCCGGCCGCTGAGCTTGAGCGCATGCAGTTCTATTCGCTCGAGCCGGGCCAAAATTTCCTGGCCCTGATTCCGCGTGGGGTAGGCGTTTCTACCTTGGACGAAGCGCAGCAGTATTCGGTGCGACTGCCGGAACAGGCGAACCTGGGGCCGCGGGAGCTCGAGGGAAAACTCCGGGAACGGTTCCCCGAGGTCCCCATTGACCACCTAGGCCACCTAAGGGCCGAAGGCTAGCTCGGGGTGCCGGCTACGCGTGCCGGATCGAGCTGCCAGCCCTGCGCGAGCAGCTGCATATTCTTGATTACTTCCTCGTGTGAGCTGGACTGCAAGGAAACCATCAGCTCATCGGCCTTAGCGTGCTCTTGGAAGGTCTCGAGGTAGTTTGCCACCTCATCGGCAGTGCCGACGGCGGAATACTTCAGCATGTCTAGGATCTGCTGGCCCTGGTAAGAACCGATAATCTGCTCCACCTGCTCATCGGTGAGGTGCTTGCCGCGGCCGGCGAAGGCCTTGACGCGGTTGAAACACACGCGCTCGTATTCCTCCTGCGCCCGTTGGGTGGTCTCGGCGGCGGTGACGTTGACTCCGGCGATGAGGTAGGGCTTGCTGAAGCGCTCGGAAGGCTGGAAGTTCTCGCGGTAGTAGGTGGTAGCCTGCTCGAGGTGCTGCGGGGCAAAGTGAGAAGCAAAGGCATAAGGCAGGCCGAGCTTGGCGGCTAGCGAAGCGCCAAACATGGACGAGCCCAAAATATAGATCGGCACGTTGGTATTAGCACCTGGAACAGCGCTGACCCCCGGGATATAAGACTTGCCCTCGAGATAGGAGTTGAGCTCTTTGACGTCTTCGGGGAAGCGTTCGGCAGAGTGGGCGTCGCGGCGCAGGGCGCGGCCCAGGGTATTCATATCCGTGCCGGGTGCGCGGCCTACGCCTAAGTCGATGCGCTTGGGATACATCTCCTCCAAAGTGCCGAATTGCTCGGCGATGACATAAGGGGAGTGGTTAGGCAGCATCACTCCGCCGGAGCCCAAGCGAATGCGCTCAGTCTTTGCGCCGATATGGGCGATGAGCACGGCCGGGGAAGAAGACATGATGGACTTCATATTGTGGTGCTCGGTGTACCACATGCGAGAATAGCCCAGCTTTTCTGCTTCCTGTGCCAATTGCACGGAGCGGGCGATGGATTGTGCTGGGGTCTCGCCCTCATAAATGGTGCAGAAGTCCAAGACGGAAAGATGCGCGCGTTCGGTCACGGGGAGAGCCTTCCTTTTGCTTTCGGTAAATCCTGTCTAAGTTCTCTTCTTCCAACGGTACGCGCCACAGGACTATTCCGGGCGGGGCTATACCGCATCGCCGCCGGGACCTGTTGGCATAAAAATCCCTTGCGCCTCGGCACCGTGGTGAGGTGCGGAGTGTGTGTTCCTATATAGGTTGTCGACTCCGTGGGTGAGGGCGTGAAGGGTTACTGCTTTGCCTTGTGGATGTTCTTTTCGGGCACCTTGAAGAGCTGATTGGGTTTGCTGCACAATCGGCTTGAGGTGAGGTTCTGTTTGTTCTACGCTGCTGCGGCTTCCTGGATTATGGAGAAGACGTGGTAGGGCTCGCCGTTTCGCAGCATGGTGAAAAATTTTAGGCGTCGGCGTGCGAGTGCGATGACTGCAGCGTTGTGTCTTTTGTCTTCTTTGTCTTCATCGCTGGGGTTGGCTAGACAAGCTTGGTACTGGCATCCAGATGGACTGTGAGACCTTTTGCCGCCTAGGCTGGGTCAGGTTCCTATTAGCAGTTTGATTATGTCGCCCCGGAGCATTTTCAAACGGGGATAGCATTAAGCCATACCGAAGCCAGTGACTAGTTCCACTGTCCTTTTCGGACGGGGGAACGGAAAAACATAGCCTGCCCAATCGGGTGGACAGGCTATGAATCTTCGGTGCCCCAAGGGGGAACTGCTAACAACGTAATGGGCTGTTCCTACGAGCGTGGGTAAGCATATTTCTACTTGGCCACGCCGAGGTTAACTAGCACTTTCTTTGCCACCTCAGGGTCGTTGCTTTGGATCGTGTACTCAACAATTCCCTGATTATCTGGGAGGATTTCCGCGACGGTCGTGAAAGACTCTAATTTTTGGGCCTTGAACGTTGATCCGCGCGTTGATTCTGCCGGAATCTCAACGGTATCGAGGATAGGCTTGCCGTCACGAACGGCGTCGGTGGCGGAAGGATCATCGGTAAAGAGTACGAAGCCGACCTCAGGTGCCTTCGCAGTATCCACGCCACAGTTAAAACCCTTCGCCATTGGAGCAGGTGAACCGTCCGCACCGTAGTAGTTAAATTGCACGTCATAGTCCGTGCAGTACTTCGCGAAGTCAGCAATCGGTTCGGGAACTTGGTCAGCAGGAGTAAGGTCGCTCAGCGTGTCGCCCGTGGTATTTTCTCCGGTCTCGTTATTAGCGCTATCGTTGGCGAAACCGGAATCAGCGGGTGCGTCAGCAGCGGGCTGTTCCGGAGGAGCGGACTCCTCGGATTTGGAACCAGAGAGCGCGTCTTTGGCTGCAAAATAGGCAATCGCTAACATCACGATGACGGCTATCACTACCGGAAGAAGCAATAGCTGCTTCTTGGTGCTGAGACCTGACGACCCGCCATTGCCGCGAGCGCCTGTCGCAGTCGCTGGAGACGCACCTTTACTTGGCAACGACCCGTGCTCGATGTATAAGCGATAGGTATTCTCCGCTTTCGATGAGGAGCGCTTGATGTGTGACGTATCTTCTGCCCCATTAAGCCGGTCGGGCGAACCGGGGTATGCAAGTCGGTTCATTATTCAGTCCACCACCGTGAATCAATGTCGGAATATAGGGAACGCATCGACTCAACATGCTCTTCTAAGCTATTGCGATTGAGTCGATTCTTGTTTTCCTTCCATCGTTTGAAGAGGTCCGTGGAAGACACCGAGCGCGAGGCTTCCGTCCGTGCTTCCCTGCCTGCTGTCAGGGCCCACTGGGCAGCAAACTGCATACGCTCTGCCGCTTTTTCAGTGAAACCACTCCACACTTTGTACGTGGCGTAGAGCTGTGCCACGACGGCCCAACCGCCTTCGTAAGGCAGGGCAATGACGTTTCCGAGGTTGTCAAGCTCAAGAAATTCAAAATGAGATGGGTCTTTTTTGTTGCTGGATACTAGAATCCTTCGGTTGGTGACAAAAGCGGCACCGTCCACCCCACTGGCTTTCGTAGTGGCGGCTTCCAGCACGATCTCGTCGACACCAAGGCCTTCCACAACGGCCACGGCGGCAGCGCGCAAGATCTCGGAATCGCCGGCACGTTCAAGTGCAGCACCGAGGTCTGGTCGGTCGGTCAATGCGGTTTGGGGGTCTGTCATGCAATCGAGGTTAACAATCCAACTAAATTTGTGACTTGGGACTGTCAAATTAGCACATAAAATAACCCAAATATGGGGGTACTCTCGGAGGATCCACTGACTCTAGGTTAAATTCTCGGTACTTTGTTGGGTTATGAGCCCAACGTTCACGTCAGCAAAGTTTGATGATTCTACGCACTACATGCTTGCCAAATTCCCATGGCCGGAACCGGAGCCGAGTGCAGATGAGGTGCGCCGTCACTCGTGGGGGATGGTGTATAAGGAAAATAAATCGTTTGCGACTCCGTTAGGGGGTAAGGAGATCGGCAAGGTGACGGCTGAGCAGTACAAAGAATTCCTTGAGCAAAGCTATGGGGTAACCGGTGTGCAGGAGGCTCATCAGGCTACTGATCATTTCCTCGCGGGTGGCCAGCATGTGGAAAATGATTTTCTATTACCGCTTGCTTACGCCGTGAAGGATGTTCCAGAACGCGAACTTGCGGCGGAAATCGAGGAAAAGGTCGAGTTTCTCAAAGATTTCTTCGCTGGAACGGGTGTAGATACGCGCGGCGCAGAACATAAGTTCCGTCATCTCGTTCGGTTATTGCGTTCGGAAAGCTTTGTCTCGGCAACAGCTCCGGCACTCCCCACGACTACTCGTGCATGGGACATTATCCGAGTTCACAACGTCGGTGGACCAGCAACGGAGTTGGGATGGATCTCGCCAGAAGAGTTTCTGCAGATTTCAGATAGGGCCGTGGCGGCGCTACAGCACCACTTCGTCTCGTGGGCCGACGTCGCCGCGAGCTTCTGGTGGGGAAGAATGATCTGGGCATGTGATGGCGAGCTCGACGTCGCCGCGGCGATGAAGAAACAAACAGAACGTTTCACCGAGCTACTCGCCAAAAGCAAATCGCCTTGGGTACGCGTGCCCTTGCATGGCAGCTCGACCGAGGAGCCATTTTCATCCTTAGACGAACTGCGCTAGCTTGTTGCCACTGTCTTGGGTGGCGGTAGCAGCCACCGGTGGCACGAGTTTGGCCCCGAGCTCAGAGGCGGTCAGCGCCTTGACAAGCGCCTCGACATCGGTGTCGAACGCGCGATGTAGTCGGCAACTACCAAGCGGACGCCGTGATTGTTAAACCTACTGTGGACGGGGCGCTCATAATCCAAACCCACTGAGGACATCAGCGGCGCACACTGTCCCTACACCCCGAGGCCGCGCGAAGCCGCCTTGGAATCTCCTCGACCGCGGGGCCTGGGTGCATACGCCACAGTGGGGGGTAGGGCAGGAATAAAAGACTAAGCCTCAGCGAGGGCGTCGGCCTCCGCCGGCTCTGTTGCCGGTGGGTTGGCGGCCTCGTGCTTCTCGCCTGCCTTGGTGGCGATATCGGCAACGAGGCCGATGACTGCCGCGATGGCGGTAGGGACGATCCAGCCGAGGTCTACGGACTGGCCAGGAGCCAAGCTCAAGAGGGGATCGAGCGCGTCGGTTCCCCAGCCCTGAGCTGCGATAACGGACAAGGCCGACCACAGCACCGATACCCACAGTGCCAAACGGTAGGTCCAATAAAAGACCACGGACTTTTTCACCACTGGCTGGATCAGGGTGAGGAAGATAAGGGAAATAGCTGGTGGATACAGGAAAGTAATGAAGGGCACTGCAATGGACAGCACCGTCTCCAGCCCCTGGAAGGCAAAGAGAATGGACAGTGCGGTAAAGAGGCAGGCCCAGACGTGGTACTTGACCTTGGGCAGCAGCATTTCGAAGAAGGCAGAGGTGGAGGTGATAAGGCCCACCGCGGTGGTCATGCAGGCCAGGATGACGATGGCGGAGAAGACGACCTGGCCGATGGTGCCCATGGTGAGATTTGCGGCGTCGGCAAGCAGGGGCGCTCCAGACTCATAGGACTGGCCATTGGGAATGGTTTGGCCTACCCACGCCAAGCCCAGATAGATAGCGGCCAGCAAAGCGCCAGCAACCAGAGCGGCGGTGATGGTGCCATTGATCAAGGACTTCTTGGTCTTAAAGCCCTTGGAACGTAAAGCACCGACAATGACGATGGAAAAGGCCAGACCCGCAATGGCATCCATGGTGTTATAGCCCTCAAAAAGGCCGGTGACCATGGGGGAAGAAGTATAGTCCGCAGTAGGGGTCTGGGGATCGCGGGGATTGTTGAAAGCTGCCAAGGCGATGAGGATAACCAACAACGCCACCAAAGCCGGGGTGAGGAACTTACCCAAGGTATCGATAATGGAGTTCGGCTTCCAGGACAGTGCTAGGGCGATGAGGAAAAAGACCGCATTGAAGATGCCATTGGCCATGGTTCCCTCCCAGCCCAGCAGTGGGGTGATGGCGGTTTCCATGGAAACGGCGCCGGTGCGCGGCAGGGCGTAGAACGCGCCGATGGCAAGGTAGGCCATTACAGAAAAGACGAGGCCGAAAAGCGCGCCGCCGTTGGAGCTCAGGTCGCGCACGGAGCGGCCCGAAATGGAGACGGCGACAATGGCTAGGACCGGAAGGAGCACGCCGGCGGCGAGGAAGCCGAGGACGGCAGGCCAAAAATTGGTGCCGGCCGAAACTCCCACCATGGGTGGGAAGATGAGGTTGCCGGCGCCGAAGAACATCGAAAACAGCATTAGCGACGCAATTACGATGGTGGCGACGGGCTTTGCAGTGCTTGACGCGACTGGGGTAGCCATGGTGGCTCCTTAATTTTCCATGTACAGCTAGAATGCGAGGAAGCTTTCCCCAATCTGCCGAGGGGTGGTGGCAGGGTGGGGTGCGTCTTCGTGGTCCGAGGTGGCGGGTCACGCCTGTTCGTGTAATGAGACATTACCGCCCACATGGTGAGAAATCAAAGTGTGGGGGTGACGCAGAATACATGGTTGACCCAGCCGGGCCGGCTTAATCGAGTGCGGCGAAGGCACGCTCCATGCGGTCGAGTGCCTCCTCCAAAATCTCGCGCGAGGTAGAGAAATTCAACCGCGCATGTCCCGGACCGCCGGTGCCAAAGGTATCGCCCTCATTGAGCGCGACCTTCGCATTCTCCCGCAGCCATTTGGCCGGCTGTGGATTGCCGCCGATGGCGGTATCAGCAAAGTCCAACCACAGCAGGTAGGTGGCCTCCGGCTTGCTGGTCTTTAAACCAGGGATGCGCTGTGGCAGCTCCTCCACCAACCAATCGCGGGTCTGCCGCAGGTACGCTATTTCTTCATCGAGGAAGTCGCCGCACTCGCGGTAGGCAGTCTCCGCAGCAAGCACACCCAAGGTGCCCGTGCCATCCTTGGCCACCCCAGTAAGGCCATTCCACGTGTGTACATCGGACGTATTGGAGAAAATAATCTGCGCGCACTTTAGCCCGGCAGTATTAAAAGCCTTGGAAGTAGCGGTTACCGTGATGGTGCGCTCGGCAGCCGCCGCGCTCAGCGACGCCACCGGGATATGCCGCCCCTCATAGACCAGCGGGGCATGGATTTCATCGGCCAGGATGCGGGCATCATATCTTTCCGCCAGTTCTACCAAGCCGGTGAGGTAGTCCTCGTCCAAGACACGGCCGAGTGGGTTATAAGGGTTGGCTAGCAAAATAGAGCCAGCGCCCTGCTGGAAGGCGCGCTCAATATCATCGAGCTCTAGGCTGGTCTCGATCTTTTCGCGGCCAGCGGTGCGCGGCAGCTCCAGCAGCGGAGGGTAGGAAGGCACTGGCACGATGACCGGGGAACCTTCGCGGGTAAAGTACTGCACTCCTAGCAAAAGACCCCGCACTACATCCCCAATCCAGAAAATGTGCTCCGGGTTGGGGCGCCAGCCATAGCGTGTGTCATAGAAATTAGCTACAGCCTCGCGCAGTCCTGAGGCCTTGGGTGCTGGGGTATAGCCGAAGGTTTCCCTATCCACCATTTCTTCCAACGCCTTCTTGATGGCGGGCGCGGTGGGGAAGTCGGACTCCGCAATCCACAGTGGCAACACATCTTCTTCGAAGACGGTCCACTTGCGGGTTCCGCGGGCTTGCAATTCTTCTAGGCTAGGAAACTCCATGGCCACAACCATAACGTGAAGCCCGCGGCCACCCCAGCGCATTTATGCGCTTTTATTCAACTGGCTTATCTTCCCTGAACGGTGCA
Organism: Corynebacterium nasorum; assembly: GCF_022347325.1. NCBI lineage: Bacteria > Bacillati > Actinomycetota > Actinomycetes > Mycobacteriales > Corynebacteriaceae > Corynebacterium > Corynebacterium nasorum. The sequence goes on from NZ_JAKRDU010000003.1 coordinate 178,696, forward strand.
GGCTCCTAGACATCTGCCTCCTCTTCCTCCTCGGATTCGGAGGCGTGGCCGGAGACAAAGCCATATTTTTTCAACCTGCGGCGGTCTGCGGCCGAGGTGGATTGAGTGAGTTTGAGCAGTTCAGCATAGATACCGCCGGACTGCGCCAGCTCGGCCGGCGAGCCCATCTCATCGATGCGGCCGCGGTCCAAGGTGATGATGGTATCGACGTCCGCAATGGTGGACAGCCGGTGGGCAATAATGAGCGTGGTGCGGTCCTTCATCAGCTCATCCAAGCCGGCCTGCACGGCGCGCTCGGACTTGGTATCAAGCGCCGAGGTGGCCTCGTCCAATACCAAAATGGGGGCGTCTTTCAGCATGGCGCGGGCAACGGAGACGCGCTGCTTCTGCCCACCGGAAAGCTTCAGACCGCGCTCACCAATAACGGTGTCATAGCCATCCGGGAAAGCCTGGATAAACTCATGGGCATTGGCGCGCTTGGCGACGTCCACGATTTCTTCCTCCGTGGCACCCGGCTTGCCGTAGGCGATATTTTCGCGAATGGTGCCGGAGAAAAGATAAGACTCCTGGAAGACCACGCCCACCGAGGCGCGCAGGCGCGAAGCAGTGAGATCGTCTACCCGGTGGCCTAGCACATCGAGGTGCCCCTCTGAGGGGTGGTATAGGCCCAAAAGCAGGTTCACCAAGGTCGACTTGCCGCCGCCGGACTCGCCCACGAGCGCTACCTTATGGCCCTCAGCGGCCGCGAAGGAAATATCCTCCACCACGGGTTTTCCCTCCTCATAGGCGAAGGAAACGTGCTCAAAGGAAAACACCGGCGCGCCGGGTGTAGGCTCCAGCGGGCGAACCGGCGTGAGATCCAGCTGCGGGGTATGCGAACCAGTGGTGGCGGCCACCAGTTCGCGCGGGGCGGTGGGCTCGAGCTCTTCTTCCATTACCTTGAAGTAGTCCTTCGAACCGGCTATTGCGCGCTGGGCGGTATCGACAATCCAGCTCATCATAAAGACCGGCTGCTTCGCACTGGAGACCATCTGCAGCAACATGACCATATCGCCCAAGGAAAAATGCCCCTCCAGCGTGCGCCAGAAGATAACGCCGTAGATACCTAGGAAGATAAACGCCATGGCCAGACCGCGGAAGGTATCCATCATGTGCCACCAGCGCGATTGCGGCTTAGTGGTATCCACCACGGTGCGGTAGCGCGTAGCAAAGTGGAAGAGCTCGCGGGTCTCGCTCACAAAGGACTTGGCCACCTTGACCTGGCCTATGACCTCGGCAAAGCGTCCATTAGCCTGGTCAATATTCTCATTTTTAATGGCCTCAAATTTCTGCCAGCGCTTCGAGGTCAGCGCCGTGAGCCACATATATACCGGGAAGAGGAGGGCCAGCAGGATGGCCAGCGGCCAGTAGAACCACGCGGTAATGGCTAATACCGCGAGGGTTTGAATGATCATCGTGAAGAAGTTATTGGCAAAGGACTGCACGAACTGCGTGATATTGGCAATCGAGCGATCCAACCGGGCGATAATCGTGCCGGTGACCTGGTTATCGTAATAGCCCTGCGGGAGGGCGAGCAGCTTGGCAAAGTAGCGGGTAGACAAAATCTCGCGCAGGCGCGAGACCATGACATCGCCGATGTAGCCACCAATATTGCGGAAGAGGGCATTGGCGGCGTCGGCAAGAAAAAGCGCCACAGCCAATAACAGCACTGTGCGCAGTGCATCGCCGGCCGGGGCGTCCGTCTGCAGCGCCTCTACGATCGTATCGGTAGCGTGGCGCGTCAAAAAGGGCGATATCAGTGCTAGGACTGCGGTGACCGTGGCAGCTAGTAGCACGCCCAAGTAATAGGGCCACAGGGCAGAAGCACTGCGAGTAATGCGCAAGATGGAATTCATAAAGCCACACTCAATTCAAAAAGGCGGGTAGTGCGCGATTTTAGGGGAGGGGAGATTTAAGCGACTGCCTAGTATGCCACATGCGGGGTTCACGGGAGTAAATGCCTAAGTTCCGGAAAGATTAGGCTAAGGTACTTGTGCAGAAATACAACAATCTTCGCGTGCAAAGGATCCATCCACGGTGAAAAAATCTCACATACTCGGCGCAGGCGTGGTCAGCGCTCTCGCCGTGACCCTGACCGGATGTAGTGTTCTCCAGCCGGAAGAAACAGGGCTCGGGGACAATATCACCGTCTCCAGCTCCGAAGAAGCCCCGTACGAGGCCAAGGACACCGATGACAAAGAGGTCACTTCTAACCTTGCCGAGCCGGTAAAGGATAAGGGCTTGGGCGTGAGCTGGGAACTGCAGGGAGTGTATTCCGATAACAATTCCGGCGGCTCCGTAGTGACCATCCTGCTGAAGAATGAAAACGACGTTCCCTTGCCGGTCGACGCCTTTGAAGATCCCACCCTCGAGCGCGCCGACGGCAATGGTGGCTGGGCCAAGATTAATTCCTTGCCCTATGACGAGCAGTCTGCCCCGGATGTGGAGCCACCAGGACTCGACCACCCGTTGGGAGCGGGTGCCTCGGTGAATCTGCAATACCGCTACGACGTTACTCCTGGCAACCTGTGGAATGCCCGCCTCCACGTAGGCAACGTGACCTGGGTAGGAGACCTTAATCTATGACGGAACTTGTAGTCTTGGCCTCTGCCGCGGGCGAACCCATCGGCACCGCTCCCAAGGCCGAAGTTCATACCTCCGATACCCCGCTGCACTTTGCCTTCTCCGCCTGGCTAACCTGCGGCGGCAAGGTGCTAGTCACGCGCCGCGCGCTGAGCAAACTCACCTGGCCTGGCGTGTGGACCAATGCCTTTTGCGGCCACCCCGCTCCCGGCGAGGAGAATACGGCTGCGGTACTGCGCCGCGCCTCCTTTGAGCTAGGCATCGCGCCTTCAGATCTATCCGCCCCGCGGCTAATCCTGCCGGATTTTTCTTATCGCGCGGTGGATTCTTCAGGCACGGTAGAAAACGAAATCTGCCCGGTATTTACCGTCGAGCTTGCCCCCGATGCGCAGTGGGAGCCCAATCCCGAGGAAGTAGATTCCTACCAGTGGGTCGAGCCGGCCCGGCTTTTTGCTGCCGCCGATGCCATGCCTGGTGTCTTTAGTCCGTGGATGATTGATGAGCTAGCGGACGAAAAGCTGCGTGCTGCGCTGTAATTACAGCTCCTCGTCGTTATAAAAGGCCGCGGCCACATAGTCCAAGGTGGCATAGGCTAGGCGACGCTCGCCCGTATCGAGGTCAAATTCCAGCACCTGGTGGTCATCGCCATAGCTGGGGAATCCGGGCTCACCCGTGGTGGCAAAATGGCGTAGCCACTCGTTGAGCGCTTCGGCGGGGGCGTTGTTTTCCCCTTCGCTACCATTGCCGCCAAAAAGTGGGCCGAGCTCGGCGCAGTGCACTGCGGGGGCATTAGTGCGGGTAAATTCCATCATCCACGTAGGTCCTGGAGCATACTCGGCTACCTGGGCGGTCCAACGGCGCACTGCGGCATCACCGATGAGCCGGCCCATCGGCCGCTGCGGATCCACATAATGCGCCAGTTGCCGCCACTGCTTGAAGCGCCCCTGCGAAATCCCAAACTTGGGCGAAAGATAGCTGGTAATAAAGCCCGCCAGGGCCATCTTGTCAATGCGCTGGGCTTGGGGCATGTCATAGAACTCATCGCGGGTAGATGTCACCACGATAGGGATATCCGCCAGTTCTTCGGCCCGCAGTGGCGCGGGGCCCAACGCGACATCGAAGCGATATTTCTTGCGGAATTTGGCATACCCTTTGGCCAGCGATTCTGGGTCCATTTTTTCTAGAGCCTGGTGCGTGACCGGCACGCCTAGAGCTTTGCGCAGGTCGGTGACGCGGTGCTCGAAGCGGTCGCGCGGGAATACCGGTGACAGCGCCAGCACGCGGCGGAAGCCGCCCCGGAAGTGATCGCGGCGTGCGAGCCACAAGCTTATTGCCGCCCCAGCGGATTGGCCTACCAAGGTGATATTGGTTTTATCGCCACCAAAGGCCTCGATATTGTGCTGCAGCCATTCCAAAGCTAGGAGGCAGTCATCGATGCCGCGGTAGCGGTCCGCCTCATCGCCGTCAAAGCGTGCGAAACCAGCCAAACCGACCCGATAACCCACGTTGACCTGGATTACACCGTGACGGGCATTCTTTGTCCCCGAAAGCCGCGGATCCTCGTGCGATCCGTGCTCGTAGCGCCCGCCGTGAACATAGACCACCACAGGGCAGTCGTTGGCATCGGCAGGAGTGGTAATGGACAAAGCAATATCTTCTGGGTGCGGCTCGCGGGCATCCTGATCGACGCTGCGATCATATGGCTCGGCAGGAGAGTAGGGGCTGGGGATGTTGCAATAGCGCACCGAATGGAAATAGTGCAGGCCATCTCGGCGTACGCCGGTGATCCGGCCGGAAGCGGTGGCGACGGTAACAGGAATCTGGGCGCTCGACATGTCAGCCAGACTACCGCGAGCAAGTAGGATAAGTAGCCATGGAGTGGTTGACGAGCTTGGGCAGCACGCTATCGCAATTGTTGGTGCAGGCGCCCGTGTGGATTCAAATGGTCATCGTGGTGGCCATCGCCGTGCCGCTCATGGTGGTCGTAGCGTGGTGCCTGATGTGGGTGGTCGACTACATAGCCAACCGAGGCAAACGCATGATTTCCCAGCAACGCAGCCACAGCACTAAAGTAGACCACCATGGCTGAGGAAAATATCGAGCGCGCACGGCAAGAGCGCGCCGAGCTGCGCGCTAACCCCCGCGAGGGACTTTGGGACCCCGAAGCCAAGCGCGCCGGCCAGTCTTCTACCTCGGCGGCCACGCCTGGTCAACAGCCCGGAAAGCGCAAGCGCGCCCTGCCCAAATCCCGCGTCTCGCTCACCTTGTGGACGATGATATCGCTGGTCATCGTCGTCGCACTGATCGGCCTGTGGACCTAAACCTGCTCCACCCCGCACCAGCGCCTAGGCCCAGCGTTAGGCCTTCCGCTTTATGCTTTCCGGCTGGTGGCCTCTAAGCGCTGGAAGAATTCCAGACTAGGAAGATCCTCAATGAGCAGGGGAGCGCCGTTGGTATCACATAGCGGCACGCACCAATTGGGATAAAAATCGTGCGTGGTACCCGGCTGATTTTGTGCCCGCACATCACCCACCATGTCCACCAAGCTGGTGCACGCAAGAGCCGAAGGTGTACCTACGATATAGCGATGCAGCGCTTCGCTTATATCCTCCTCCGCGCCGCGAGAAGCGCGCTCTGCCGGATCTACGAGGTAATCGCGCTGTGGCAAGAGGCCACGGTCCGCCACGGTTGCGAGTACGCGGGCCTGCCACTCGATGTCATCGCGCTGCTCTTCTTCCACCGAGCGGGTAAGCACGCCTAGGTGCGCGCGTAGCGAAATATGATCGCCGCGCAGGTAGGCCAAGGTCGGCGGCAGATCGTGCGTATTGACTGAGGACAGCGCCAGCTGGCGGTATTTCTCCTGCGGCAGCGGGGAGTAGTCATCATCGTCGTGTTCAAACCACACGATGGATGTACCCAGGACCGCCTTCTGGGCGAGTACGTCTTGTACCCACGGCTCTACCGTGCCGAGGTCTTCACCAATGACCACGGCACCAGCGCGTTGCGCTTCCAGAGCCAAGATGCCCACCATGGCCTCAAAATCATAAGAGACATAGGTGCCCGTCAGCGGGCTGGCCATGCGCGGGATCCAGTACAGGCGGAAAAGCCCTAAGATGTGGTCCACGCGCACGCCGCCGGCATGGCGCAGCACGGTGGAAAGCATCTCCCGCCACGGGGCATAGCCGGCGGCGGCCAAGCGCTGCGGGTGCCACGGCGGCTGCGACCAATCCTGGCCTTGCTGGTTATAGTCATCCGGCGGAGCGCCTACCGAGCACTGCGGTGCCAAGTATTCGGTGAGATTTACCGCGTCGGCGCCACCCGGGTGCACGCCCACCGCCAGGTCAGTGACCAGGCCTAGGCGCATGCCGGCATCGAGCGCACGCTGTTGGGCGGCGGCCAGCTGCTCATCGCACAGGAACTGCAGCCAAGAATAAAAACGCGTGAGCTTGTCCGTATCCAAGCCCTCGGCATGGCGCTGGCCCGATTGCGCTGCGGCATCCTGCTGCGCGCACCAGGCAGCGAAATCGCGCAGGCCACGGCCCTCTTCGCGGGCGTAGCGCACGAAGGCCTCTTCGCGCTCCGGAGTGGGCTGGTAATTAAAAAGCTCGCGCAGCACCTGCAGCTTGGCCTCAAAAATGGTGTCGCGCTCAATCTCCTCCGCGCTGCGGTTGCGCTGGCGAAACTCTTCGGCCAGTTCGCGCACATCATCTTGTAAGTCCTCCGGCAACAGCTTGAGCTCCGGGATGGATTCGATGTGCAGGTAGAGCGGGTTGATAAAATGCCGCGTGGTGGGCAGGTAAGGAGAATCCTCAATCGGCGGCAACGGCTCGGCCGCATGCAGCGGGTTGACCAGCAAAAAGTCCGCGTGCGGCGCGAGCGTTTCAGCCAGCTGCCCCAAATCCTGGAAATCACCTATTCCCCAAGAAGACTCCGAGCGCACCGAATAAAGCTGCGCCATCACGCCGCTAATCGGGTGCTCGACAAACTCATCGGCCGTGGTGAGGCGCGCCGGGGTAATAATCAGCGAGCAGGCATGCTTGCCGATGCCCTCTGACTCCAGCACCAGCTCGTGATAGCCCAGCGGCAGATCGCCAGGGATATGGAAGCTGGCCTCGCCCCATAGCGTGCCATCGACGTCTGCGTCTGGGGCGTCGTTGCGATCTTGGTAGACCTCACGGGTGCCGCCTTCTTCCAATTCGATGTGTACGTTGGCGGCAGCGCCGGCGTGTACATGGACAACGAACCCGCGCTCCTGACCCTGGGGTGCGACGACGCAGTGGGGAAGGGGCTGGGAGGAGCGGGTGAGGTAGTCGTCGTAAAGCAGCTGCGTTAGCGCCGCATCGTCCGGATTGTCATCGATGGCCACGCCCAAAGCGCGCAGGGTATAGGTAATAGTGTCTTCAGCAACGTGGACGGGGAAACCAGACTGGGAGGTATAGCTGGTGGCCACGCCGTGGCGCTGAGCGAGTTCTTCAAGCAAGTCGCGGGTAGTCACAGGCCACATTGTGCCACGGGTGCAACGCGCCTGCTGCGAAACAGATTGGTACAGTAGGCGGAGATTAATAATTAGCTGTTCGAAAGGACACCGCGTGACCCTGCAAGAAGTGCATACCCCGGCGCAATTTACTATCGAGCCGGGCGAAACCTGCCTGACCGCCTTGATGGACACCGTGAAGAAGCGTCCGCACGGCGTCATGTTTACCCGCCCAGCAAATTACGAGTGGGTCAATGTAACGGGCAAAGAATTCATCGATGAGGTCTTTGAAGTAGCCCAAGGGCTTATCGCCCTTGGCGTGCAGCAGGGGGACCGCGTCGCTCTCATCTCTGCTACCCGCTATGAGTGGTCCCTTTTGGATTTTGCCATCTGGGCCGCGGGAGCCGCCTCCGTGCCGGTCTACCCATCTTCCTCCGCCTCCCAGGTGCGTTGGATTATTGAGGACTCCGGCGCAGTGCTGGCCATTACAGAAACCCGCGAGCACTCCGAACTGGTAGAAAACCTGGTTTTGCAAGAAGATGGCGAGCCCAACCTTAAGGGCTCTCCTTCGCAGCTGCGCCGCGTATTGGAAATCAACTCCTCTGCCATTGACACCCTCAAGTTCGAGGGCCGCGGCGTGGCCGCGGAGGAGGTCTACGCCCGCATCAAGGCCACTTCCACCGATGACCTGGCCTCCCTGGTTTATACCTCGGGTACCACCGGCCGCCCCAAGGGCTGCATCCTCACCCACCGCAATTGGCTGGCCCAGACCCGCGGCCTGTGCACCAATCCCATTGGTATCTTTGCCGTCCCGGGCAGCCATACCTTGACCTTCCTGCCACTGGCGCACGTCTTTGCCCGCGCGGTATCCATTGCGGTGGCCATGCGCGGTGCCTCCCAGAACCACTGGTCGGACTTTTCCACCATTTCCATCGAGTTCGCCCGCTCCCGCCCGAACGTCATTTTGGGTGTGCCGCGCGTCTTTGAAAAGGTGCGCAATTCTGCCGCTGCTAAGGCCGCCGATTCTGGCATCAAGACCCTGCTCTTTGAGCAGTCCGAAAAGGTCGCCATCGAATACTCCAAGGCTTTGGACAAGCCGGAGGGCCCGGATCGCCTGCTGAAGGCCAAGCACAAGGTCTTTGACAAGCTGGTCTATTCCACCATCCGTAAGGGCGTGGGCGGCAACGTGAACTACTGCATTACCGGCGGCTCCGCCATGGGCCATGACCTGCTGCACTGGTACCGCGGCATTGGTATCCCGGTCTATGAGGGCTACGGCCTCACCGAGGTCGCCGCCGCGGCCGCGGTGGACTTTGTGGACCAGTCCATCGGCACCGTCGGCCCGCCCATGGGTGGCGTGACCTTCCGCATCAATGATGAAGGCGAAATCTGCATCAAGGGCGATATCGTCTTCCACGGTTACTGGAATAACCCGGAGGCAACGGCCGAAGCCCTCGAGGATGGTTGGTACAACACCGGTGACTTGGGCGAGATTGATGAAGACGGCAAGCTCGTTATTACCGGCCGCAAGAAGGATCTGATTGTTACGGCCGGCGGCAAGAATGTTTCGCCCGGCCCAATGGAGGATATCCTGCGCGGGCACCCGCTTATCTCCCAGGCCATGGTGGTAGGCGATGGCAAGCCTTTTGTCGGCGTGCTGCTGACCCTGGATCCGGATATTTTGAAGCGCTGGAAGCTGGACCACAATATTCCGGAAAACCGCTCGATGCGTGAGCTAGCCACCGACCCCACCCTGCGCGCGGAGTTGCAGGACGCCATCAACCAAGTCAATGCCACCGTCTCCCACGCGGAGGGCATCAAGAAGTTCTACATCCTTGAGTCTGACCTTACTGAGGAAGAAAATGAGCTGACCCCCACCATGAAGGTCAAGCGCAACGTGGTAGCGCAGCGTTATGCCGCGGCCATTGAGCATTTGTACAAGCGCTAGTCTGTGCGATGGGTACACCCGAGGACATGTCCTCGGGTGTTTCTTTTTGCCCTGCTTGGCGACGCCCCTTGTGCAGCTCACCCCGCCGCCCTCTGCTCTGGGCGGGCGAACCTGCCATAAACCTGTGAATGGCTTCGGAGTGTCGCGCGCCCGTGGCGGTGGATCTCGCATAGAGTCGTGAAGCGTTACAGCAAACCTCAACCTCTACTAGAGGTTAGAAATGGGACCGTGGAAGGAGTGGCTCGAAGCCAATGCACAAAATCGCCGCCGAGCTGCGCCACCGCGAGCTTACGCAAGAGATTTATAATATCGGCGACGAAGTCGCAGAATATCTCGAGCACCTCATTGAAGCCATCGAGGATTGGGACGAAGAGCTGTGCATGGATTGCCTGGCTGAGCTGGGCGATATCGTCGAAGATGCTCGCGTTGATTCCGGCCGGTGTGTAGGCGAGCTGATGGGCCTGCGCCAAGCATTGGTTTCCGGCGTGCGCTCCGGCACGATTTCCGCCGCTTCTTCCGGTGTGAACGACGTGGAAGAGCCGGAACAACTCACCCCGCGCCTGCTGGATGAGCGATTCCCCATCTCCAAGCCCATTGTGGTGCACGAGCTGGCCCAGTCCCTGCGTTACCGTACCCAGGCCGTGGCGGATTACCTGCGCGAGGTAGTCGAGTACGTGCTTGCGCAAACCGACGCCGTGGCCCGCAACCTCGACATGGTCTCCCTGCCGCACCTGTACAAGCGCACCGGCGAGTCCGCCCTCATCGCGGTGCAAGCGTGGAAGCACACGGTGCTTGATACCCACCCGGCCTATGTGCGCACGATGCGAGGGCATAACCCGCCGCAGTTCTTGGAGGAGCGTGCCCGCGTAGCGGCGGTGGTGGAAAAGGTTCGCGCCAAGCGCGAGGCGGCTCGCCGGGCTACAACTGCATAAATTATTGAGGCTTCCTTGTTTTAGACAAGGGGATGTTCACGGCCACCGAGATTCCCTCTCTCGGTGGCCGTTGAAGTTTCCAGTGGATTTATGCGTGGATTTCCGGAGGGATCTGCCCCAATTCGGGTAGGCATTTAGGAGAATTTTAGGTTAACAGCCGTTTCAGATGGTCCACGTTATGCCTGTTCAGCTGGTTGGTCCTGTGGCCAGCGATGTTGTTGCTAGGTCACCCTTAAAATTTAAGTAGAAAATACTCTTAGTGCGCTGTAAGGTATTTTCCGTCCACGCGAACGCCGTGCCCTAGCATCATCCACACGCGGCGCGCGCAATTAAATTCTTCAACCATATCTACAGGGAGTCAAACCATGGGCGCACGCCGAACTTCTCGCCTCATTGCCAGCGCAGTGGCCGTAGCCACCTTCTCTTCGATTACCGTTGTTCCTACCGCCGTCGCTGCCGAGGACACTACCTTCGTCGAAGAAAAGACCACCGACGATACCGTAAGCCTCAATGGCATCGAATTCGATGAAGAAGGCAATCTGCTCGAGAAAAACAACGCCGGCGATAAGGCGATGAAAGAACTCGACGCGGAAGACGATGCCGCCGATTCCATCACCCCATATGCTGTAGATGGTGCCGAGGAAGCCACCGAGACTCCGGCCCCCGAGAAGCCTGCAAGGCCGACCTCTCTTGATGAGCTCGCACAGACCGAGGCCTCCAATGGCGACGTGAACGTCAAGGTGGTTAAAGACGAAAAGAAGGACCAGCTGGTCTGTGAGGTGACTGATGCCCCTGAAAAGGAAGGCAACCTGCTCGACCTCAAGCTTGCCCTAGCTAAGGCCTTCTACGATGGCGGCGAGAAGATTATCAAGACCGTCTGGGAAATCATCCCGGTAGTCGGTGACCTGGTTCCGGCCGATTTCATCGATAAGATTTCCGGTAAGACCTGGGATGGCATTGCCAAGCTGGTCAAGGAAGGCGAGAAAGACAAGACCGTTACCTGGGACCTTTCCCGTGCCCAGGGCATGGCCATCGGACGTATCGATAATGCCGATGCCGATGTTGATATGAACAACCCGGATGCCGCTAAGAAGACCGTATCCGGCCTGCTCAAGTTCGCAGACGGTACCTTTGGCAAGGGAACCAAGGTTATCTTGAAGCTCTTTAATGCAGCCGTTACCATCGCCGGCTTGGTTCCAGGTGCGAACGTCGCTGGCGACCTGAAGCTGAGCAAGGATCAGCAGAAGAGCATCGAAGACTCCCTGAACAATATCTCCACCGCAGCTTCCGATCTGGCGGCCGTTAATGCTCCGGCCGGCCAGCTGTGCTCCGATATGCTCAACGGCAAGAAGACCAAGGATCAGCCTGCCGAGGTCGATCCTTCCGAGGAACCTTCCTCCGAGGAAACCACTTCTGAGGCACCAGCATCCGAAGAAGCTACCTCTGAAGAGACCACCCCTTCCGAGTCCGCACAAGAAACCTCCACCGAAGAGACCTCTGCTGAGGAAACTTCCGCGGAAGAGCCGACTTCTGAAGAATCCGAAGAGTCCGAGGAGCCTACCACAGAAGAAACCACTCCTGAGGAGTCCACCGAGCCTTCTACCAGCGAGGCTGTCGTTGTTCCCGGCAAGGATGGCCAGGATGGCGTAGATGGCCAGGACGGCCGCGACGGCCGCGATGGCCGCGACGGCCGTGACGGACGCGATGGTCGCGACGGTATCAACGGCAAGGATGGTAAGGACGCAGACCTATCTTCCGTAGCCGGCTTCTCTTTCCTTGCGGCACTCGTAGGCGGCGGCACGGTACTGGGCATCCTGTCTGCCGTTGACTACCTCTACACCCACGGTATGCTGCCGAAGAACAGCGTCCCATGGCGCATCAACCAGTAAGACCATTCTCTTAGGTCTTTAGCTGGAATCGGTAAAGCCTCCACGAGCATGTTCTCGGGGAGGCTCTTTCGATCTGTAGTCATTGTTGCGTCGCATCCCGAGAAATATTCTCGCACCCTCCCTTCGCGCTCACCGGCGCGGCAGATTTCGTCGCGAAAGTGCTGCCGGTGAGCGCGAATGGCAGGGGAGGGAAAGATAGGGGAGAGGAAGTCAGATGTGGCGGCAGGTAGAAACCGCGGACTTAAGCGGAACGGGCGGCCTTCTGCCCAGCGGAGACGGTGGCGGTGAGGTCGGACAGAAAACGGTCGGGGTGGTCGACGAGCTGTCTCGGGGAATAACAAAGGACGGTGAATCCCGCCTTTCGTAGGAGCTGGTGACGCTCGCGTTGGTGGGGCAGCGCCTTCGTCGAGACGATGTCAACGAGGTAGGCGTTGTTGATACACAGAGCGGTCGTGATGCCGGGAAGAGCTTTGAACTGTGCTTTGAAGAAAATAGGCCACGGGAAATCAGCCTCAATGATAAGGGCGCGGGCAAAGGACTCATATGGAGAACGGGAAAGCTCAGAGGCATGGTGGATCACAGCGCGGACGATGCGGCTATTGCGTACTCTTCCCATGCCGGCGAATTCTTGAGTGAGTTCTTCCCGGCTTACCCCGGCGCGTAGCGCCGAGTCCGCAGCGATGAGGCCATCGCGGAAGCCGTGGTAGCGGGCGATATCGATAACCGCCCGGGCTTTGGAAACACAGCGGGTGCCGTCCACGAGGACAGGTTCAGGCAGGGAAGCCTTGCGGTAGATGCGCTCGGGGTGGCGGCGGTCTTTGTGGGGGAGCGTATTGGTGGGAAGTGCCATCTCAATCTGTTCCTCGGCCGTGGCGATGACCCACAGGCCATGTACTCGGGCGGCGGATTTGGAGATGAGTACTGCGGTATAGGCACTGCGAGCGGCGGCAATGGCGCGCAGGCGCAGTTGGGACGGGAAATCGAGGCAATGATAGTGATCGCGCCGGACAGCGATGCGCGGTGCGAGCTTAAGGTAGGTGCCGTTTTTCAGGTCGGTCCAAAAGGTGGGGTGGTTAGCGCGGATGGAATCGATATTGGTCAGTGGTGTTGTCATGCCTTTAAGCAAAGGACACGCTTCTGGCCGGCGCGAGGAAGTAACGGCCGGGCTTGTGGATAACGAGGAGGCTGAGATGGTCAAGTGCTCAAAGTGGCTGCTGGGGTAAGCAGGGGCGAACTTGTCCACAAGGTGGAGAGGCTGCACTTGCGCGAGGGCGGGAAATAGGAAAGCCCGCGCCGGCAAAAAGGGGCGGGCGAGGGCGGGGACGAGCGGGACTTAGACGGCCGGGGGAGGGGTGACCTTGTCTAGCTGCTCGGTAATCTGCGGCCACAGCTGGCCCATGATGTCATCCCAGGTAAGGATCCACACGGCATTGTCCTTATCGGCCTTACCCACCATGACGAGCTGCTCGTTGCGGGCCCGCATATGGTCCAAGGTCTTTTGCACGGTAGTAGAAGAAGACACGGACAGGGCGGGGCGGGAGAACTCGAGGACCGGGGTCTCCGGAGCTGCCAGCAAGGTATCGCGCACGTGGACTACGCGGGGAACGCGGGAGTCCTTAGGAAAGACCAGTACGCGCATGATGTTCTTGCGCACGACGAGGTCCTGGAGATCGTCCACGGTGGCGTCGGAAGGCAGGGGCACTACCTCGGAGCCATGGGCGCGGGCCATGGCGCCAACGGTGGAGTTTTCCAACTCGATGACATCGGAAATCTGGTTGGCGGAGTCATCATCCAATGCGCCGGTTTCGCGGGAATGCTCGACCAAGGTACGCAGGGTCTCGGCATCGTAGCCGGCCGCACCGGCACGATCGACGGGCTCTTCGCCCGCCATGGCCACGAGCTTATTGGCCATGACATTGATCCATTTCAGCAGCGGGCGGAAGATCCACACGAAGCCGCGCGCGGGAACTGCGATGACCTGCAGTGCGGTTTCAGGGTGTGCGATCGCCCAAGACTTCGGCGCCATCTCACCCAGCACTAGGTGAAGGAAGGTGACGACGAAGAGGGCGAGGATAAAGCTAGCGACATCGGCAATGCCCAGTGGTAGTCCCACAGCTTTTAGCGGGGCCATGAGCAGGTGGTGGACCCACGGTTTGGTCACAGCACCCAGCACGAAGGTAGCGGCGGTAATGCCCAGCTGCGCGCCGGCAAGCATGATGGTCAGTTCATTGAGCGAGCGCAGGCCGGCCCGGGCAGTACGGGAATTTTCCGCATACTCTTCCAAACGGTGGCGGCGAGCGCCCATCAAGGAGAACTCGATAATCACAAAGAAGCCGGAAGCGGCGATGATAAGTAGGGTAACGAGGAGGTTAAACCACCAAGATTCGGTCATTATGCATCCTCCTTCTCATCGTCATCATCGGACTGGTCGGGGTAATCCTCCACCAGCTCGATGGCAAGGACGGAGGGCACGTGGCGGTCCACCTCTTGCACGCGCAGGCGGATAGAGCGCACGGGCGCCTCATCGTGGTCCACCCAATCATCGGGCTCGGCCTCGAGCTGAATGGCGTGTTCCTCACCGACCTCTGGCAACGCGCCGGAGTGGGCGATGACGAGGCCAGCGACGGTTTCGAAGTCGCCCTCAGGCAGGTCGTGGCCGATGGCGCGCTCGATTTCATCAATGGGCGTATCGCCATCTACCACCCAGTGGGAATCGTCCTGCTCGGTGATTTCCTCGGTTTCTGCGATATCGTGCTCATCGGTGACATCGCCCAAGATTTCCTCGGCCAAGTCCTCCATGGTCACGATGCCTACGAAGCCGCCGTATTCATCGATGACGCAGGCCATCTTTTGCTCGCTATCGCGCAGTTCTTCCACGACATCTGGTAGCGGCATCAGCTCGGGTACCACGACGGGGTCCTGCATGATGCTGGTGGCCTTGGTGGCGGCGGGAAGGTCGCTTCCCAGCACGTCGATAAGATGCACCACGCCCACCGGGTTATGTTCGTCATCGATGACGGGGTAGCGGGTGTGATCGGACGACATCATCTCGCGAACCTCACCAAGGGTGGTGTCCGGGTCAATGACGTCCACGCGGGAGCGCGGGATCATGGCGTGCTCTACGTCGTGCTCAGGGAAATCCAGCAGGCGGTCGAGCACCATATAAGTATTCTCATCCAGATCGCCGGCCTCATGGGAGGAATCCACGATGGATTCCAAGTCATCGGCGGTGGCGGAGGAGTCTACGTCTTCTACCGGTTCAATGCCAAAAACCTTGAGGATGGCATTGGAAGAGTACTCAAAGAAGTGGATGAGCCAGCCGAATAGCCGCAGGTAAAGCTGCGTGGAGGAGGCCAGCCAGCGCGCCGTCTTCATAGGAGCGGCGATGGTGTAGTTCTTGGGGAAAAGCTCCGCGAAGAGCATGGTTGCAATCGTGGAGATGAAAAGCGCCAGGATGGTGCCCACGGTAATAGACACTGCGCTCGGCACACCAACGCCGCCGAGCAGGACGCCCAGTCCTTGGCCCACGAGCGGCTCGGCCACATAGCCGATGAGCAGGCCGGTAATCGTAATACCAAGCTGCGCGCCGGAGAGCATGAAGGAGGTCTGCTGGGTAATAGCCAGCGCGCGCTGCGCCGTCTTATCCCCCTCAGCAGCCTGGGACCGCAGCTGTGTGCGGTCCACGGACATAAAAGAAAATTCCTGGGCCACGAAGTATGCATTCGCGACGATGATGAGGCCGATGACTACAAATCCGGCCAGGATCATCAAAATAGCCGATAACATGATTTACTCCCCACCGCCTAGAAAGAGGTAGGGACATCGACTGGGAGGTTCCACTGAGGGTGCCTTTCTACTTGGGAAGATGCAAACATACTACATGCTTAACCCCCCTTTCGGCCATTTTGTTCCCGCCCTATTAGGGTTTTATCCATGACTGAACCCTTCGGGCTGTATATCCACGTTCCTTTCTGCGCCACTCGTTGCGGGTATTGCGATTTCAACACCTATACCCCAGGAGAGCTCGGCAGCCCGCGCGATCTCACCGGGCCTTATCTGGATGCCTTGGACCGCGAGCTGGAGTTGGCGGCCGCGCGCGTAGGCCGCCCGGCCGAGACCGTCTTCATTGGCGGCGGCACGCCTTCTTTGCTGGGCGGGCAGGGGCTGACCCGGATCCTCAACACCGTCCGCTCCACCTTCGGCTTGGAACCAGGGGCGGAGGTCACCACCGAATCCAACCCGGAGTCCACCTCTCCCGAGTATTTTGCCCAGCTTGCCGACGCCGGCTATACCCGCATCAGCCTTGGCATGCAGTCCGCTTCCCGCGGCGTTCTCCAAGTCCTAGAACGCGCTCACACCCCCGGCCGCGCCTTCGCCGCCGCTCGCGAGGCCCGCGCCGCTGGCTTCGAGCACGTCAACCTGGACATGATTTATGGCACGCCCACCGAAACGGATGACAATGTACGCGAAACGCTAGACCGCGTATTAGACACCGGTGTGGACCACGTCAGCGCTTACTCGCTCATTGTTGAAGACGGCACCCGCATGGCCCGCAAGGTCAACAAAGGCATCTTGCCCGCCCCTGATGAGGACGTGCTGGCCCGGCGCTATGAGATGATTTCTACCACCCTCGAAGCGGAAGGATTTGAGTGGTACGAGGTGTCCAATTGGTCCAAGCCTGGTGGCGAGTGCGAGCACAACCGCATCTACTGGGTAGATGGCAATTGGTGGGGCGCAGGCCCCGGCGCCCACTCACACCTGGGCAATGAGCGTTTCTTTAACGTCAAGCACCCCTCGCGCTATATCGACGCCCTTGGCCGCGGTGAGCTGCCCATTAAGGAAACCGAAGCGCTCACTGAGGCCGACCGCCACATGGAAAAGATCATGCTCGGCCTGCGCCTGCGCGAGGGCATCCCGGAGACCTGGCTCGATGCCCACGCCGCTCCCGCCCTCGAGCGCTTTATAGGCCGCGGACTGCTCGAGCGTGCCGGCGAACGCGTACGCATCACCAAGCCCGGCCGCTTGCTGGCCGATGGCATCATCACCGATCTCCTCGTCGCCGAAGAATCCTAAACCTCGTCCCAGCTAAACTCGAAAGCACGTGAAAGAGCCAAGCGAATAGGAGTGACAACGTGTCTACCTCAACCGATGCCCGCCGCAAGGAAGTCCTGCGCGCCATCGTGGCGGACTATATTGCCTCCCAAGAACCGGTCGGTTCTAAAACGCTGCTGGAGCGCTACCAGTTAGGTGTTTCTTCGGCCACGATTCGCAATGACATGGCCGTGCTGGAATCCCAGGGTCTTATCGCCCAACAGCACGCCAGCTCCGGCCGCGTGCCCACCCAGCAGGGCTACCGCCATTTTGTCGACTCCCTCCATGAGGTCAAGCCGCTTTCGACCCCGGAGCGCCGCGCGATGCTCAGTTTTTTGGAAGGCGGCGTGGACTTGGAAGACGTGCTGCGTCGCTCGGTGCAGCTATTGGCGCAGGTGACAAAGCAGGCGGCCGTCGTCCAGCTGCCCAACCTCAAGGTCTCGCGTGTTAAGCACTGCGAGGTTGTGGCGCTGTCCCCGGTGCGCCTGCTGCTGGTGCTTATTACCGATAACGGCCGCGTGGACCAGCGCAATGTGGAGCTCGATGAAATCATTGACCAGGACCAGACCTTCCGCCTGCGTGACATCGTCAATAGTGCGCTGGTAGGCAAGACGCTTACCGACGCCTCCGTGGAACTTGCCCACCTCGTCGATGACGCTCCCTTGGATATCCGCCACCATGTGCTCAAGGTGGCCACCACGCTCATCGAGACCCTAGTGGAGCAGCCCTCCGACCGGCTGATTATGGCCGGTGCCTCCAACCTGACGCGCGTGGCCCGCGAGTTTCCGGAAGGTTTACCCAAGATTATTGAGGCGTTGGAAGAACAGGTCGTCGTCCTCAAGCTGCTTGCCCGTGTGCCGGATCTAGGCAACGTCTCCGTGGTCATCGGCGAGGAAAACGAAGAAGACCAGTTGCGCCAAGCCTCCGTTGTGGCCACGGGCTATGGTCTCGGCACCGGCGATGAGGTGGCCACGCTCGGCGGCCTTGGCGTGGTGGGGCCTACCTTTATGGATTACTCGGGAACAATCTCTAAGGTCTCTGCCGTTGCACGGTATGTGAGCGAAATTTTGGCCGGCGAGCAGTGCGAGTAAACTAGCTGGCCGCGCATTATTTTTTCAAGTTAACCCCAACAAGACGAATTAGAAGGAATATCTCTTACAGTGGCTCGTGACTATTACGGCATCCTCGGTGTTGATAAAAACGCAACTGACCAGGAGATTAAGAAGGCTTACCGCAAAATGGCCCGCAAGTATCACCCGGATCTAAACCCGGATGATGAAACCGCGGCTGAGAAGTTCCGCGATGCCGCGCTGGCTCAGGAGGTCCTACTGGATCCGCAAAAGCGCCAGATCGTGGACATGGGCGGCGACCCCATGGAACAAGGCGGCGGTGGCGCCGGTGCGGGTGGATTTGGCGGCTTCGGTGGCGGCGGCCTCGGCGATATCTTCGCCGAGTTCTTTGGCGGCGGTGCTGGCGGCTCCCGCGGCCCGAAGTCCCGCGTCCAACCGGGCAATGATGCCCTGCTGCGCACTCGCATTACCTTGGAAGAGGCCTATACCGGCTTGAAGAAGAAGGTCACCGTGGATACCGCCGTGCTGTGTGATACCTGCGGCGGCACCGGCTCTGAGTCCAAGTCCAAGCCGGTTACTTGCGATAATTGCAATGGCATGGGCGAAATCCAGGAGATGCAGCGCAGCTTCTTGGGCAACGTGATGACCACCCGCCCGTGCCCGAAGTGCCAGGGCTTTGGCGAGGTCATCACCGATCCATGCAACCACTGCGCCGGCGACGGCCGCGTGAAGAAGCGTCGCGATATTACCGTTAATATCCCGGCCGGCATCAACGACGGCATGCGCATCCGCATGGCGTCCCAGGGCGAGGTCGGCCACGGCGGCGGCCCAGCCGGTGACCTCTATGTTGAGGTCCACACGGAGGAGCACCCCGTCTTCCAGCGCAATGCCGATGACTTGAACCTCACCGTGCGCGTGCCGATGATTGACGCAGCCTTGGGCACCAACTTCACCATCGACCAGCTCAATGGCGAAGAGCTCACCATCGATATCGAACCAGGCACCCAGCCGGGCGAGTCCATCAAGGTCGACGGTGCCGGCATGCCCCGCCTGCGCACCGATGGCTTTGGCAACCTCTTTGCCCATGTGGACGTCGTCGTGCCAAAGGACCTGGACCGCAAGACCCGCGAGTCCCTGGAGAAGATTCGCAACTCCCGCGACGAGGGCGCGCGCGTGCGCACCACCGGCGATGGCCAGGAGGAATCCTTTTTCAGCCGCATCCGCGATAAGTTCCGCCGCTAATGTCGCTCCCCGTCTTCATCCACCCGGACCTTTCCGCCGCGCGCACCGGCGAGGCCTTCAGCTTCTCCGGCCCGGAGGCCCGCCACGCCGTGACGGTCAAGCGCATGGGGGAGGGCGAGCGCCTCGAGCTTATCGACGGCACCGGTATCCGCCTCACCCTCACCATCACCGCCACCTCGGGTAAGGACTCCCTGGAAGGGCTAGTCGAATCCATCGACACCGCACCTGCTCTCGCCCCGCGGGTGACCGTGGTGCAGGCCATCCCGAAGTCCGAGCGTGCCGAGCTCGCCGTGGATCTGGCCACCCAAGCCGGCGCCGATGAAATCATTGCTTGGCAGGCAGACCGCTGCGTGGCCAAATGGGACGGCAAGAAGGCACCCAAAGCGGTGGCCAAGTGGCAGGCGGCCGCAGATTCTGCGGCCAAGCAATCCCGCCGCGCCCGCATCCCCCAGGTGCGCGGCCCGCTGACCACCCCGCAGCTCGTCCAAGAACTCAGCCGCGACCGTGCCGCCGGCGATTCGGCGTCTGCACCCACCGTGCTTGTCCTGCATGAAGAAGCCACCGCCTCCATCAAGGATGTCACGCTCGCAGACGATGTCGTTCTGCTCGTCGGCCCCGAGGGCGGCATCGGTGACGCCGAGCTCGATCGCCTCAAGGAGGCCGGCGCCACGCCTATCAAGCTCGGCCCGGAGGTGCTGCGCACAGCCAGCGCGGCAATGGTGGCGCTGGCGGCAATCGGCATGCGCACCCAGCGGTGGTAGCCGGCGCTGGTAGCCTAAAGCACGTGCCTATCATCACGAAGAAATGTGAGCTAGATTCCGCCTACGTCAGCATCGTGCTGGGTAGCGCGGACGATAACTTGCGCGTGCTCAATAACCGCCTGGATGCGGACCTTTTTGCCCGCGGCAATGTCGTTACTATCACCGGTCCCGATTATGAGGTGGCCCGCGCCGCGAAGATCCTCGACGAGCTCGAAGCCATCGCCCGCCGTGGCCACGCCGTATCCACCGATACGGTCAAGCACACGATGGACATGGTGGCGGTAGAGGCGCCGCAGTCGGTTTCGGCGGCGCTGGCGGCGGACATCGTCAAGCGCCGTGGCAAGGCCGTCCGCCCAAAGACGGTGGGCCAGTCCGAATACGTGCAGGCCATCGACGATAATACGGTGGTCTTTGGTATCGGCCCGGCCGGTTCCGGCAAGACCTACCTCGCGGTAGCCAAGGCGGTGCAGGCTCTGCAAACCAAGCAGGTCTCGCGCATTATTCTCACCCGCCCGGCTGTGGAGGCAGGGGAGAAGCTGGGCTTTTTGCCGGGCACGCTCAATGACAAGATTGATCCGTACCTGCGCCCGCTATACGACGCCCTGCGGGACATGCTCGATCCAGAGATGATCCCTAAGCTCATGGAGGCCGGCATCATCGAGGTCGCTCCGTTGGCTTATATGCGCGGCCGCACATTGAACGATGCGTTTGTCATCCTTGATGAAGCTCAAAACACCACGCCCGCGCAGATGAAAATGTTCCTCACCCGCTTGGGCTTTGGCTCCAAGATCGTGGTCACCGGTGACATATCCCAGGTAGACCTCCCACATGGCCAGGTCTCCGGCCTGCGCATCGTGCGCCGCATCCTGCGCAACGTGGAGGATATTCACTTTGCGGACTTGGGAGCGAAAGACGTGGTGCGCCACCAGCTGGTCGGGCGCATCGTCAATGCCTATGAGACCTTTGATAATAAGAAAGCCGCAGAATACGAGGGAATGGAATGAGTATCGAGTTTCTCAATGAATCCGGCTTCGAGGGCGTCAACGAGGAGATGCTGATTGACGTCGCTTCTTATGCCTTCGGCGCCATGGACATCAACCCCGATGCCGAGTGCACAATTACCTGCGTGGATTTGAAGACTATCGAGGATCTCCACGTGCGCTGGATGGATCTGGAGGGCCCTACTGATGTCATGAGCTTCCCCATGGATGAGCTCACCCCCGGTGCGATTGCTGGTGGCGGCCGCCCGGATGCCGCCGATCCAGGCCCGGCCATGTTGGGCGATATTGTGTTGTGCCCCGAATTCGCATTGCGCCAGGCCGATGCCGCTGGGCACTCCCTAGGTCACGAGCTTGCCCTGCTTACGGTCCACGGCTGCCTGCACCTGCTGGGCTATGACCACTCCACTCCGGCCGAGGAAAAGGAAATGTTCGGCCGCCAAAACGAGCTGCTTGCGGATTGGTACGACGATGTGGCCGATCGTGGCGTGGCTTATCAGCCCAAGCCTTCCGGGCCGAAGGCTTTTCCCGATGCCGCCGAACGCGCCAACCTGGACAAGCAGGTTCCTGGTGGGGGCATCCCTGCGGTGGGAGAACCACAAGATCGCCCGGAAGAATAATTTTTCGCTTTCTTTTGTGAGCGCGTGCGCCGCGTAGCACAATGGAAACCTATGACTATCCTTTCCATCCAGTCCCACGTCACCTACGGCCACGTTGGCAACTCTGCGGCCGTCTTTCCTCTGCAGCGCGCCGGCCATGAAGTATGGCCGGTCCACACGGTGAATTTCTCCAACCACACTGGCTACGGTGACTGGGGCGGGCCGATGATTCCGGCCAGCGATGTCACCTCCATTATCGATGGCATTGAAAAGCGCGGTGCCTTCCCACAGATTGACGCCATTCTGTCTGGCTACCAGGGCGGCGCCGACATTGCCGACGCCATCGTGGAAACCGTCCGCCGCATTAAGGCCGCTAACCCCAAGGCGCTTTACGCCTGCGATCCTGTAATGGGCAATGCTAAGTCCGGTTGCTTTGTCTCCGATGAGATCCCGCCGCTGCTGCGTGACCGCGTTGTGCCCGTTGCCGATATCATCACCCCCAACCAATTTGAGCTGGGCTACCTCACCGATTCCGAGGTCGGTACCCTCGATCAGACCCTCGCCGCGGTGAAGAAGGCGCAGGAAATCGGTCCAAAGACCGTTCTGGTTACCTCCGTCAAGCGTCCCGAGACCCCAGAGGGCCAGATTGAGATGCTCGCCGTTGACGGCGACCGCGCCTTCCTAGTGTCCACGCCACTATTGCCGTTTAAGCGTAACGGCTCCGGCGATGTCACCGCCGCCTTGTTTACCGGCCACTACACCGAGACCAGCGACGTTAAGGAGTCCTTGCGCCGCACCGCCTCCTCTGTCTACGACCTGCTGGAAAACACCTACGAGGCCGAGACTGCTGAGCTTCAGCTCATCCAGTCTCAGGATGTATTCGCACACCCGCGCATGCAGTTCCACGCGGAGGAGCTTTAGGCCTGGGCAATCTCTACGGAAAGCCCATTGTTGCGGACCCTATCCAGTGAGAGGTTAGGTTGCCTAGCGCAACACTGCGGCGTAATGCCACGCTAGGTCTAGCTTGATTTGGCCGAGCTGAGGATGCAGCCTCAGCTCGGCTTTCTTTATCTGCTCCTTGTATTACTTTCCGAGTCTCTCATATGAGACACCCACGCCTGCTTAAAAGTGGTATGGCGCATTATGCCCTATTAATATGGCGGAAGTCACGTTCTCATCAAGTAGAAGGAGCTCACCATGTCTAGTACCGGAAGCATCAGCGCCTCTCCCGACGGCCTTTTGATGGCACTCATTCAGTACCCCGTCCCCGTGGTTAACACCCCAGAGGACGTCCAAGCCAGCGTGGATGAAATCTGTCGCATGGTCGCCTCCACCAAGGCGGGCTACCCAGACCTCGATCTCATTGTCTTTCCGGAATATTCTTCCTCCGGTCTCAACACCAAGATTTGGTCCTATGATGAATTCCTCATTGGTCTCGATGATCCCAAGGTAGATCAGTTCAAGCAGGCTTGTAAGGAAAATGACGTTTGGGGCGTCTTCTCCATCATGGAGCCCAACCATGAGGAAGGAAAGCCACCATTTAATACCGCCATCATCATCAACTCCGATGGCGAAATTGCGCTGCACTACCGCAAGCTCCAGCCATGGACTCCTATCGAACCGTGGTACCCAGGCGATTTGGGTATGCCGGTATGTGACGGTCCCAAGGGTTCCAAGCTCGCCGTGAATATCTGCCACGATGGCATGTTCCCCGAGCTGGCACGCGAGGCCGCTTATAAGGGCGCCAATGTCTATATCCGCATTTCTGGCTACTCCACGCAGACCCAGGATCAGTGGATCATGACTAATAAGACCAATGCCTTCCAGAACCTCATGTTCACTGCTTCGGTGAACCTGGCTGGCTATGACAACACCTTCTACTACTTCGGTGAGGGCAACGTCTGCAACTACGATGGCCACATGATTTCTGAGGGTCACCGCAACCCCGGTGAAATCGTCACCGCTGAAATCTTCCCAGAACTGGCCGATAAGGCGCGCATCAACTGGGGCCTTGAAAACAACATCTTCAACCTGGGCAACCGCGGCTACGTTGGCTACCCCGGCGGCAAGACCGAAAACTATCTCACCTGGGTCGAGGACCTGGCCAAGGGTGAATACAAGCTTCCTTGGGCTGACGACGTCCGCATCAAGGACGGTTGGAAGTACTACCCGGACGGCCCGCAGCTTGGCCCGCTGCCGGACGAGTTTAAGTAAGCGCCGCTAAAACACACCTAAGCCCTGCACCCGTTTCGACGGGCGCAGGGCTTTTAGGCGGACGGAAGCTGCCCTTTAGTATTCGGGCGATTCAGATTCAGCAGCGCCGGAAAAGGTAGTGGTCTCAGGCGAATCGTAACCAGGAATCGACTCGTTCGGTGAATTTGACCAGTCCGACCCATCAGACTGGTACTCGGGCGGATCATAATGGCACAGCTCTGCATATTCCTCAGGAAATTCGTATCGGCCGCTGGGGTTTCCGCACACTCCTTCTGCGCGTGCAGCTCGGCGGTGTGCGGGTGTGTCACACAGATCCGTGGGCCTTTGCGTGCCGTCAGAAAATGTACCGAGGATGGTCAGGTTTCCCGGATCGCAATACAGCAATTCCGGCTCCGCTACTGCAGCCTGGGCCTGGGTCTCCGGCTCGGGAGCTACGCTATTTGCAGGTTCTTCAGACATGCTCTCTTCGCTGCTGCTGGTAGTGGCAGAAGAGGCCGTACTCGAAGAGCTGGTGGCGGACGAAGAAGAGGTCGTCGCAGAGGTAGTGCTCGTCTCTGCTGATGGCTCGGAATCGGGGAGGAGCAGGCGGAGAGGAAGAGGGTAAGAGCAGCGCTCAAAATGAGCGTAGGAGAGGTGCGGGGCATGGAGGAGCCTTTCCGGGGAGGCAGCACGGTTTGTGCTGGGGAGAAGAGGTTTCTCCATAGATTAGCCCTATTCTGTACCGCTGGTAGAAATTGGCCGTGAACTAATCGGAGATTTTGGCTCTGTGGGCTATTATTGCGGGTAATGAGTTCTGATTTTGATGCACAGTTTGATGCGGCATTCGAGGGTCTTCCAGAAGACCCCGATGATGCCGTGCCGGAAGGCGCCGAGAATGCGGCCGCCCCGCTTGACTATTCGCAGTACACCGACACCCCGGAAGGATTCCGTTCCGGCTTCGTGTCCTTTGTCGGCCGCCCGAATACCGGTAAATCGACGCTGACCAATGCCCTGGTAGGTCAGAAGATTGCGATTACGGCTGACCAGCCGGAGACCACCCGCCACACCATCCGTGGCTTGGTACACCGCGAAGATGCCCAAGTAATCGTCGTGGATACGCCGGGCCTACACCGCCCGCGCACCCTGTTGGGTGAGCGCCTCAATGAGGTAGTCAAGGATACCTACGCCGATGTGGATGTCATTGGCCTGACCATCCCGGCCGATGAGAAGATTGGCCCGGGTGACCGCTGGATCCTGGACAACGTGCGCTCCATTGCGCCGAAGACGCCGATCATCGGCATCGTCACCAAACTGGATAAAGCCAGCAAAGACCAGGTAGGCGCACAGCTTTTGGCCCTGCACGAGCTACTTTCCCAAGATGACCCGAATGCGGTAGTCATCCCGGTGTCCTCCAAGGAAGGTGTACAGCTTGATGAGCTGGTGCAGGTCATCGTGGATCACCTGCCAGAAGGCCCGAAGTTCTACCCAGATGATCACATCACCGATGAAGGCCAGGAAAAGCGCATCGAGGAACTCATTCGTGAGGCTGCATTATCCGGCTTGAAGGCGGAGCTGCCGCACTCGGTGGCGGTGCAGGTGGATGAGATGTTGCCATCGCGCACCCGTGAGGGTGTGCTGGATATCCACGCCATTTTGTATTTGGAGCGGCCTGGCCAAAAGCGCATTATCGAAGGCAAGGATGGCCTGCGCTTCCGCCGCATTGTGGGCAATGCTCGCAAAGAAATCATCGAGTTGCTGGGCCAGAACGTATACCTAGACTTGCGCATTAAAGTGCTGAAAAATTGGCAGTCTGACCCGAAGTCGCTGGGTAGGCTCGGGTTTTAAACCACTATGCGCGAGAACTATCGTGACCGCGCAGTGGTCATCCGCACCTACGATTTTGGTGAGGCCGATCGCGTCATTGTCCTACTCACCCGCGATCACGGCCTCGTGCGCGCGGTGGCCAAGGGCGTGCGCCGTGCCAAGTCGCGCTTTGGCTCACGCCTGCAGCTCTTCGTTAACCTTGATGTTCAGCTGTACGTGGGCAAGAACCTAGCCACCATTTCCCAAGCGGATACGGTGGATTACTTTGGCGCGCGCCTCATCGAGGACTATGAGCGTTACACGGCGGCCTGCGCGGTGCTGGAGTCAGCCGAGCGCCTGGCTTTTGCCGACGCAGCCCATGACCCCTACCTCTACGAATCCGTCACCGCGACCTTGGAGCGGCTGCAAACTGCGGACCCAACCATGACTCTGGATGCCTTCTTGCTGCAGGCGATGGCGCATGCCGGTTGGGCGCCGAGCCTTTTCAACTGTGCCCAGTGCAACCGGCCCGGCCCGCACCACGCCTTTCACCCGGCAGTTGGCGGGGCGGCGTGCCACGAATGCCGGCCGCCGGGTGCAGCCGAGGTGGATCCGGAAACGCTGCATCACCTGTGGCTTTTAGCGCATAACTACCCGACGAATCCCACGAATGCGCAAAAGCAGGAGGGGCATCGCCTAGCGCGGGCGCACCTGCAGTGGCACATGGAGCGCAATGTTTCCGCATTGCAGGTAATGGAGCAGTAGAATATAGCCCGTGATTACGCCAGACCCGAACCGCACTTTGACCCCGCCGAATATCCCGGATGAGTTCATGCCGCGCCATATTGCGCTGGTTATGGACGGCAATGGCCGCTGGGCCCAAGAGAAGGGCATGAAGCGCACCGAGGGGCATAGGCGCGGCGAAGCCGTGCTTCTTGACGTCGTCGATGCCTGCCTGGCCGCCGGCGTTCCTTATCTTTCGGCATATGCCTTCTCTACGGAGAATTGGCGCCGCAGCCCCGAGGAGGTCCGGTTCCTTATGGGCTTTAACCGCGACGTGCTGCGCCGCCAGCGCGAGTGGCTCAACGAGCGGGGCGTGCGCGTGGTGTGGGCTGGGCGCCGCCCGCGCCTATGGCGCTCAGTGATTAAGGAGCTCGAGGCCGCCCAAGAGCTGACCAAGGATAACACCAAGATGACCTTGGCCATGTGCGTGAACTACGGCGGTAGGGCAGAGCTGGTGGATGGTTTTCGGGACATCGCCAAGCAGGTTGCAGCCGGCGAGCTCACCCCGCGCGATATTAAGGAAGAAACCATCGCACAGCATCTCTATGACCCGGGCATGCCAGATGTCGATCTCTTCCTGCGCCCGTCCGGAGAGAAGCGCACCTCCAACTTCCTACTGTGGCAGTCGGCTTATGCGGAGATGATTTACCAGGATAAGCTCTTCCCGGATTTCACTCCGGAGGACCTTTTTGCCGCCATCGAGGAATACGCGCGGCGCGACCGCCGCTTCGGTGGCGTTAAGAAGTAACGCGCAGCACCAAAGTGGTGTGCTTTATACCTCGGGGATAAAGATGTCCTCGATTCGGCAGGAAAAGTGGCGCGCGATCTGAAATGCGAGGGGGAGCGAAGGATCGTAGCGCCCCTTTTCAATACTGATGACCGTTTGGCGCGATACGCCTAGCTCGGTGGCCAATCCTTGCTGCGAGAGACCTTGGCTCTCGCGAATCTCTTTGAGCCGGTTGTCCATGGTTTAACTCGCTGCCCGCTTGTGGGCAAAGTAGCTAATGCCAAAGGTTCCGGTGACAAAGACTCCTAGGATGAGCGTGAGCATGGAGCCCGAAACGTGGAAATCCCAAAAAGTAGAGACAACGCCCAAGCCACCGATGCCCAGGAGCATGGCGTGCAAGGTGTTTTCGGAGGCCTGCGAATACCAATGGGATTCGATGGAGTTTTCCGGATCGGGTGTTGCTCCGCGGATGGTGGACCGATCCACCATGAATCCCCAGCTAGCCGCCGTAGCAACAGGAAATAGGCACAGTGCGTACACGGCAAACGCTAGTAGCGGCGAATCATCGTGTACGAATGCGGCCACGATGGCGCCGGCGGCTGCAGCGAGGCCCGCGCCAGCCGCAACGGATAGTGTGAGGAGTTTGGTTTGGGTGCCACCAAACTTGGGGCGGCCAAAGCGGGTGGTCTGCAAGGAGGCCTCCTGAAATAAGTGGTTGTAAAGCGTGCTTGACACTCATCTTATGTGAAGCGTCCTTTACTGTAAAGGGTGCTTTACTTCTTGGGTGAGATTCGTTCTTAAGGATGAGTGGCAGCCTTTTAGGGTGGAGGCATGGCAGAAGACGACATCAGACTAAAAGACGCACTTATCGGAATCGTGGCCATCAGTGCCATGGATGTTTTATTGGTAGTGACAGTTTTTGTCATGATGAAGTCTGGCTTGGCTGCGGGCGGACTGGGCACGATTATGCCCGCTGCGCTTGCTCTTTCGGTGGCGGTGCCGACGGCTGCGTTGGTGTACTACCTCAAGCATCGGGGGATTGGCCTGGGCTTTCTGCCTTTGGGTAGGCGTGGTTGGCACTTGCTGTGGCAGGTGCCCCTTGTGATTCTGGCGGCGGGGGTCGCAGCCGCGATTGTGGGGCCACTGTTGGGGATATCGCCCTCGGACAATACATCTGCAGCTGATGGGCGCGGTGTTATGGTCGTCGTGTCTTTGGCGTGCTATCTCTTGCTGGCGCCGCTGGCGGAAGAGATTGTGTTTCGCCGCTTGCTGATGGGGTATCTAGATCGCAGCGTCCCAGCCTTTGCCAGCGTGATCCTCAGCTCGTTGTTGTTTGGTGTCGCCCATATTGCGCCGCCGGTCATTGTGTATGCGACTTTTCTGGGGATGGGGTGCGCGCTAGTGACCCGCTTCCACAATTCGCTGCGCGCAGGCTTTATTGTGCACTTGGTCAATAATGTGGTCGTGCAGTTGATTGCGGTCTCGGCGCTATAGTCTTGGCGTGGAAGGCGCTGCCACAGTCGGGCCGCGCAAGAAAACCCCAGGCTCCGGAGTGGAGACTGGGGCTAGGGGAGGAGCGGCTTCACTAGGCGGAGTGGGGATGCTTAGGCGGAAGCGGCGCAGTTGCTGCAGATGCCAAAGACCTCGGCATCGTGGCCGGTGAGCTCGAAGCCGTACTCCTTGGCCACGGAGGTCGCCCACTTTTCAATGGGGCCACCGTCGATTTCCTCGGTGCGGCCACACTTGGTGCATACCAAGTGGTGGTGATGGGCGTCGGTCTCGCAATGGCGGTAGAGGGTTTCGCCATTGGGCATGTGGAGCGCGTCCACTGCATCGATATCGGTTAGGGACTGCAGGGTGCGGTACACGGTTGTCAGACCCACCTTTTCCTCCCGCTCCTGGAGTTCGTGATAGATCTCCTTGGCGGAGGCGAATTTCTCCATATCCCGCAGCACCTCGACGACTGCGGTGCGCTGCTTGGTATTGCGCGCTCCTAGTTTGGGAATACTGTCGTGTAAAGCCATGACCATTATATTATCAATTCTTTTTCAACAACTGCATAGTCGGGCGGCTTTATATGCAAGGAGGGAAGGGCTAGGAGGCGATCCTTGCGGCGTCGGCAAGCAAGTCCAATACCTGCGGCGCAATGAGTGAGTAGGTCACCTCGCGCCCGCTGCGCTCGGAGTCAACAATGCCCGCTTGCTTGAGGACGCGCAGGTGCTGGCTAATGAGCGGCTGGGACTTGCCGGTGGCTTTAACGATCTCGTGTACAAAGTGATCGCGCTCAGCCAAGCGGGAGATGATGGCGATGCGTAGGGGCGAATCGAGGGCAGCGATCACGCCGGCAGCCGCAGAAGTATTAATCGCCGTATCAGTGGTCGTCATAGGGAATGTCACCTTCAATTAAATACCTATTACCTGTCGGTCACCCTTATATTACCCGATGTGTGCAATAGCTTGTATATATTTCAAATTAAATTCATGCCCCAATCCCACCGCAGGAGAGTGCTACGGGTTAGACTGAACGAGATTGTCAAGACTGTCCCCTACCAGAGGAGTCCGAAAACTTATGGCATCCGTCATCGATACCGTTGTAAACCTGTGTAAGCGCCGCGGCTTGGTCTACCAGGCAGGTGAAATTTACGGCGGTTCCCGCTCCGCGTGGGACTACGGCCCTCTTGGTGTGGAACTGAAAGAGAACATCAAGCGCCAGTGGTGGCGCCACATGGTCCAGTCCCGCGCAGACGTTGTGGGTGTAGATACCTCCGTCATCCAGCCGCGCCAGGTCTGGGTATCTTCCGGTCACGTTGAGGTGTTCTCTGACCCGCTGGTGGAATCCCGCCACACGGGCAAGCGCTACCGCGCCGACCACCTCATTGAAGCTTATGAGGAAAAGCACGGCCACGAGCCAGAAAACGGACTGGCAGATATCAATGACCCGGAAACCGGTCAGCCGGGCGACTGGACCGAGCCAAAGGCCTTTTCCGGCCTGCTCAAGACCTTCCTGGGGCCAGTCGATGACGAGCAGGGCCTGCACTACCTGCGTCCGGAGACCGCACAGGGCATCTTCGTCAACTTCAAGAACGTGATGACCTCCTCGCGCATGAAGCCACCGTTTGGCATTGCGAATATTGGCAAGTCCTTCCGCAATGAGATCACCCCAGGTAACTTCATCTTCCGTACCCGCGAGTTCGAGCAGATGGAGATGGAGTTCTTCGTTAAGCCAGGCGAGGACGAAGAGTGGCACCAGTACTGGATTGATGACCGCTACAACTGGTACGTAGATCTGGGCATCAAGGAAGAAAACCTGCGCCTATACGAGCACCCGAAGGAAAAGCTCTCCCACTATTCCAAGCGCACCGTGGACGTGGAGTACGCCTTTGGCTTCAAGGGCTCCAAGTGGGGCGAGCTGGAAGGCGTGGCCAACCGCACGGACTATGACCTGTCCGTACACGCCAAGGGCTCGGGCGAGGACCTGTCCTACTATGACCAGGCCAATGACGAGCGCTGGACCCCGTACGTCATCGAGCCGGCTGCCGGCCTGGGCCGTTCCATGATGGCCTTCTTGGTGGATGCCTATGACGAGGAAGAAGCCCCGAACGCCAAGGGCGGCACCGATAAGCGCGTGGTTCTGCGTTTGGACCGCCGCCTAGCGCCGATCAAGGTAGCCGTACTTCCGCTGTCGAAGAAGGAAGAACTTTCTGAGCCTGCCCGCAAGCTGGCCGATAAGCTGCGCGCTTATTGGAACGTGGACTTTGACGTCTCCGGCGCCATCGGCCGCCGCTACCGCCGCCAGGATGAGATCGGTACCCCGTTCTGCGTCACCTTCGACTTCGACACCCTCGATGATGATGCCGTAACTGTGCGCGAGCGCGACTCGATGGAGCAGGAGCGCGTGAAGCTCGATGACCTCGAGGCCTACCTCGCCGCTCGCCTGATTGGGTGCTAGGGATGCATTACACCAGCTGGGATCGCTCTGACCGCGCAAAACCCGTGCTCTTGGCCGAAGACGGCCCGGAGCAGCTGGGCGTATTCTCGGAGCATTCCGCGGAGGTCGACAGCCACTTCTGGCGCACCGAGGTCAGTGATCTAGGCGCCTCTGCCACGCTTGCCGATGGCTCCATCTACCGCCTCGCAGGCCGCCCCGGCCGCGATAAGCGCCTAGAGGCATCGCTTAACGGCCGCACTTTTCACTTCGTTAATGAAAATAGCGGCGACTGGATCATCGATGATGTCGATGATGACAAGGTAGGCCAGTTCTCCTCCCGCAACTCTGGGGTGCGCAAGTCCATCCTCGAATTCGAGCACGATGCCGAAGGACTCACCACCGCCGAAGTCGCCGGCTTGAGCTGGTTTACCCGCGTCATCCTTGATGCCAATACTCAAGGCAAGGCCTGGGCATGGATCATCACCTTGGTCCTCGCCTCCATCGCTGCCATCCTCGCGCTGTTCATCTTCTAATGACTGCGCAGTGGACTTGGCGCGCGGATGCGCTCACCAACGCCGCAGGGGAGCAACTGGCTTTCGTGCGCGACGGTGTGCTCATCACAGCGGGCGGGGAGCGCCTTTCCCTAGAATCCTCGCTGGATTCTTCCTCCCCGCGCTTCTTCTTGCGCGCGCGGACCGCGGTGGGCGAGGATTTCTCGGTCTCCCAGGCCGGGATTACCGTCACCCGCCTGCGTGCGGCCTGCGGGGAGCGCGAGTACCTGCTAGAACGCCGCAACCCCTTCCGCCGCGAGCGCCGCATCGTAGCTCGCCGCTCGGGCGCCGAGGTTGCCAGCACCGCCCCGGCCGGCGCGGGCCTCCGCGTGAGCGTGGGCGTCGGCGAGCTTCCGGAGCTAGACGCCATGTTTTTGAGCTATGCCTGCGCGCTTCTCGACGCCACCCCGCGCACCCTGCGCACCTAGTCCGGCGCAATCAACGAAGGCGCCGCCCACGGAGAGTGAGACGGGGCGGCCTTTGCTCGGCTAGACGGAGCCGCCGCGGAAGCCGCCTCCGTCGCCGCCGCCGAAGTCTCCGCCGCCAAAGCTGCCTCCACCAAAGCCGCCGCCTCCGAAACCGCCACCAAAGCCGCGGCCGCCGCCGAGCATTTGGCCCAGGACCATACCGGTGACGATATTGCCGGCCGCGTTGCCCATCTGCTGGCGCTGCTGGCGGCGACGGTGTTCGTCGATGTCATCCTTGGCGCGCTGCAGCGCTGCCTGGGCCGCGGCTACCGCTTCGCGGGAGGACTGCAGGGCGGCGCGGATATCGCTGCGCTCGGTGTGGAGGGCTTGGGCGTGGAGACGTTTGGCGTCGGCAAGCGCGGTGCGTGCGCCCGAGCCGATGATGCGCCCGCGGGAGGAAATGAGGTCCTCCGCAGCCTGGATATTAGATTCCGCCACGGAAATCTGCTGGCGGAAGAGATCAAGTTGGCGCGCGTGGGTGGAGGTCTTTTCCCGCACGCGGTCAAGCGCCTCATCCAGCTGCGTGTCAATAGAAGTAAGTGCGGTGTGCTGGCCCAATGGATCCTGCTGGCCTTGGGCCTTGGCCTCAGTGACTGCGGAGCCAGCGCGACCGAGCAGTTCCTCGAGCGCGTTCCAATCCGCCGTGGTTCCCTGCGCCTTGCCTTGGCGCTCGAGCTCGCGGGCTTCGTCGATTTCGCCTTCGACTTCGGCAATGAGGGACTCGAGGTTAGCGCGGGCGGTGGCGATATTCTCCTCCGCGTTTTCCACGCCGGAAATTAGGCGATCCGTCATCGCGCAGGCATGTTCACTATCGCGGATGAGCCCCACCAGCGGGCCCTGCTGACCGGCCGGCTGGGCCTGGACCCCGCGGGCCTTTTCTAGCAGTTTTTCTGCTTCATCAAGCGAAGCGGCGGCAAGCTCCGGGTTATCGGCAATGGAGGACAAAACGTGCTCGTCATAGTTGCCTTTCAACCGAGCCAACGTGGATTCGGCCTCCGGTAGGCGGGCGCGCAGGCCCACAGTGCGCTGGGTGAGCTCGTCCAGTTTCTCATCGGAGTGGATAAGTAGGTCGCGCATCTGGGCAAATTCCGCGGCCTGCGCATCCAGGGCATCATCGGCCTGACCACAGGAAGAGACGATGTCCACGAGCATCTGGCGCCGTTCGGCCGGGGACTCCGGAACGGCATCATCGAGGCGCTGGCGTAGGTGGAAGGCCTTTTGCAGGGTAGAAGTAGAGTGGTTCATCGCCTTGGTAAACGGGCGCACGCGCTCTGGACCAAACTCCGAAAGCGCGATATTGAGCTCCTCCTTGCCGCGGCGAATGGACTCATCGGTCGAGACCAACTCTTCCTGCGCCAACTGGTCCAAGGTCTCAAGTGACAAACGGTTGAGCTGATCGGTATCGCCCGGGGCGATTTCGCGGGCCGACTCGAGCGTTTGCGCCTTATTCTTCTTAGTATTGCGGCGGGAGTAGTACATGATTCCGCCACCGGCGGCGACAATGGCGGCCGCGCCACCGCCCAGCCACGCTAGGCCGGAAGAATCGGAAGAGTTGGAGCTGCTGGTGTTGCCCAGGGCGGCGTCGGCAAGCGCGAGGGCGGAAGCACCGTACTCATCGCTGGTCAGCTTGTCATAGGCAGCGTCATACATCTGGTCGAGCCGGCCTTTGGGCCAAGCTTTGCCGGTCTGCACGCCCATTTTGCGGTCATCGACGGACAGGACATACACCGCAGAGTTTTCCCCCTTGTCCTTGACCACTTGGGCGGCATAGCTTTCCGGATCCGTATCTAGCTTATTGGTGATGTAGACAAAGAGGACCCGGTGCTCATCCTTTTGCAGCTGGCCAATCTTTTCTCTCAGCTCAGCCTTTTCTTGGGTGCTTAAAACGCCCGCGTCATCGGTAACCTTCTCCGTGAGGGTGGCCGTACCGGTGCCTTGCGCCACGATGGTGTTTTCAGCGGCAAAGGCAGGCCCCGCACCGATGGAGGTGCAGCCCAAGATGAAAGCGGCGATGGCCGCGCGGCCCAAACGTGCACTCAAATTCATGCCCACCACTTTACCGGCTCCACTTAGCTCTTCGGCGGGTAGTGTAATGGGGCAGTGAAGTACGTAATTGTTTTAGGCACCGCCCAATATGACGGCCGGCCCTCCCGCATCCTTGCCGGACGCCTGCGCCACGCCGGCGAGCTAGCCACGGCCGTGGGCCTGGAAGTCATTACCGTGGGCGGCAAGCTGCCCGGCGATAGGTTTACCGAGGCCGGCGTCGGCCGCACCTTTCTGCGCGAGCATTTCCCGCACCTGACCGTCCACGCGGTGGAGGAGGGGATGGATACCCGCAGCTCCCTGAAGGCGGTCAAGGAAGCCTTCGCGCTTGCCGACGCCACCATCATCACCGATCCCCTCCACCGCCTGCGCACCGCACTCATCGCCCGCCAGGAAGGACTAAAAGCCACCGTATCCGGCACGCCGTATTACCCTGCCGCACGCTTTTCCACACCCTGGTGGCGCTATCTTGCCCACGAAACCGGTGGCGTGGCCTACGCGCTGGTAGCAGGACTTTTGCCCCCGCGCGGTGCCGCCGCACTGCGCAATGGGTTCTACCGCGTGGAGCGGGTGTTGCGCCCGAATCAGAAGCTGCGGCATCAGACGATTGAGCAGGAAGATAGGGATTCTTTTCCCCGGCGATAAGAAGCATCGCATGATATTTTTTAAGCTGCCGATGCATTTCTAGGGGAGAAGGGTTTCTTTTCCACTACATCAGGAAATAACACCGAGCCATGTTGGTCAGCGCTGAAATGCTACGAAGCCTCAGGAGGAAAGCGTGTTAAAACTGGAGAACCTGTCTGTAAAGCTAAGCAGGAAAAGTAGCCCGCTATTCTCTATCGACTCTGTGCATGAGCCAGGTACCCTCACTTGGATTCGAGGCGCCTCTGGGTCCGGCAAATCCACGCTGCTTCGCGTTATCTCTGGACTCCAGAAGCCAACATCAGGAACCGTCAGTATTTTCGGACATGATTTATGGAGCTCTTCTGCTCGAAATAGAGATAGGCTTCGAGCTAAATCGATGGGAATAGTGTTTCAAGATTCCGGCGTAGTGCCCTGTTTGACAATCGACGAAAACCTTTCCTTCGCACAAGGGCTAAGCGGAGCCACTGCGGACTCGGACGCTAATAGCTCTTTGCTAGCTCAACTCAATATGAGTGAATACGGAGCCTCTCTACCGCACGAGCTTTCAGGGGGACAACGCCAACGCGCGGCCATAGCAACTGCAATGTCCAAAAAGCCCCAACTCGTTTTCGCAGACGAACCGACGAGTGCCTTGGATGAGGACAACACATATTCAGTGTTGCGATATCTGCATAATTACACAGTAAGAAACCACGCAATCGCCTTGGTAGTTTCCCACGATGATCGTTTAGCGCAGTTTTGTGATCAGGTTTTGGAACTCGGGGTAAACCAATGAATTTTCGCGCTGTGGAAGCGAGGATCCGTAAGAGCACTTTTGTGGAGAGTATCCCGTTACTAGCTACCTCGTTTGTGCTTTTCTTCTTTGTCTGTCTGTTAGTCTCCACAGTAGCGGCGGACAAGGTAGCCGAATCTATGTCAATGGGGCTGATGTATTCGGCTTTCATATCGATCATTCCCTTTGCTCTGGCGCTCAAATACTGCTTTAGGCATGTGGTGGAGGGGAGGCGCCACCACTATGAGGCGCTTCGTTTATTTGGG
The DNA here is from genome assembly GCF_022347325.1 of Corynebacterium nasorum. Lineage (NCBI taxonomy): Bacteria > Bacillati > Actinomycetota > Actinomycetes > Mycobacteriales > Corynebacteriaceae > Corynebacterium > Corynebacterium nasorum. Next base: position 214,500 of record NZ_JAKRDU010000003.1, read on the forward strand.
TTAACATTAAAACGAATTCGCCGAGTGCTATTCCTTGAGCTACTTACGGTTTATTTTTTCTTTTCAATAGTTAGCGCAGTTCTGGTTCCAGTGCTGATGAAGCCAATCTTCCTGGTTCTGTATTCGGGTTTTGGCATTGATCTTCCTCAAGGACTCCCTTCACCACTACTCGTCGCTGTGATCTCATGGTGCGCTATCGTTTGTCTGAGCTTCGTTCCTTTCCAACAGGAAACGAGAGTTTTGGAGGATTTGAGCCAAGGCCCAACTCGCATAGATCCAACTCCAAGGAATCCGCGGGCTGCAGAACTCCTTCGATATCCGCTGGGGATAGCAGCCTGTGTTGTATTGCTAGTGGGATTTGTGGCGATGCCCCAAGCGGATCCATCTAGTAGGTGGCCGTTTATTTTCGTCTACTGCGTGCCCTTCTTGGTGAGTGCTGCCTCTGTATTTGTCTACGCGGTTGTCTTATATTCCGCCGAATACCTCTCCCTCAAGTTTGGGGGATGGAATCCTCCGATTTTGGGAGTCCGATATGCGCGATCTTTTATCGCCACCACCATATTGCGGGTCTCTTGTATTTTTATCTTGTTTCCCATCATTCCTTTTATTGCGAATGATTCGGCACTCTACTCAGCACGGGAAGAATTAGCTGACAATGTGAAGAACGTGTATGTAGGGTCGCCGCAGGATGAACAAACTATCAGCACATCCACTGCCCAAAACATTTGTCAGGATCACGCCGCAGATTGCCTAGGAGTTCTTAGCTGGGTGCCTGCTGACCAAGACTCGGAAGAGCTCCAACCTTCCACCATGGAAGAAGGCGCTGTCTTTGCGCTGGTAGAAGATCGGGACGGAACAGTAAGTTCCTTGGTTAATGACCGAGAGGTAGTTGAGACGGAACCCCGATCGCCGTTTGACCAAACGTGGATGCGGCCATGGGATAAAACCTTTAATTCTGAAGCAGATCCTTCTTGGGGAACGGGCGAAAGGCAAGACGAAGGTTATGCTGTAGCCATTTTTTCGAAGCAAGTGGAATTGAGCGACAGCCAAGCGATGGAGGTTGTAGGCGCTCAGCAATGGGCAGAAAACCTACCTTCAACGTTGCTTTACGGTCCAAACGGTACCGGTACAAGCGAATTTATTCCGTTGTTTGCCTATGTGATTGTTGGGGGAGCAGTTCTCATCTTCGGACTGGCCTTAGCACAACAAGGTCGGCTTATCCGCTTCACTAAAACCATTTGGGAACAAGGCGTCTCAGTTGCAGAAGCGCACAGAAACAGGAAATTGGCCAATTGTTTGCCTTCGGCTTTTGCGTTGGCTTTGTCGCTAGGAGCAGCTGCTCTACTGAGCACGTATATGGACTCTTATATAGCGCATAAACTTGTATTGCACTTTCCGGATGTCCCATTTGGACTCATATTTTTCTTGGTGGTGGTTGTGGGCCTGGCAGCGGTGGGCAGCAACTTTGTGAAAGGCCCGCGGCCTGCTAAAAACTAGGCGGCCACGTTGCTCACCCAAAAGGCCAGTTCACGGAATATGCTTGGGTCGTGTCCTATTCTTATTCCGCCGCCGACTTCGCCCGCCTGGCCGATGAAAAGCCGAAGGGCTCAGCCTTCCATACCGTGGAAGAACATCGCGGCGTCTTTGCCCGTGACCGCGCCCGCGTGCTGCACTCGGCAGCCTTGCGGCGTCTGGCCGATAAAACTCAGGTCGTCGGGCCGCGCGATGGCGATACTCCACGCACCCGTCTGACCCACTCGCTGGAGGTGGGCCAAATTGCGCGGAGCATCGGTGCTGGACTCGGACTCGATCCTGATCTATGCGATATGGCGGGGCTTACCCATGACATCGGCCACCCGCCCTATGGGCACAATGGCGAAAACGCACTCAATGAGGTCGCCCTCAACGGCTTTGAAGGAAACGCGCAGACCCTGCGCATCCTCACCCGCCTAGAGCCCAAGATCATCGTGGACGATGCCAGCGGCGTGCCGCGCAGCTTCGGCCTCAACCTCACCCGCGCCGCCCTCGACGGTGCCTGCAAATACCCCTGGACCAAAACCAATCCCGATGGCAGCGCCAACCGCAAATACGGTGCTTATGACGAGGACGCGGATCTGCTCGAGTGGCTGCGTGAGGGCCATAGCGATAATCGCAAATGCATCGAAGCTCAGGTCATGGACTGGTCCGATGACATCGCCTACTCCGTGCATGATGTGGAAGACGGCATTATTTCCCGGCGCATCTCCCTCAATGTTCTGTGGGACCTAGTTGAGCTAGCCCAGCTGGCAGAAAAGGGCGCTAAAGCTTTTGGCGGCACCGCCGATGAGCTCTTGGAGGCGGCCGATAGCCTGCGCAACTTAAGCGTCATCAACGCCATCGGCGATTTTGATTACTCCTTGCGCGACTATGCCAATTTGAAGAAGATGACCTCTGAGCTCGTAGGCCGCTATGTCGGCGCGACCGTCGGTGCCACCAGCGAAGCCAATGCCGAGCTCATCGCCTCCAATACCCTTGGCCGCATGCACGGTGACCTCGTCGTGCCTAAAAAAGCCGAGGCCGAGGTCAAGCTGCTTAAAACCATCGCGGTCCTCTATGTCATGGATGAGCCCGCCCACCTTGCCCGCCAGGACCGTCAACGCGAGCGCATCTACCGCGTCTACGATTACCTTGTCGCCGGCGCCCCTGGCTCCCTCGATGCCACCTTCCGGCTGTGGTGGGAGCAAGCCGAAACTGACGCCGCCCGCGACCGCGCCATCATTGACCAAATTGCGTCTATGACCGAGTCTCGCCTCGAGCGCTTGGCCCGCCGGAGTGCGGAGCTGTCTGGGTTCCTCAGCTAAACCTGGCTTGCCCACCACCGCGCTAGAGTTAGGTCGAGAGTCATCAGGCCGATCTGAGCGCGAAAAGGCCGAATTGAGAGCTCAAAACCCTCAATTCGGCCTCATATCTATGGACCTAACGCCTCAGCTCCAACCCCAGGGCCCGAGTCGCTAGCGCACCAACGCGACACCTTGGTCCTCGAGCACGCTAGCTACCGCCGCTAGGTCCTCGCCTTCGATATCCATATTGGAGGCAACGATGACGCTGGTGCGCTGCTCGCGTAGGAAATCCGCTAGGTCATCGAGGTTGCGCGGGCTGCAGTCTTCGCAGCCGCGGGTGCGGCCGAGTGCGTTAAAGAAGTCCGCGCGGGTGCGGATGTGTTCAGTAATGAGGATGCGTCGCATGATTACTCCTCTGCGTCCGGAATAGAACAGAAGCTTTCATAGTGGTCATCGGTGTAGTACCACACGTCTGGGTCGGTCTCGCTGCCGCCACCGGTGATAATGCGGCGGGCGCCGCGGTTGTGTCTGCCGGGGGTTTCTACCGTGTATTCGCGGTAGTAATTCTTGTCCTGCTGGGGCAGCCGGCCCTCGTAATTGCCAAAGCGGGCGTTGTCATTATCCGGGTAGTCGTAGGTGCCACCGGCCAAGATATCGTCTGCGGTGTCTTTGGCCTCGGCGGGTAGGGAAGACATCGTGCAGGTATCGGCGTCGCCAGTCGCGGCCGCTTGGGTCGACTCAGAAGTGGAGGAAGCAGCGGAATCACCATCGCCGCCGAGATCGAAGCCGAAGTAGCTTGCTACGACGACAAGCGCAAGGCCACCGAGGGCAACGGGGAGCGATTTCTTGGACGCTTTGGACTTGGGCATACCTTTATTGTTGCAGGTGCGGCGCTAAAAGTATAAATCGCCCTGGGCCAATAGAGAGGTCAAAAATTCCCCCGTCACGGGGGTAGGTAACAGCGTGGGTAAAGTACCCCAACAGAGGGTAATTTGCGCCCAAACTGTGAACCCTGGCGAAGGGCACCTTCCTGTCCTAGGCAGTTAAGCGTTCCCACCGCGCGCGGGGTAGTCTGTACGCATGGCAAAAGGCAGAATTCCGGACAGCGATATCCAAGCTATCCGTGAACGCGCGCCTTTAGAAGAAATCGTCGGCGAGTACGTGCAGCTCAAGCCCGCCGGGCACGATTCGCTTAAGGGCCTTAGCCCCTTCAAGGATGAAAAGACTCCGTCCTTTCACGTGCGCCCGCAGCGCGGCTACTACCACTGCTTTTCCACCGGCAAGGGTGGCGATGTATTCAGCTTCCTGATGGAAATGGAGCAGGTCTCCTTCCCAGAAGCGGTTGAAGCGGTAGCGCAGAAGATCGGCTATCACATCAACTACCAGGGCGGTTCTACGGGCGCGCGCAATGAGAAGCCGGGCACGCGGCAGCGCCTCATCGCTGCCAATAAAGCCGCCCACGAGTTTTACCGCCAGCAGTTGGAGACCCCACAAGCGGCTACAGCCCGCGATTTCCTGCTGGATCGCGGTTTTTCCCGCGAGGTCATCTATGACTTCGAGTGCGGCTATGCCCCAGAGGGATGGGATACGGCTACCAAACACCTGCTGCGCCTAGGCTTTTCCTTTGAAGAGCTGGAAGCAGCTGGCATTTCCAAGATGGGCAAGCGTGGTCCCATCGACCGCTTCCATCGTCGTTTGCTGTGGCCGATTAAGGACCTTTCCGGCAACGTCATTGGCTTTGGCGCCCGCAAGCTTTTCGACGACGACAAGCTCGGCAAGTACATGAACACCTCTGAGACCATGCTCTACCGCAAGTCCAAGGTGCTCTTTGGCCTCGATTTGGCCAAGCGCAATATCGCCGAAAACCACCAAGCCGTGGTGGTAGAAGGCTACACGGATGTCATGGCCATGTATGCCGCAGGCGTCAAGACCGCTGTTGCTTCCTGTGGTACCGCCTTTGGCGGCGAGCACCTGCAGGTGCTGCGCCGACTCATGCTGGATGATTCCTACTTCAATGGCGAGCTCATCTATACCTTTGACGGCGATGAGGCAGGGCAGAAGGCCGCCATGCGCGCCTTTGACGGCGAGCAAAAGTTCACCGGTCAATCCTTTGTCTCCGTAGCGCCCGACGGCATGGATCCGTGCGATCTGCGTCTGCACAAAGGCGATGCCGCCGTGCGCGAGCTCATCGCGGACCGCATCCCCATGTTCGAGTTCGTTATCCAGTCCGTCATCGCGGAATACAGCATTGACAGCGCCGAGGGGCGCCTGCAGGCCCTGCGCCGCGCGGTACCCGTGGTCGCACAGATCCGTGATCAACCTTTGCAGCGTGAATATGCCCGGCGTCTAGCAGGTTGGGTGGGCTGGCCGGATCCGGAAGAGGTTCTCCGGCAGGTGCGCGCGGAGGCACGCAAGCCCAAGAAAGCCGAAAAGCCCACCATTCGTCGCTTCGACAATGCGAAGCAGCAGCCGGCACAGCAGGACGTGCCGATGATCCATCCGCCGAGCCCGAAGGAGACCCACCTGTGGCCTCAGCGCGAGGCCCTCAAGCTGGCCTTGCAGATGCCGCAGGTGGCAGGTTCCTATTTCGATGGCATTACTGCCGACGCCTATACCAACGACGCCTACCGCCTCGTGCGCCAAGCCATTTCTACCGTGGGTGGCGCAGCTCAGGGCGCCACCATGCCGGCCGTGGAGTGGATCGCCGCGGTGGCCGGGGAAATGCAGGATCTCACCGGCCGCAACTTCGTCTCGGAGCTTGCCGTAGAGGCCATTTTGCCAACCGACGTCGGCCCCGAAAAATACGCTGACTCCGTGCTTTCCCGCCTGCAAGAAACCGTGGTGGGAGATCAAATTGCCCAGCTGAAGGCTCGTCTTGGCCGCATGCGTCCCTCTGATGATGAGGCTAGCTATAACTCGCTTTTTGCTGACCTCGTCGCTTTAGAGCAAGCCCGTCGCGATCTCAATGACCGCGCCTTCCGCGGCACGCCTCTTGATTTCTAGTGGTCGTGGAAACACCTGACATGGGTTAGGTGATTGTGTGGAGTCGAAATGGGTTCCGGATTCTGTTGTTGTGGCGCGGTTTGCGTCGTTGGTTCGGGCTGGTAGTTCA
>NZ_JAKRDU010000040.1:0-804 GCF_022347325.1 Corynebacterium nasorum
GGTGCTGTTGCAAACTTCAGGCGGAGAGCCGAGACGACCCAGTCTTCATCCTCTGATGCTCGCTGCGGGTCGGCGTTCTCAGGCAGCCTCGAACACCCGGCTGACGATCACCGCATCCGGGTTCGGTTGCCCATAAGCAAACATCGCGCCCTGGCCTTTCCGTAATGAATGCATCGCTTCCATCCCTTTCAACGTCCGGTACGCCGAGGTCCGGTTTTTGAACGCCCCCTTCGGTCCGAGGATCCGTTTCAGCCGCCCATGATCTCCTTCAATGACGTTATTGAGGTATTTCACCTGCCGGTGTTCCACGGTCTGCGGGCAGATTCCCTCTGACTTCAACTCGGCGATTGCCCTGGCCAGGGAGGGTGCTTTATCGGTGTTGATCACCCGCGGGAACCCGGTTATCGTGTTCGACCTCAGGGTCTTGGCCAGGAAACGCTTCACTGCGGCGACGTTACGCTTTGGGACAGGTAAAAACCAGGGCATGCCCACCGTCGGTGATCGCCCGATAGAGGTAGCACCACTTTCCCCGACCCGGATATAGGTCTCGTCCACCCGCCAGGACCGGGCCTGCCAATCCGGGACTTGTCGGTACCACCGGGTCTGCTTGTCCAGCTCAGGAGCATATTTCTGGACCCAGCGGTAGATGGTGCTGTGATCGACCGGTACGCCGCGTTCGGTCATCATTTCTTCCAGATCGCGGTAGCTGAGCCCGTAGCGGCAGTACCACCGCACCGCCCACAGGATGATTTCACGGGGAAATGACGACCGGAGAAGATGCCCATGGCTCTGATTATTTCACGC
>NZ_JAKRDU010000004.1:0-198193 GCF_022347325.1 Corynebacterium nasorum
TCAATAGCTGCAGGGAAACGCCCGGTCCCATTCCGAACCCGGAAGCTAAGCCTGCACACGCTGATGGTACTGCAACCGGGAGGTTGTGGGAGAGTAAGTCACCGCCGACACCAAACAACAAAAACACAACAAAATACAAACAAGAAGAAGAGGACGGTATACCACCGCCCTCTTCTTTCATCGTTTTGCTAGTCTCAAACGCATGGACCAAAGGCAGATTTCTACACCAAATATGGGATCTGACGGAATCTCTCAAGGAATTCCTCGCGGATTTAAAGGAATGCCAGAAGTAAGGCAGACGCTTGCCGAAGCAACCATTAACTTTGTAAAGCCCACCGGACTAAACTTGGCTGACCCCGACGATTCTAGCCAGTACGCCGACCAGGTGTGGAAGGCCGGCGAGCTGCTCCAGACCGCCATGTTTGAACCTCATCTTCTAGCCGGCTATGGAATTGAGCCAATAGAGGTTCACGATATCTTCCTAGTGGCACAACGCGCAGTTGACGAAGTTCTGCAACTGTTGCCGCATAATGAGGATTTCAACGACGCCGTGCGTTGGAGTGCCGAGCGCTTGGCAGAGGAACTACCTCATGCAGCTCATCTATCAAAGATTGACGCGCTGTACTTGGCCCAGTGGCTCTTGGGCATTCTTGAGTCGCCGTATGCGGAACTAATAGATATTGACCCGTTGCAGTACGAGGAATCTTTAGGCGTAGAGGGCGTGAAGGAACTTCGCGAGCGGGTGCATGGCGCGTATGCGAGGCGTCGGCTCGCGGTGCTTTCTGGCTCTGTCGAGGACGTATATCGTACTCATACGGACGGATACGAGCAGCTGATTCGCGGCCTTTCGGAGATAGGTCAGTTTGACCTCGCCTATAGGTACTCAGAGAAGGCCATGCTGGCGTTGCCCACGGAGGATACTTTCCATATCGTTACTTTTTGGGCCGCGCTTTGCGACGCCCACTTTCCCCACCGCAGCCCCGCCGTGCACCGGATAGCCTTCGATAGTTTTCCAATGCTATCGACTGCGCGTGGGCTTTTTGCGGCCGTAGGGGACACCGCGTCAGTACTCATCCAGACTCGCCTGCGGGATAAACCATGGGACCTAGCGATGTTTCAGTACGTGTGCCTAAATGATCCGGAGCGTGCTTGGGCAACAGCCTCGGACGCCGCAATTGAATGGAGCTTGGCAGAGCAGCTTCTTCCGGACTTGCCGGACGAGACCATTCCCATTCTGATGCGAAAAGTCGAGGAGCAGTTGGAAAACAAGTACGGTTGCGACCAAGCGTATGAGTTGCTCGGGAAAATCCAAAAGGTTGCTGAACCAACTTCCTTTGAAGAATTCTTGGGTCGGCTAAAGCGGAAGTTTGCTAACTGCCCCGAAATTCGCTCCCTGCTTGCCGGCGTCGACGAACTCTAAACCTTTCCTTTTACCCCCGTTGCCCATTGGCGCTCGACTCTGGGGATCCCTGCGGGTTTAGGTCACCCTATTCGAACAAAAACACCCCCATCGCGCGCATATGTCCGGAAGCCGGGATACTATAAGACCACTGGTTAGAAAACACGTACGAACCACTGCTTCCTGTTGGAGTACACCCCGTGACTGCCACACTATCCCCACCCGAACCTGATACTGCCCTCGACTATCCCGAGACTCTCCTCATTTCCAGCCACCCCGATACTGATCTTCTAGGCGAAGATGATGTACCGGAAGCGTTCTACACCACCAACGCACCCGGAAACCACATCGGTAAAGCCGGTACCTATACGCGTAAAACCTCCTGGTTCCTCTACCGCGCAATCCTCCCCCAACTAGACGACGACGTCGACTTAAGCCTCACCAGCCTGGCCAAAGACCTCGGCATCTCTTATAGCAAACTCCTCAGGTATATCCGTGCCCACTATCGCATGCGACAACTACCCCTCGTTACCGAAGTGCAAGGCCAGCACTGGATACTCGATCTGACCAAATTGCGCATCATCGACCGTGAACTACACCGCCTAGATAGCAACCCCGACCATCTCGAAGCTATCGACGCAGCACTCGCAGACTTCCTCACCCCCACCACACCAAACGAAACAGTACCCACCGACGCCGACCTACGCCGGTTTATCCGCACCTTCATCGACACCCACCTTTGCCCGGAAGACAAAGAACAACACCCCGAACCCCGCCTTCGAATTCATATCAATCCAGACCACACCACCACCCTGTCACTGACCTGCCACCGCGCCACAGCCGCCATCATCGCCCACCACATCGACGCCTACGTCAATAAAGCGAAAACCACCGCAGCACAAGGACTTATCGACCTCATCTTGGAAGACACCCACACCAGCGTCGCGATCAACACATTTACCACCAACCCAGAAACAAACAGCGTCTACATCCCAGGCGCCGGATGGATAAGCATAGGCCACGCGCCCACAGACAACACCTTCATCCGCCGGCTTAATGCCGACGAAATTGACGGATACACCCCAAATGCTGACATCCGCGCCTACACCCAAGGCAGAGACGCCACCTGCCGCTGGCCCGGCTGCACCATCCCCGCCACACGATGCCAACTAGACCACCGCATCGAATACCACCAAGGCGGGCCGACCAGCCCAGACAACCTAGTAAACCTCTGCCAACACCACCACAACATCAAAACCGACCGCCGCGTCCACTACATCCTCGACCACATCACCGGCACCATCGCCTGGCTTCACCAAGACGGCACCTACCAACTAGACCACCCCACCGGGCCCCTAGCCACACACCAAACACACTGGAACCACACCTGGGCGCAATACCTCGTGCTACAACACCAAAGAACAAAAAGAAGAGTGCCGGAGGGCAGAGAGTCTCGTTAAAGTGGACTAATAGCGTAGCGAGGAGGCTGCACACATGAGCTCATTGGCTGATAATCGTCTTGCCATCTTTTCGGAGTCGGACCCGATCCTTTCTCGATGAGGATCGGGCAGCTAGGCGCGCGCTGAAGATGCAAGATGGAATTTGCGTGCTCGATTTTGCCGTAGAGGACTCATCGGAGGACTCAGCCGAAGTATTCTCGATTGTGCAAGAGGCGCTGGAGATTGCTGTCGGTGTGATCGCTAACGCGGATGACTCACTTGGCATGCTGAGTGAGGTGGTTGAAGAGCTCATTGAGCTGCACGCTAAGAGCGCACAGCGAGCGAAGCCTGATCCGCTCGTGCTGGCGGAATGGTTTATCGCTTTCCACGAGACCACTGAGGTTGATTATTTCGCTCTCGACCCCGTTGCTTATTCAAAGGTCCTCGGAGAAGATGGACTGGCTCGTGTCCGAGCTTGGGCGGAAAACGCAGATGCTTTCCGACGCAAGTATATGGAGAAGCGTTTTGCGGTTTTAGATCAGAACGTCGAAGCAATCGTCCGTACACACTTGGCTGAGGACGGCTACGTGGTCTTTTTCGAAGGGTTAGCTAGAGCCTTGGAAGAAATCGGTGAGTATGATGCCGCGTGGGAGTACGCGAAGCGTGGAACCGAATCTGGTTCAGACTGGCAAGCGCGGTCCTGCGGACAATACTGGGTGGATTTAGCGAGGAAATGGTATCCCGAGCGCGAGGAGGACGTCGCAAAGCAGGTGCTTAGTACGTGGCCATTCCTTGAAGCAGTGCTGTATCCAGAAAGGCTTTTGGAGCTTTAGAGAACCAGCAGGTCGAACTTAGTAGCCTTCACGTCGGAAAGGCGCTTGCGGGCGCGCTCGAGGCGCTGCCACTGGTCTTGGGGGATGGATTTGCGAGCGATGGTGACGGTCTCGGCGTCGGGGGTGCCCCAAGCGATGGGCATCGGGGTGATTTGCTGCCAGTGGTTGTTGTCCGCGCGGCCAGAAACAGCCGCAACGGGAACCTTGGTGCCTACGGTCCGTTGGGTGCCGGGGATGGCGGTCACAGTGCGCAGGCACGCAGCCCAGCGGGGAGGCAAGGAGGGATCCACGTTGGTATTAACCAATGCGAGCAAGACCATATCGCGCTCATTTACTTCGGCGATGACGGCCGGAGCAAGGGGATAGGAGTCATAGAGTTGCTGGGCGGTGCCAACTTTACGAGCGGCGGCAAAGCCGACGATGGCCACCATGATTCCGAATAGAATCATGCCCAGGCCGATAGTGATGCCCCAGGAAAATCCCCACCAGATGGCCGCGCCGCCGATGATGAGCAGGATGCCCAGCACGAGGCCGGAGAGGCGAAGGCGGTTGGAATCACGCAAGAGCTCATTATTGGCCTTGGCAAAGGACTCGTCTACGTCGAACTTGAAGATTTTCATTGTTCTAAGTCTAGTGCGTCGATAAGCCGGTAGGCATATCCCTGCTCGGCGAGGAAACGCTGGCGGTGCACGGCGTAGTCAGCATCGAGGCTATCGCGGGTGACCAGCGAATAAAAGAGCGCCTCTTCTTCCTTGGGGCGGAGTAGCCGGCCAAGGCGCTGAGCCTCTTCCTGGCGGGAACCGAAGGTGCCGGAGACCTGGATGGCTAGGGCGGCTTCGGGGAGATCGATGGAGAAATTGGCGACCTTGGACACCACCAGAACGGGAAGGCTGCCATCCCGGAATTGCTGGAAGAGGCGTTCGCGCTTAGCAGTGGAGGTGGAGCCATCGATTACGGGGGCGTCGAGATGCGCGCCAAGTTCTTTGAGCTGGTCGACGTAGCCGCCGATGATAAGCGCCTGCTGCGGGTGGTGGGCCAGGATTTTGTCGACCGCGCGTAGCTTGGCGGCAGCCTGGGCAGCGATGCGGTAGCGGTCGCGAGGTTGGGCGGTGGCATAGAGCATGCGCTCCTCGGCGTCCATGTCTACGCGGACCTCGATGCACTCGGCGGTGGCGATATAGCCGGCCATCTCGAGCTCTTTCCATGGGGCGTCGTAGCGCTTAGGTCCGATGAGTGAAAAGACGTCGCCCTCGCGGCCGTCCTCGCGCACGAGGGTGGCGGTGAGCCCTAGTCGACGCCGCGATTGGAGGTCCGAAGTCATACGGAACACCGGCGCGGGCAGGAGGTGGACCTCGTCGTAGATGATGAGGCCCCAATCGCGGGAGTCGAAGAGCTCGAGGGCGCGGTATTCGCCTTTGGTTTTGCGCGTGACCACCTGGTAGGTGGCAATGGTGATCGGCTTGATTTCCTTCTTTTCGCCGGAGTATTCGCCGATTTCATTCTCGGTCAGGGTGGTACGGCGCAGGAGTTCATCGCGCCATTGGCGGCCGGCGACGGTATTGGTGACCAAGATGAGCGTGGTGGATTCTGCTTTGGCCATGGCCGCCGCACCGACGATGGTTTTGCCAGCACCGCAGGGAAGTACTACGACGCCGGAGCCGCCGGACCAAAAGGCCTCGGTGGCGTACTGCTGATAATCGCGCAGCTGCCAGCCGTCATGATTCAGGGCGATGGGGTGGGACTCGCCATCGACGTAGCCGGCGAGATCCTCTGCCGGCCAGCCTGCCTTGAGGAGGGCCTGCTTGAGGCGGCCGCGCTCGGAGGGCGGGACGGCGATGGAATGCTCGTCGATGCGAGCACCAAGGAGCTTTCCGGTTGCGCCACGGGAGAGTTCTTCCAGGATAGGTGGCTCTTCGGACTCGAGAATGAGGCCGTGGGCCGGGTGGGCGTGCAGGCGGACGCGGCCGTAGCGGGACATGGTCTCGGCGACGTCGATAAGCAGGGCTTGGGGGACCGGAAAGCGCGAGTAGTTTTCGAGGACGTCGACGACCTGCTCGGCATCGTGGCCGGCCGCGCGGGCATTCCACAACGCGAGCGGGGTGATGCGGTAGGTGTGCACGTGCTCGGGGGCGCGCTCCAGCTCCGCAAAGGGAGCGAGCGCGGCGCGGGCCTCGGCGGCTTGGGCGTGATCCACCTCGAGCAGGACGGTCTTATCCGACTGCACAATTAATGGTCCATTCATGGCTCCAGCGTAACGGAGGTGATCCGGTGCAAGGGAAATCGGATAGTGGAGCCATCGGCCGCGCGGGCGTCGATTTGCCCACCCGCGACCGTCAGCGGGGTGACGGTGCGGTGCTTTTCGTTGCCGTTCTTATCCGCATAACCAATGGTGATCGGCCGGGCAGTGCGTGCGGCGGCGTGGACTATATCGAGGCTGGGAGTGGCAGGCGCGGAGTCATCGCGCAGATTGCGCATGGCTTTCGCAATGTCCGGGGAAGCGGTAGCTCGACGCGCGGTGGGGGTCGGCAGGGTGGCTGGTTCCGGCGCAACCGTGAGGCTCGCGCCGTTGTGGTCCTCGGCCGCGGGAGAAAGACCGTGATCGCGCAGCCGCTCCAGCAGGTCGTGTACCGGCAATTGGGACACCGCGACGGTGGGCGCGAGCAGTCGCAAAGGCGCGGCCTTGAGCGCAATCTGCAGGAGGGCTGGGTCCTCGCTGCGCAGGTAGGACAGTGCCGGGCCGGAGCGCAGGGTGCCATGGCGCTTGGCGACGTCCCCAATATGGAACTCCAGCGTCTGCGGCACCTCTCCATGGGCCGCGAAGAAGGCGTGGATTTCCTCCCCAGTCATTCCGCGATCAAGGCCGCGGCGCAGGGAAGCGTCCGAGATGCGGTAGACACTGGCCAAGCCGGGGGATTCAAGGTCCGCGACGGATTCGAGTCGTTGGTGTGTTTCTGGATCGAGCGGGCCAGGAACCAATACGGTCATATCTGCCTGAATTAGGAAATAGTCAACCGTATCTGGGGTCAGGCGGGCGGCGGCCTCGGGGCCCTCAATCAGCACGCTGGTGGGGCGCTCGAGGGCGATTGCGCCGATCCACTCGGCTTCCGCGCGGAGATCGGCGATAGTCTCGTCCGCGGTATGCGTGGCAAAGAGCGGGAAGTGGAAGCGGAGGGCTTCTTCGAAGGTGGGTTTCGCCCCGCGCAGATAGACCTGCAGGACCTTTTCCCTAAAACTTGGCAGGCGGTCATTGGTTTGCGCCAGTGTGCGGCCTTCGCTGGTCCACGTGGAGGTTGTCCATGACTCGAGCAGGAGCTGCCATTTTTCGGCGAGGTTCGCATCGAGCCAGGTTTGGGCGAGTTCTGTCGGGGCGAGGAAATTGCCCTCCATGTTTTTCGGCTCGCCGCGGCTTAGCAGGCGGCCACTCATGCCGAGTTCGATGAGGCGCCGCAACTCCTCCTCGCCAATGTTAAGGGTCTTGGTTAATCCGGTGAGCTGGCGAACGCCGACGGTCTTGTCTTTGAGGAGTTCTATCGGCCGTGCGCCTAGGGAGTCAATGACACGCTGCATTCCGCGCACGACGGATAACCCGGCTGCAGTGCCAGCATCATCGGCCTTGGAATCAGGAGCGGGGGATTCGGTGATTCCCTCCACTGGGATAGGCGCGGTGGCTTTGCCGTTCAGCGCAAGGTGCACGGCGCGTGGCAGGCGGACGGTGGTTGAGTCAACGCGGTGGAGCAGCTGCTTGGCGATGAGCCGCGGGATAGGCCGCGTCGGATCCGCATCAACGGCTGCGTCCCGCGTGGTGCCGAGGCCATTGGACCGGGACAGGGTCTCGAGGACCTTGCGCTCTTCAGCTGGCAGTTCGGCGATGTCTTCCGAGCTTACTCGGATTTGTTCGAGGAGGGACCAGCCCGTAGGTAAGGCAGGCATGACCTCAGGCGGAATGAGGACGTTGCCGTACGCTAGTCCGCGCTCCTTGAGCTGGCGGGTGATCTCTGGATGCAGGTCTTCTACCTCCTCGAGCTCTCCACCACGGCGCGCGATGTCCTCGATTTCCGCGAGCAGCTCCGCAGAACAGTCCATAAGGGCTCGCGCGATAGAGGTGCGCAAAAGTAGCCGAGTGGCAAGAGCGGCGATACTTGGGGGTAGTGGATTGAGCACATCCGGTCGGTTGCGGAGGACTGTTGCCAGCTCTTCTTCGTCAAGGGAGGCAAGCCACGTGCGGAAATGCGGAAGATGGGAAGACTGAGTCATGATGACTTCCCAGTTTAGCTATCGATTGAGTTACGTTTTTGCGCAAGGTTTGAAATAATAGGGACTATGTCGAATGAGAAGAAGGGTCACGTTTCCCCGGCTTGGCCGAAGAACGAAAATCGCGAGCACGCAATCACGGAAATCTCTGCGCCTTTTGCTGGTGCATCCAGCCCCTACGGCGATGATCTGATTTTGCCGATGCCGGCAGAGAAGCTGAACTACGTTCACCCTTATACTCGCATCAACCGCTAAAGCATTCCCCCGCCTCGGTGCGGGGGAAGTTTTGTATCTAGCGTTCCCTCACGCAGAAAAGGCCCCTTGCATGAGCAAGGGGCCTTTCTTCGCTGTGTCTTAGCGGGTGATGTTCTCAATCATCTGCGCAATCGGGTCGATGACGTTGCGGTTGGCAGAGTAGAAGTTGTTGAAGTCGTGGCGGTTAGCCTTGTACAGCTCGGTGAACTGCGGAGGCAGAGCCAGGCCGTAGGAGTTAGCGGCGTTCTTGATGGTGTTGTACAGGGCATCAACGGCCAGTTCGTCGGACTTCTGGGCAGCAGCCTGCTTAACCGGAGCCGGTGCCTGGGTCGGAGCCTTAGGTGCAGCGGACGGAGCGGTGCGCTGGGTAGGAGCGGAGTTCAGGCCAAGGGAAGCGGAGCAAGCCGGCCATGCGCCCCAGCCCTGGGAAGCAAGTACGCGCTCAGCAACAACGATCTGCTGCTCGCGGGAAGCCTGGTCAGCGGTAGCTGCGAACTCGCCGCCGCCATTAGCCTGCCAGGTCTGCTGGTTGAACTGCAGTCCGCCGTAGAAGCCGTTGCCGGTGTTGATGTGCCAGTTGCCGCCGGCCTCGCACTGTGCCAGGCGGTCCCAGTCGGAATCTGGGGCAGCAGATGCGGTTGGTGCCATGATGGCAGCAGCGGCGCCGAAGGCGACGGTGCCGGCGGTGAACTTAGCGGCCATACGGTTCTTAGCGGAGTGGCGTCCCATGTAGTTAGTCCTCTCTGTGTGCCCGCATTAAGTGCAAAGAATATGTACCAAAAAGAAAGGGCGGGCGAGGGCAACTTTCTTAACGGCTCTTAAATGTCTGGGGGACAGCGTAGCGGTTTATAACGAAAGTGTCACGTTATGGACACTAAATGGGAAAGGAATGGGGCGAATGTGGCGCGTGCGAGGACATTTGTGCAGGTGAATGGCAATATGTGATCTGTGGCACATGGCAGAGGTGTGTCGCGTTAGCGTGCGCGACTTCTGTTGTTTTGACCAGGCAGCTAAAATAAAGATTTTCCCCTAGAGAAGAGGTGGGTACCTATGCCTATTGGCAAAGTGAAGTGGTATGACGCCGAGAAAGGTTTCGGTTTCGTCAGCAACCCGGGCGATGAAGACGTCTATGTCGGCCGCAACGTGTTGCCTAAGGGAGTAGAGGAACTGTTCCCAGGCCAGCGCATCGATTTCGATTTCGCGGCTGGGCGCCGCGGCCCGCAGGCGCTGCGCGTCAAGGTATTGGATAGGCCGCGTCGCCGCACGCCGGCCCGCAAGCCCGAGGAACTCGGCAGCATGGTCTCTGATGTAATGACTTTGCTGGAGTCACAGATTCAGCCGGTGCTCAATTCCGGCCGCTACCCGGAGCGCAAGACCGGCCGCCAGGTAGCAGAAATCCTTCGCGCAATTGCGAAGGATTTGGATAGCTAATCAGAAGCCTTCGTGGATTCCTCCGCGGAGGCTTCTCGTTCTTTATCGGTCATCGTGGTGAGCGACCACACGGTGGCCAAGGGGGTTTCGTCACCGTTGTCATCGGTGCCGATCATCATGGAGGAAATCTCTACCACCTTGAGGCGGGGGCGTTTGTCGGTGGAGGCCTTGATGGGCTCTACCGATCCGGGGATTGATACTTCAGTAGTCTCGTTCGCGCCGTGCGCGGTTTCATCATTGGCGGCGGGGTCATCGTAGATGGAGAGAATCTTCCATTCATGATCAGAAATCTCTTCGGGGATTTCCAGCTTGAGGGTGTCGTCTTCCCCTACGGTGAGGTTCGGGACCTCGCCCTCCGGGCAATCGGCGCCGGGCTCGCACGCGATATAGGGGCTGACCTCGAGGGAATTATCGCCCACGGTGGCGGTCACCTTGATGTCGCGCGGATCTGGGCCTGGACGCTGGTTCCACCAGTTCTGGAAGATCACTACGGCCGCGACGATGACTGCCACGACCACGATGAGGGCCAAGATCTGCAGCAGCGACTTTTTCCTTGCTTCCTTACGGGTTGCCATGGGCCTTTACCTTACTCGAACATGGAAGAGTTCTTTCCACCGCTTGCCGGTAAGCCAGAACTCATCGTCTTTGATGTGCGCGATGCCGTTGAGAACGTCATCGGGGTCGGTATAGCGGGATTTATCTATGGCGTCGGTGGAAATGACGGCGGTTACTCGGCCGGTGGAAGGATCGATGCGGTAGATATTGTCATCCATCCACACATTGGCATAGACGGAATCGCCCACGCACTCCAGTTCATTGATGTCCTCGAGGGGTTTTCCTTCCAGGCTGACGTCGGTGGTCGAGCGCTCCGCAAAAGTTTCCGGATCCATATGCCGCAGGGTAGCGGAGCCATCGGACATGAGAAGATCTTCGCCGTTATTACACAGCCCCCACCCTTCACCGGTGTAGGAGGCGGTATCGACCTGGCGCAGGTCCTGGTCGTATTTCAGGGCCTGGCCGGACTTCCAGGTTAGCTGCCAGATGGAATCTCCGGCCTGAGTGATGCCTTCGCCAAAGTAGCGGTTTTCCAGGCGCGTTTCGGCTAAAGTTTCGCCGGTTTCGGGGGAGAAGCGTTCCAGGCGAGATTCGCCCCATTGGCCGGTGCCAAGGAGCAGGTTGCCGTCCGGATCGGTTTCGAGGCCTTGAGTAAAGGAATTGGCCGGCAGGGAAGCGGTGCCTAAGACCTCGACGGAGAGGTGCTCAACTTCGGGTTCTGCAGGGGTAGAGGAACAGGCAACGAGGGTGCAGGGCAGGAGAATGCAGGCGGCGCGGGAAAGAAACGACATGCACCATATGTACCACCGTGTACGCCCCATAATGAATAATGAGGGGCGTGAGTAAGCGAAAAGCAAATCCGTTGATCGATTCCCGCGCCGTGCGCATTGCGCGCGAGGCGCTGGATGAGGTGGGGGAAGGGGGCGTCGGCAAGCATATCGGCGTCGCTGGGATGGGCCGAAACGTTGCTACCCACCGATTTGAAGCAGAGATGCCTGGCTACCCCGGCTGGGAATGGCAGGCGGTGCTCGCATGTGCGGAGGGATCGCGCTACGTCACCGTCAATGAAGTGGCGCTGGTGCCGGGCGGGGAGGCTCTGCAGCCGCCGGAATGGGTGCCCTATGAGGATCGCGTGCGGCCGGGCGACCTTGGGCCGGGTGATTTGATGCCACCGGCCGTAGATGATTCCCGCCTGGACGGCGACAAACTTTCCAAGTCCGGCTTGGACGACGCCAAGAAGCGCTGGCGCACCGAGCGTGGCCCGAATACGGATATGGCGGCCAAGGCGCGCCTGCAATGCCGCACCTGTGCGTTTTATGTAGAGCTGATGGAAAACTACGGCGTCTGTGCCAATGAGTATTCCGCGGACGGACGGGTAGTGCACTCGCGTTATGGTTGTGGCGCGCATTCCCAGACACGGGTGCGGGAAGAAAAGAACCCCGAAGTTGCCTTCGATGATGAAAAACCCATCTTCCAGGATTTTGATTTCGAGGATTAAGGCAGCACACTTATGGCGTAAGACTCGCTGTACGTGAAAGGCGCAGGCGTTGAAAGCCACTCTCGATCGCTACTTCCATATCTCTGAACGTGGTTCCTCCATTGGAACCGAGCTACGCGCGGGAACGGTCTCGTTCTTCGCCATGGCCTATATCATTCTCTTGAACCCGCTGATCCTCGGCACCACCGAGGATGCAGACGGCTACGCGCTGGGCGTGCCGCAGGTTGCTGCCGCCACCGCGCTGGTCGCGGGCGTAATGTCTATCCTCTTCGGCGCTATTGCCAAATACCCCTTCGCCATGGCCGCCGGCCTGGGCATGAATACCTTCGTGGGCGTGAGCATGGTTGCCACCAGTGGGCTGACCTGGCAAGAATCGATGGGCCTGGTGGTTATCGAGGGCATCATCATCGTTCTGCTGGCCATTTCCGGTTTCCGCACCGCCGTCTTTGACGCCATACCGCAGTCCATGAAGGCGGCGATGGGCGTAGGCATCGGCATGTTCATCGCCATGATCGGCCTTGTGGACGGTGGTTTTGTCACCCGCGTGCCGGACGCTGCGCATACCACCGTGCCGGTGGGCTTGGGCATTAATGGATCGATTTCCACTTGGCCGGCGCTGGTCTTTGTCATCGGCCTTATTATCTGTTCCTTCATGGTTATCCGGAATGTGCCGGGCGGGCTTTTTATCGCCATCGTGCTCACCACCATCATCGCTTTTATCGTGCAGGCATTTACCGGCTCCGAGGACTGGGGCATGGCCGCGCCCGTCAAACCAGAAGCGCTGGGCGGGATTCCGGACTTGTCCATTGTGGGCGATGTGAACCTGGTAGGCGCCTTTACCAAGATCGGCGTGGTTTCCACCGTCTTGCTCATTTTCACCCTGTTGCTTACCAACTTCTTTGATGCGATGGGCACCATGACCGGCTTGGGCAAGCAAGGCAAGCTTGTCGACGCCGACGGCAACCTCCCCGATATGAAAAAGGCCCTCGTCGTAGAAGGCTTTGGCGCAGTGGCCGGTGGCCTGGGCTCTGCTTCTTCCAATACCGTCTTCGCGGATTCCTCCGCCGGCATTGCCGATGGCGCCCGCACCGGCCTGGCCAACCTCATGACCGGTGTTCTGTTCCTCGCCGCGATGTTTTTGACCCCGCTTTATGAAATCGTGCCCATCGAGGCCGCCTCCCCAGTGCTGGTCATCGTCGGCGTGATGATGGCCGCGCAGTTGACCGAGATTCGCTGGACCAAGATGGAAATCGCCATTCCGGCCTTCCTGACCATTGTGACCATGCCCTTTACCTATTCCATTGCCAACGGTATTGGCGTAGGCTTTATCTCCTTCGCGCTCATGTCCACCTTTGCCGGTAAGGCCAAGGAAGTGCACTGGATCATGTGGCTCTTGGCCGGCCTCTTCGTGATTTTCTTTGGCATGGATCCGATTTCCAATGCTATCGGCTAGCCTAAAGGCATGCTGATTACTGACCCCGCAGACCCTCGCCTGGACGATATTCGGAACCTCAACAAATCCGATAAATCCGGCGAGGGTCTCGTCATTGCTGAGGGCCCACTGGTGGTCTCCCGGCTGGCCGAATCCCGGTTTCCCATGCGCTGCCTCGTGGGCTTTCCTAAGAAGCTGGAAGCATACGTTTCCGAGTATGGCGAGCCTGAGTGTCCCATCTACGAGGTCTCCCGCGAGACCCTCGCAGAGGTAGCGGGCTTTGATATGCACCGCGGGCTTGTCGCCGCCGCGGACCGCGCCCCAGAGCCGGATCTGGGAGAGATTTTGAAGACCGCGAAAACCATCGCAGTGCTGGAGGGCGTGGGCGATCACGAGAATATTGGCGCAATCTTCCGCCACGCCGCCGGCATGGGGGTGGACGCGGTGCTGCTCGGCTCAGGGGCCGCAGATCCGCTCTATCGACGCTCGGTGCGCGTATCCATGGGGCACGTGCTGCGCTTGCCCTTTGCCCATTTGGAAGGCGGGTTCACCACGTGGCAGCGTTCCTTGCAGGCGCTTGCCGACGCCTCCTTCACCCTCATTTCCTTAACCCCCAACCCCCACGCGGTGCATTTGGCCGAGGCCATGCATGGCTTGGATAAGGTGGCCATGCTCGTCGGTGCGGAAGGCCCTGGCCTTACCGAACACGCAATGAAGGCCACCGACGTGCGCGCACGCATACCGATGGCCCCTGGTACGGATTCCCTCAATGTGGCAACGGCCGCCGCCATTTCCTTTTATGAACGCCAGCGCTCCTTGAGCGACCTAAACGTCTGAGCGCCCCAATTGCCGATGAGGGAACCCAGATGCTTCGCAGTGGAGATGATCTCCTCGCCCGTGGATTCCGGCTCGGCGCTGTGGTCCTCGTAGTCATCATAATCGTTCAGACCCAGCTTATTGGCCGACTGCGCAGCTAACTCGCCTACGGTCCGCTTCGGCTTCGGCGGGTCGATCTTCGGCTCTGGGCGGCCGTCAACCGCGTAGCCTACGACGTCCAGATCCGGGCCATCGTGTCCTACCTCGATGCCGAGCCAATACTCCTGGGCCGCCTCCATGATGCCCTGCGGCTCGAAGGGCAGGGAAATGCCACCGATCGGTTCGTACTTTTCTCCTGCCCAGTAGGGCGCCTCGAAAGGCTCTGGCAGGCCGGTGTCTTCATAAAGGTGCTCGCGCGTAGCGCACAGGCAGCGCTTGAGCTGGCCGCCCTCCCACAGGGCGAAGCCCGCATAGCCTTCCTTTTCATTACTCGCCAGCGCAATGACGCGCTGGGCGGGGACCGCATTGAGTAGGGTTTCCGGCAGCTGAGAGAGGAGGACGGAGTCACCTTCGCACACCGTCTGTACCACGGTGATGCCGGGGTAGCCGCCGATATAGTACTCATGTGGATCCGTCTGCGCGGAGCGGTTAAGCGGGAATTGCCCAATCGGGGTGACCGGGAAGGTCGGGTCTAATTGGGCGAGGAATTTTCGCCCAAAGCCGCGATCCGCCTTGGGTTCGGTCTTTAGCACCTCTTCTGCGTTGGGCTTAGAGATGTACCAGAGAGTGAGTACTGCGTGAGAGATGTCCACGATTAGTCCCTAGGGCGCTTGGTATTGGAGCGAACGCCGAGGAGTACGTCCTCCCAATGCGGAGTGACGGCCTTGCGGCGGCGCTTGGCGGGCTTTTCTTCCGGGGAGGGGTTCTGTAGGAACTCCTCTTCCTCGGGCTCTTCCGGCGGGGTGGTTGGCGCAGTGAGGTCAGTGACGTTGCTGGGCTGATCGCCGTCGATAGCTTCGTCGTAGCGGCCACTGCCCAACGAGGTCAGCGAGCGCACCGGCTGTACGAAGTCCGGGTCCGTTAGGTCTGCGGCCACCGAGTTGCGGGCCTCCACCGTGGCGGGCGAGGACATGGACTGCTTGAAGTACCACTCGGCTTCGTTCTCGGACAGGCCGGCCTTCCACGTCACGCGCACGATCCAGGCCTCGCCCTGGTGGCGGTAGGCGTCCCAGGTGGACTCGGACAGTGAGTGTCCGCGAGCGGCAAAGGCGGTAGCAAGAACCTCCCACAGGGTGAGCTTGGCTGGGCCGTCCTCGCGTACCGGGTGAGCCTGCTTGGCAATCTCCGCGATGCGGTTGCGCTCCAGCATGACCGGGTAGGCGAAGGGTTCAATGCGGGACTCGGGCACGCCCATTTCTTCCGCCACTTCCGCCGCGGAGGCACCGGCGCGGATGCGGTTTTGGATCTCCGCCGGGCGAATCTTTGCCTCTTCAACCGGCTCCGGTTTGGCGGGCTTGGCAAGGCTGATGGCGGGAGCCGCCGGCTCTTCTTCCGGGGTTTCCTGCTGCTCACCCTGCAGGACCTCGCGCAGTTCATCGGTGATGGAGAGGAAAAACTCTTCGCCGTCTTCGGTGCGCAGCACCAAAGAGGTTTCAGTCGATTCGCTGTCAACTGGGAACAGCTCGCGCATAATAGGGCGCTCCTTTTGCCTATCGACGGCGGACAATTCTGTGATGCATTCAACTATAACGTGAAAAAGCCCCACAGCCTGCGAGGTGGTGGGGCATGTTGAGAGAGTGATGCGTTACTTTGCATCCAAGACGTAGTCAATACACTGGGTGAGCCTAGCGATATCCTCCGGATCAATGGCCGGGAACATACCGATGCGCAGTTGGTTGCGGCCCAGCTTGCGGTACGGTTCCACGTCCACGATGCCGTTGGCGCGCAGGGTGGCGGCGAGCGCTGCGGCATCGACGGAGTCTGCAAAGTCGATAGTGCCCACCACGAGCGAACGAGAAGCAGGATGTGCGACGAATGGAGTGGCCTCCGGGCGAGATTCGGCCCAGCGATACAGGGTGGTAGAGGATTGCGTGGTGCGCTTTACCATGTCGTCCAAGCCTCCGTTCTCATTCATCCATTGGATTTGGTTATCCAGCATGAGCAGGGTGGCAATCGCCGGGGTGTTATAAGTCTGGTTCTTGCGCGAGTTATCCACTGCTGTTTGAAGGTTGAGGAAGTTAGGGATATAGCGCTCAGAGGCGTTGATCCTTTCAATCCGCTCTAGGGCGGCGGGGGACATGGCGGCTAGCCACAGGCCGCCGTCAGAGGCAAAGCATTTCTGCGGCGAGAAGTAGTAGACGTCCGTGTCGGCGATATTTACGGGCAGGCCGCCTGCACCAGAGGTGGCGTCTACAACCACTAATTGTTGGTCGTTGCGCGGGTGTGGGCGGGTGACCTCTGCCATCGCACCGGTGGAGGTTTCATTATGCGCCCAAGCAACCACGTCCGCCTCCGCGGAGAGATCGCCTACGTCGGGCACGGTGCCCGCGGGAGCCTCCACGATGGACGGGGCATCAAGCCAAGGGGCACCCGCGGCAGACTTTGCAAACTTAGTGGAAAACTCGCCAAAGGTAAGGTGCGCGGAGTGGCGTTCAATGAGTCCGAAAGTGGCGGCATCCCAGAAAGCGGTGGCGCCGCCCACAGAGAGGACAATTTCGTAGCCTTCTGGCAACGAGAAGAGAGTGCTTAATCCTTCCCGTACCGAACCTACGAGGTTTTTGACCGCAGGCTTGCGATGGGAGGTGCCCATAACCTCGGGGTCTATGGCCGCAAGTTGGTCGGGACGAATCTTGGAGGGGCCGCAACCAAAGCGGCCGTCGGCAGGCAGGAGATGGGCGGGCAGCGAAAGTTCTGGAGTGCTCATGAGTGTCAGTGTAGGACAGTTCCGGTCGAACGGCAGTTATTTTAGTCGACCGAAACTTGTAGGCGGCGTCACAAAGTTTGCTAGACTGTGAAGAGCTATCCAACTAGCTTCTTTAAGTTAGTGCCTAATAATGACTCTCACAAAGAGAAAGGAACTTCCGTGGCTTCTGAAGACAACAAAGTAGTGCTCCAGTACCCAGGCGGCGAGTACGAGATGGACATCAAGCAGTCCACCGAGGGTGACTCCGGCTTTGACATCTCCAAGCTCCGTAACGAAACCGGACTTGTTACCTTCGACCCTGGTTACACCTCCACCGGTTCCACCGAGTCCAAGATCACCTTCATTAATGGTGAAGAGGGCATCCTGCGCCACCGTGGCTACGACATTGCAGACCTTGCAGAAAATGCTTCCTTCAACGAAGTTTCTTACCTCCTGATCAAGGGTCACCTGCCCAACGAGGAAGAGCTCAGCCACTTTAATAAGGAAATTCGCCACCACACCCTGCTGGATGAGGATTTCAAGGCCGCGTTCAACATCTTCCCGCGCAACGCACACCCGATGGCGGTGCTAGCTTCCTCCCTTAACATTCTCTCCGCTTACTACCAGGACCAGCTCAACCCGCTGGACCCAGAGCAGCTGGATAAGGCAACCGTTCGCCTGCTGGCTAAGGTGCCAATGCTGGCCGCCTATGCCTACCGAGCTTCCCAGGGTAAGCCTTATATGTACCCGGATAATAGCCTGAACGCCCGCGAGAACTTCTTGCGCATGATGTTTGGCTACCCAACCGAGGAATACGAGGTTGACCCGGTCGTAGCTAAGGCCCTGGATAAGCTACTCATTCTGCACGCTGACCACGAGCAGAACTGCTCTACTTCCACCGTGCGCATGATTGGTTCCGCGCAGGCGAACATGTTCGTCTCTATTGCTGGCGGCATTAACGCTCTGTCCGGCCCACTGCACGGTGGTGCAAACCAAGCCGTTCTGGAGATGTTGGAAGATATCCAGAACAACCACGATGGTGACGCTACCGACTTCATGAACCGCGTGAAGAATAAGGAAAAGGGCGTTCGCCTCATGGGCTTCGGCCACCGCGTGTACAAGAACTACGACCCACGCGCTGCCATCGTCAAGGAGACCGCACACGAGATCATCGATCACTTGGGTGGCGACCCGATGCTGGATCTGGCCATGAAGCTGGAAGAGATTGCGCTGAACGATGACTACTTTGTCTCCCGCAAGCTCTACCCGAACGTGGACTTCTACACCGGCCTGATCTACCGCGCCATGGGCTTCCCGACGGACTTCTTCACCGTCCTCTTTGCTATCGGCCGCCTGCCGGGCTGGATTGCTCAGTACCGCGAGCAGCTGGAGATCAACACCAAGATCAACCGTCCGCGCCAGATCTACACCGGCGAGTCCCTGCGTAAGGTTACCCCACGTAACGAGCGCTAAAGCGCCCCGCGGGTTCGCCGAATTAAGCCGAATCGGGTGGTAGCACCTATAATAGGTGCAGCTCGGTTCGGTTTTTAATGCGACCGCACGAACAAACTAGATTTCCCAAGGAGAATAATCCCCATGGATAAGCCTGTTATTGAAGCCCAGTCTGGCCCAGCGCCGACGGACCTTGTCGTAGAAGACATCGTCGTCGGCGACGGTGCTGAGGCACAGCCTGGTGCCGTAGTGGAGGTCCACTACGTCGGCGCTGAATACGAGACCAACCAAGAGTTCGATTCCTCGTGGGACCGTGGCCAGTCCATCGAGTTCCCACTGACCGGTCTCATTGCCGGCTGGCAGGAGGGCATTCCGGGAACGAAGGTGGGCGGCCGTCGCAAGCTCATCATTCCGCCGGAAAAGGCCTATGGTCCTGCCGGCGGTGCGCACCCGCTATCCGGCCGCACCTTGGTCTTTATCATTGACCTCATCCGCGCCGACTAGAAGCGCTTAACCCCAGGTTCGCCCTGGGGTTTCGTCGTTTTCGGCGCGGCTTTAAAAACTGCGGCACAATGGAGGGCATGACTGTGCCAACCGTAACTTTTAATGATGACCGCGAAATGCCCCAACTGGGCCTAGGTACGTACAAGCTCTATGACGAGGAATGTATCCGCATTATTCGTGAGGCCATCGACTTGGGCTACCGCCACTTCGATACCGCTACGCTGTACAAGAACGAAGAGGCGGTAGGCACCGCCCTCAAGCAGGCAATGGATGCCGGCGATGTCACCCGCGATGAGCTCTTTGTTACTTCCAAGGTCTGGCATTCTCACCAGGGCGCGCACAAGGTAGAAGAAGCTTTCCAGCAGTCGCTGAAGGATCTGCAGCTGGACTATCTTGACCTGTATCTCATCCACTGGCCGTGGCCGCAGGGTGGCCTATACTACGAGACCTTTGAGGCTATCGCTCGCTTGCAAGGTATGGGCCAGATTGCGTCTATCGGCGTGGCCAACTTCTACGAGGACGTGCTCAAGGACTTGATTTCCACCACCGGTATTTCTCCGGTGCTTAACCAGGTGGAGATTCACCCGGGTTTTACTCAGTCCGGCTTGCGCGCCTTCCATCACGATAACGACATCGTCACCGAGGCATGGGCCCCGTTGGCACGCGGGGTAGTGCTCAATAACCCAGTGATTGAGCAAGCTGCCGCTGACCACGAGGCCACCGAGGGCCAGGTAGTTCTGTCCTACCTCATGTCCAAGGGTATGTCCGTGATTCCGAAGTCCGCGCGCACCGAGCGGCTAAAGGAAAACCTCGCCGCCACCGAGCTGGAGCTTACGGCGGAGGAAGTATCCGCCATCGATGCCCTGGAAGGCCAGGAGGGCTTTGGTCGCATGTTTAACGACCCGCGCGAGTTCCCTGGCGACGAGGAATAGTCTCACCCGCAGTTTAAGCCCCCTCACCGGGGGCTTTTCTTTTGTCAAGCGACTGTTAACAATCTTCGCAAAAAGGGGGTTGTTTCCACCGATGGGGGTAGTTGGCTAAAGACGTTGATCCAGCTCGGCGGAACCTATGAGCTTGAAAGGGTGGAGAGGTGAGGTGTTTTCTTGGCAGAGTTCACAACCTTGCAGAAAATGTTCGGTAACTTACATGTCAACGCGGATAGTGATTAATGACACATTATCTCGTGTGACCTAAGTTCCTCTCACCCAAGGAGACGAAGCTCTATGAGTGACGTAGCTGCAACTCCTGTCTCGCGCCGCGAACCCACCGGTAGCGAGTTCATCGCGATGCGCGACTCCGCCGAATTCGGCGAGCTGCGCCGTACTTACCGGAGTTTTACTTTTCCCATGACCGTGGCCTTCTTTGTGTGGTACGTGGTCTACGTTTTAGCTGCCGTGTTTGCCCCTAGCTTTATGGCAATCGAGCTTGGTGGCGGCTGGAATATCGGACTGGTTTTCGGCCTAGCCCAGTTCCTCACCACCTTCATTATCACGTGGATCTATGTGAAGTACGCCAATAAGAATATCGAGCCTAAGTCGGCCGCCATCCGTGAAAAGTTGGAGGGCATGTAATGATTACCACCACCCTCGCCGCCGAATCTTCCGCTGGCAATCCCATCTTGAACATCTCCATTTTCGGCATCTTCCTTTTCATCACCATGGCGGTGGTGCTGCGCGCCGGAAAGACCACGAAGAAAGCCTCGGACTTTTATACCGGTGGCGGCACCTTCTCCGGCCGACAAAACGGCCTCGCCATCTCTGGTGACTACCTCTCCGCTGCATCGTTCCTGGGCATCGTTGGCGCTGTGGCGCTCAATGGCTACGACGGCTTTTTGTACTCAGTCGGCTTCTTTGTTGCCTGGCTGGTAGCACTCATGCTCGTTGCCGAGCCTATGCGTAACGTTGGACGCTTCACCATGGCGGATGTCTTGTCTTTCCGTTTGAAGCAGAAGCCCGTGCGCGTAGCAGCGTCCATCGCCACCCTCTTTGTCACGCTCTTCTACCTCATCGCACAGATGGCAGGCGCAGGATCTCTAGTGGCCGTGCTGCTGGATATCCACGATTTTAAGTGGCAGGCGGTCGTCGTGGGCGTCGTTGGTGTGCTCATGATTGTCTATGTTCTGGTCGGCGGCATGAAGGGCACCACCTACGTGCAGATGATCAAGGCCGTACTGCTGGTAGCCGGTGTGGTCATCATGTGCTTCTTGGTATTCATTGCACTGCGCGGCGGTTTTAGCACCCTGTTCAATAACGCCATTGATATGCACGCCGCCTCTGAACAGATTAAGGAGAAGGGCTATGAAGCTAAAGACATCATGGCCCCTGGCCTGAAATACGGCGCCACCACCGCCACCAAGCTGGATTTCATCTCCCTAGGCATTTCGCTGGTGCTTGGTGTGGGCGGTCTGCCGCACGTGTTGATGCGCTTCTACACCGTGCCTACCGCTACTGAAGCCCGCCGTTCTGTTACCTGGGCGATCGTTATCATCGGCGCCTTCTATCTCATGACCTTGGTCCTGGGGTACGGCGCCGCCGCCTTGGTCGGTCCGGACCGCATCCTCGCCGCGCCGGGCGGGGCTAATGCCGCGGCACCACTGCTTGCGCTGGAGATTGGCGGCTCTATCTTCATGGCGGTTATTTCCGCAGTGGCCTTCGCCACCGTGCTTGCCGTGGTTGCTGGCCTGGCCATTACCGCCTCGGCATCCATCGCCCACGATATTTACCATGCGGTCATCCGCAACGGTAAGTCCACCGAGGCCGAGCAGGTTCGCATTTCCCAGGCCACCGTGGTGGTCCTCGGCATCGTCTCCATCATCCTGGGCATCCTGGCCATGACCCAGAACGTGGCATTTTTGGTCTCCTTGGCCTTCGCGGTTGCGGCTTCTGCCAACCTGCCGACGATCCTGTACTCCCTGTACTGGCGCCGCTTCAATACCGCAGGCGCGGTGGCCTCCATGTACACCGGTGTGGTGTCCTGCCTGGTGCTCATCTTCTTCTCCCCAGCAGTCTCCGGTTCTGAGACCTCCATGTTCCCCGGTGCGGACTGGGCTGTCTTCCCGCTCTCCTCGCCGGGGCTGGTATCCATTCCGCAGTCCTTCTTCGTCGGCTGGTTGGTCTCCATCATGACCAAGCCAGACGACTTGGAGGAGCTTTCTGCAGAAATGGAAGTCCGCTCGCTTACCGGCGTGGGCGTGGAGGCACCCGTCCAGCATTAATTGCCTAGATAGTGCACTCAACCGGTAACATGTATCGACGTGTTTAAAACGTCGTTGACTCGCAAGGCGGCATCAGCCAAGGCTGGTGCCGCTTTGGCCGTATGCATGCTCGCCCTGACCACTACTGCATGCAGCAACGATGAACGCGAAAGCGGCGCGCTTGCCGATGCCCCCTCGGGCGCAACAGACACCAACCGCGACGTCCCACCAGAAGTCAATGAGTTTCTAGAAGGCGATGAGGGGCGCTCTGTTACCTATATTCGGCTGCATGATGGCATGCATATGGGTTCTGCCTCGGAGCACGAGGCTCGCCCGGCGCTCAGCCTCATCAAACTCTATATCGCCACCTACGTCATGGAAAAGGGCGAGTACGAAGATAAGTATGAGGCGCTGGATATGATCGCTAGCTCCTCCGATAAGTCCGCCGAAGACCTCTTTGAAAAATACCCAGAATCCATCGACACCATTGCCGATGAATTCAAGTTGGAATCCACCAAAGCCGGCGAGAAATGGGGTTACTCGCAGACCTCTACGTATGACGTCGCCAGCTTCATTTCGCAGCTCATCGAGCGCGATGAAACCCACCCAGTGCTCGTAGCTATGGCACATGCCGATCCCATCTCTGAGGATGGCTACCGCCAGGACTATGGCACCGCCAAGCTCTCTAACGTGGTGGGCAGCAAGTGGGGCTGGTCCAATGATAAGTCCATCAACTCTTCCGTCTCCTTTGGTGAGAACTTCGTAGCCGCTGCCTCCATCAATGGCTCATCCGATGAGCTTACTGATTACGTAAAAGATGAGGTCACCGGAAAGAGCTTGGGCAAGGCTACCGAGCGTTTCCTCAAGTACAAAGACGGCGAGGACGTGCCGCCGATTGAAACCACTACCTCGGAGACCTCCACGACGTCGTCTAGCAAGAAGGATAAGGACGAAAAACCCGGCACAGGGAAGAAGGATAAATCCGCGTCGAAGGAACCTACCAGCGAATCCACTACGTCCGAAAAGAAGGATAAAGGCAGCTCCGATAAGAAGTCCACAGATAAAAAGAAAGGCTCAGAGAAAACCTCCGAGCCCTCTAAAAAGTAGTACTACCGCGCCTTAGCAACCGTTTCTGCGACGATCTTCGCTAGCTGGCGAATTTGATCGTTGCTCAACGTTTTACCATTGAAAGTGACGCCATCCGCAGTTACCTGCGGTAGGTCTGGCAGCTCTGGATGTTTGCTCTGTAGCTGCGAGCTCAGCTGATTTACCAGGTCGGACGAGCCATTGCTCGGCGCCGTGGCCTGCGGCTGAGTCTTTGGCTGTGTTTTCTTAGTGGTTGGCTTCTTCGCCGGTGCAGGTGCTGCGGACTTGCCCGGTGTCCACTGGCCCCAGTCATCGGCGTAGACCTCGTTAACGTCTACGATGACGCCACCAATGGTCTGCTGTTTGCCGTGCGGCAGCTGGTGAATAGTGGTGCGCGGGTGAATCTTGCCGTTAGAGCCCCAGTCATGCATCCAGAAATACTTGCCGATGCCATCCTGGATTGCCCACTCGATGGTGTTGTAATTACCGTAGACACCTGTCTGGTAGCCGGCCAGCTCCAGCGTCTTGGAAAACGCCTGCAGGTATGGGCGGATTTGGCGGGTGTACTGCTCGCGGGTGGGGTTATCGTCGATAGCAATGTAGATAGGGCGGTTGGTTGGGCCGCCTGCCTTCTTGTGCAGCGCAATCGCCTTCGGTGCATGGACTGCTGCACCTGCTGCGCCCTGTTTCCAATCCGCGGTCTCCGCGCGGCCAAACTGGTAAACGGAAGCGGTAGGCAGGCCTGCTGCCGCATTGGCCTTGGTCTCTTTCAGGGTTACCGGCTTGCCGGCCATCCACGCTGCGTCTGGGCGTTTGTCGGAGACGTACCGAATCGCACCCATATGGCCGGCCTTTTTAATCGCCTGCGGGGAAGGGACACCGGCAGAGTAATCGATGATGGTGCCGCGCACCGGTCCGAGCGCCGCCGCATGGGGAGCGGCAGCACCGATGGCGCCTGCAGTCAGTGCGAGAGCGCCGACCTTAAAGAGGCCGCGACGGGAGAAAGATGGTGACATGTTGAGCTCCTGCAGTAATCACATTTGTCACAGTAGTTAACAATTGCACCATAGCAGGAGGTCTAGGGTCCCAGCCGGAACGAAATCGCATGTCGCGCTTTTACTTTGGGAAACTATTTTGAGTCGTTGCTAAACAACACTCGTGTGGGATTCTCAACCGTGCGCGATACCGTGCAGTCCTTCTCATGGGAGATGCGAATCAGGTTGTCCACGAGCCTGCGAGCTTGGTTACCCTCTGGCGTATCCGGGAACGATAGATCGAACCCCACACGAACCTCTGACAGGCGCGATGCCCCGTCCTCATTTACGCGGTCGCCTTCCACATGCACATCAAAAGATTCCGGCTCCGCGCGCCGGGACGTCACCACATCCACGTCTACCGCGGAGCACCCCGCAACGGCTGCAAGCAAAAGTTCAACGGGGGAGAGGAGTCCCTCACCACTGCCAAACTCAATGCTGGCTCCGGCGGAATTGGTAGCGCGGTATACGGCGGTGTCGAGGCGGGTGAGGTCTACGGTGTACTGCTTTACTACTTCAGACATGTGGCCAGTTTAAGGCGAGGGATTAGGTCATTCGAGTGGTCCAAGGACACACTTATCGGAATATCCGCGTGTTTAGTAGTGATTTAGAAAGTCTGCGTATTGTGAATTCCATGAAGGTCATTGCTATTTACGCGACGGAAACCATGTCTGATTGGGAGTATGCCTACCTCACAACGCAGGTAGCTGAAGCTGAGGCCCAAGTACCGGATCGCTTCAAGGTCTTGTTTGTTGGCGAATCGCTAGAAGCCGTTCGCTCCAAGGGCGGAATCGAGATAGTTCCAGTCCTGACCTTGCAGGACATCCAGAATAGGACTGATATTGCGGCGTTCGTGGTGCCAGGAGCAGATACATACTTTGACGGGCACGAACAGCTGTTGGAGACGATTAAGGTCTTAAATGAGAACCATGTGCTCTTGGCAGCAATCTGTGGTGGAACTTTGGCTTTTGCTCGTGCTGGGGTGCTGGACCACTGCGAACACACTTCAAATGCGCAAGGCTTTCTTGCCTCAGTGAACTACGCCAATATCGATGGCTATAAAGAAGAAGATGCAGTTTTTGATGGTGGAGTGATAACAGCATCAGGCTTGGCTCCAGCGTCTTTCACCGCGGCGGTATTGCGCGCGGCGGGCGTTTACCCAGATGATGTCGTGGACGCTTGGATTCAATTGCATGAGCAAAGAACAGAAGCGGCCTTCGTTGAACATATGAATATGGTTCAGGCGTGGGCCTGTTCAAACTAGCTGGAGTTACCGAAGACCACTTCAACGATTCGGGTTCTTGTTGAAACAAAAGCGGCCTGGCATTCAGCGCTTGTATTTCTCGGCGCAGGCCTTTGAATATTAAGCTACCGGACCTAATAGTCAACCAACTAGTTAACCGCAACTTCAACCAGCCCTGTGATTCAAAACGATGACGAATGTAGAAGTATAAGTCCTTAGAGTATTTGATTCATCGCTAATCCGGCCGTGGCAGCGGTTGGGAAGGAGAATGACCATGAAAGCTCTGTATTGAGCATCCATTTTCTACCTCGTATTGGGATTGGGCGCTGGTGTGTTCTACCGAGAATTCACGCGTGCCAATGATTTCCCCGCGGGGGAGTTCACTCAGCTAAGCGTGGCGCATACTCACTTGCTGGCGCTCGGTTTCATGATGAGCCTTATCTTCTTGGTATTGGAGAAGGTCTTTGGTCTGTCACGAAATCGTGGTCAGTTCAATGCGTTCTTTTGGCTGTATAACGTCGGCGTGGTCGTCACCGTCGGCGTCATGATCTGGCACGGGTGCTTGACCGTATTGGGGGAGGAGTCCACTGCAATGATCTCCGGGATCGCTGGTCTTGGTCATATCCTCATTACGATTGGCCTGATTGCATTCATTGCAGCACTAGGCAACGCCATCAGCGAGGCTCAAGAGGCTTAGGCCCAACCCGTAGCAGGTGACTAATGATGAGCGAGATGGTTACTAAATAGGCGCAGTGTCTCCACGGCGAGACTGGATCTAGCTAAGGCGCGATGGGGCAGGAGTTCGTTTATCGTCCTGCCTGCAGCGCAGTTGTAGGCCGCAGGAATGATTGCTGATAGTTGGGGTCGCAAGCGTTCATTTCTGGCGTGGCTGCGGTCGGATCATTGCCTTGCCATTGACGCTCTACGGCTTGGGCTTTGTGCCTGTGCGGTTGGTAGGCATACTGCTCAGCGAGATTCCGGTGAATAGCTCCGGTCAGGCTTCGACCACCCAGAGTACGGTCCGCCAGGTCGGTTCCGCACTGGGCACCGCGGTTTCTGGGTCGGTATTTTCCATGGCACTTCGGCTAACGCTGCCCAAGACGCTGGAGGCGGCCGGCATCATGGGGCTGGGGGCCGATGGCATAGCAGAAGCAACGCGCCAATCAGCCGGTTTCGCTATTGCAGTACTGCGCGCTCAAGGTGGGCATAGTCCCCCTTTGGCGAGCAGACCAGCGTTGTGGTGCAGGCGCTTAGCGATGGCATGACCGAAGCCGTTCGATACTCGATTCTTGCTGCAACGGCATTCCTGGTGCTGGGCTTTATTAGTGCGATGCGGGTTCGCCGTGCTGCGAACGAAAGCAGTTCCATGGAGCAATCGAACTGATTTATTGCCAGAAAGTTAGTGTAAGTCTGTTGTTTTCCTGGGCGGATTAGATGAGCATAGTTTTTCCACCTTCAACTACGAGGGCTTGCCCATCCCTCAGCAGTAGGAGATTCCAATCTTGTCCGTACTGCGCAACAGTTTCACTGATGACGTTTATAGAATAAGGACCAGTTGTTCCTTGGGCGTGGGGAATAATGACATACGGAGTGAGATTTAGTCCTGTGTGGTCGGTGAGCTGCGGTGCCGTCCGCGGATCGTCCATGATTGATGCCGGTTCGATTGAAGGTCCTGCAACCATTGCGCCGGCAGAACTTCCAGCGTAAAGCGTGCCGTTCTGGACCGCTTCAACTAGCAGGTGGTCGGTACCAGTGAGTCTCAGCGCATCAAGGAGACGGAATGCCTCGCCGCTCGCAACATAGATGCAGTCGGCTAAGTTGATTTCATTGCGTATGTCGCTCGGTTGCGCCTGCGCCACGGTTAAGGGGATTAGTTCCTCTGCCGCATTGCGAATGGTTGTCAACTCTGTTTGGGCGAACGGGGCTTGGCTCATTCCCGCGGCAGCATCATCGATGTACAGCACTCGACCCGAAATGTATTTGCTGATTTCTGGGTGTAGGTATGAGGCGAGGAGTAAGTGCATAGGTTTAGTCTACGTGAGCGCCTTATATGCTTGGGGCAGCAATATCGGAGTATTGAATAATCGGAAAAGTCTCGAGACGCCGATCGGAACGATGTCTCGAGACTTCACATGGTGCCCCAGAGTGGATTCGAACCACCGACACCGGCTTTAGGAGAGCCGTGCTCTATCCCCTGAGCTACTGGGGCGGGGTTGCGTGTGCAACTTGGCTAATCATAGCAGTGGGGCAGGGGTGCCCCGAAATGGCTGGGGCTTGGCTTAGCTCTCGGCCAATTCCTTCTGCTTATTGCGCACGGAGGAAGCTGGTGGGTTGGTTTCGTGGGTGCCGTCGGAGTAAAGGACGGTGGGAATGATGCGGTTGCCGTCGTTGACGGATTCAATCCAGGCGTTGATGTCCTCGGTGTTGTCGGCCTCGACGTCGACAAGCTCGTACGGGGTTTCGGTGCGGTCTAGGTTTTTGATGAGCTTGGCGCAGAAGGGGCACCAGTCGGCGTAGAAGATGGTGACGTCGGAGTTGGTTTCTGGGGTAGCAACAGACATTAGGCTGCATCCTTTCGGTCGTAGGTTAAAAAGCGGTACTTGATGGGAAGATCGCTGGCCTCTTGGTCTGGCAGAGCGAGATGGCCCTTGGCGGAGGTGAGCCAGTCGGTGCTGTGGGCGAGGCCGAATTCCTCGGGGATTTCGGGGGCATAGATGGATTTATCGCCGTATGTATCCCCGATATTGACGCCCATGAGGGTGACCTCAATGCGGTCAACCTGATCCAAGGTGGCGGAGTAGATTTGGCCGCCGCCGATGACCCAGGCGTCGGAAAGCGGGGGCATAGCGGTGATGACCTGGGCGCCGGCGGACCACTGGCCGGGTGTGCGGGAGGAGAGCACGTAATTCTCCCGGCCGGGAAGTGGACGGAATTTAGGATTGAGTGACTCCCAGGTTTTTCGGCCCATGATGACCGGCGCGCCCATGGTCACGTCCTTAAAGTGCTTGAGGTCTTCCGGCACGTGCCAGGGCATTTGCTCGCCATCGCCAATGATTCCATCGAGGGACTGTGCCCAGATTGCGCCCAACATTAGACGGATACCTGCGCCTTGATGGTGGGGTGGGGGTCGTAGCCCTCAATCTCAAAGTCGGCGAAGTCATAGGAGAACATGTCTTTCGCCTTGTGCAGGTTGAGCTGCGGGTACGGGCGTGGCTCGCGGGAGAGCTGCTCTTTGACCTGCTCTACGTGGTCGTTATAGATATGGCAATCGCCGCCGGTCCAGATAAGCTCGCCCACCTTGAGCCCGGCTTGCTGGGCAAACATGTGGGTCAGCGCCGCGTAAGAGGCGATATTGAAGGGCACGCCCAGGAACATATCGGCCGAGCGTTGATAGACCTGCATGGACAGGGTGCCATCGGCCACGTAGAGCTGGAAGAGCAGGTGGCAGGGCATCAGCGCCATTTGGTCTAGCTCCGCGACGTTCCATGCGGAGACCAGATTGCGGCGAGAGTCCGGGTTCTTCTTCAGGGTGTCGAGCGCCTGCTGGATCTGGTCAATGTGCTGGCCATCCGGGGTAGGCCAGGAGCGCCACTGCACGCCGTAGACCGGCCCTAGCTCGCCATTGTCATCCGCCCACTCATTCCAGATGCGGACCTTGTTGTCCTGCAGGAACTTGATATTGGACTCGCCTTTGAGGAACCACAAAAGCTCGCCCAATACCGCGTGGAAATAGACCTTCTTGGTGGTCAGCAGCGGGAAGGACTCGGCCAGGTTATAGCGCAGCTGCGCACCAAAAATGGAGCGCGTGCCGGTGCCGGTGCGGTCGCCTTTGGGCGTGCCGGTCTCTAGGACCTTTTTCAGCAGATCCTCGTACGGGGTCTCAATCATGGGCATTAGTTTAGAAGCCGCCGTTCTCCTCGGCAAAGGCCTGGGCGTGCTCCAAGATTTCATCTTTGAGCTCGGGGCGGCAGATGAGGATATCCGGGATGAAGGTGTCCTCATTATTGAACCGGATTTCGGAGCCGTCGAGGCGGCAGCAGTGCAGACCGGAAGCTTGTGCGACGCCCACCGGGGCGGCCTGATCCCACTCGTACTGGCCACCGGCGTGGATATAACCGTCATAATCGCCGAGCAGCACGTGCATGGCCTTGGCACCCGCGGAGCCGACGCCCACGATTTCATAGCCCATTTTCTCCGCAATATAGTCGGCTACCTTGGGCGGGCGATTGCGGGAGACGACGAACTTCTTAGACAGCGGGCCGGTGACCGCCCGAACGTCCGAGGACTTGAAGGTAACGCCGAGATCCGGCAGGCCCACCGCCGCGTGGATGGGGATACCGTTTTCTACCAGGGCGATGTGTACGGCCCAGTCTTGGCGGCCGGTGGCAAATTCCTTGGTGCCGTCGAGCGGATCCACGATCCACACGCGGTCCTTCTTCAAACGGGCCAGGTCATCGGAGGCTTCCTCAGAGAGCATGCCGTCCTGGGGGCGGTGCTGTTCAAGCACGCGAGCGATCCATTCTTGGGCGGCTTCATCGCCGGCGTCGCCAAGCGAAAGGCCCCGTAGCAGGCCCCCGTTGCGCACGCCTTTCAGGATCTCGCCGCAGCCCTGGGCGAGGGAATTGGTCAGGCGGGAATCAGAAATTTCGACGGTCATGGTGCCCACATTACAACGCGGACTAGAGTGTGGGCATGCCAGAAAACATCCTCGACCGCTTCCGGCCCCAAGTAGCGCAGTGGTTTCGGGATGTATTTGCCGCCCCCACCGCAGTGCAGGCGCAGGCCTGGGAGAAGATTTCCCGCGGTGAGCATGCCCTTGTAGTGGCTCCTACCGGCTCCGGTAAGACCCTCGCCGCGTTCTTGTGGGCGCTGAATAATTTGGTTGAACGCGAAGGCCAGCTGGCGCTGCCGGTAGGCTCTGGCGCCTCGGGTTCCGCTGCTGGGGTGAAGGTGCTGTATATCTCCCCGCTGAAGGCACTCGGCGTGGACGTGGAAAATAACCTGCGCGCCCCGCTGACCGGTATCGCGCGCACCGCGGAGAACCTTGGGCTGGATGTACCGGATATCTCGGTAGGCGTGCGCTCGGGAGATACGCCCTCGGCGGAGCGTGCGCGGCAGGTGCGCAAGCCGCCGGATATCTTGATTACCACCCCGGAGTCAGCCTATTTGATGCTTACCTCTAAGGCGGCGGGGATTTTAAAGACGGTGGATACCGTCATTATCGATGAGATTCATGCCCTGGCTGGCACCAAGCGCGGCGTGCACCTGGCGCTGACCTTGGAGCGCCTACAGCAGGTGGCAGGGGACTTCCAGCGCATTGGACTTTCCGCCACCGTGCGTCCGCTGTCTGCGGTATCGAATTTCTTAGGCGGCAACCGCCCAGTAGAAATTGTCGCGCCGGCCGCGGAGAAGAAGTGGCAGCTGGACGTGCATGTGCCGGTAGAGGATATGTCCGATTTGCCCACACCGGAGCAAGGCTCCACCATCGGGGAGATGACGGTGGATGATGCGATTGGCATCAGCTCTCCTTCCGTGGATGAGTCCGCGCTGCCCACGGCCAAGTCCATCTGGCCGTTTATTGAAGATGACCTCTATGCGGAAATCATGGCGCATCGCTCCACACTGGTATTTGTCAACTCTCGGCGCACGGCCGAGCGGCTGACCAGCCGGCTCAATGAGCTCTATGCGCAAGAGCATGATCCGGATTCGCTGTCGCCCGAAACCCGCCGGGACCCAGCCCAGCTGATGAAGCAGGTCGACGTCGCCGGCAAGGCCCCGGCGGTTATCGCCCGCGCCCACCACGGCTCGGTGTCTAAGGATGAGCGCGCGATGACTGAAACCATGCTGAAAGAAGGAACGCTCAAGGCCGTGGTGGCCACAAGCTCGTTGGAGCTGGGCATCGACATGGGTGCAGTGGAGCTAGTCGTACAGGTGGAATCGCCGCCCTCCGTGGCCTCCGGCCTGCAGCGCGTGGGCCGCGCCGGCCACTTTGTGGGCGCGGTCTCGCATGGCTCCTTTTACCCCAAGCACCGCGCGGATCTAGTGCAGTCCACGCTGACGGTATCGCGCATGCGCGCCGGGCTCATTGAAGAGATGCATACCCCGCGCAACCCGTTGGATGTGCTGGCGCAGCAGACGGTGGCGGCGGTGTCCGCGGCTGGTGAGGACGGGCTTGATGCCGATGAGTGGTACGAGATGGTCCGCCGGGCCTGGCCCTACCGCGATCTGGCGCGCGAGGTCTATGACTCCGTGCTGGACCTGGTAAGCGGCGTCTACCCGTCCACGGACTTTGCAGAGCTTAAACCCCGCGTGGTCTATGACCGTGTGGCGGGAGTGATGACCGCGCGGCCTGGTGCCCAGCGGGTAGCTGTCACCAGCGGTGGCACGATTCCGGATCGGGGCATGTTTGGAGTATTCCTCTATACCGGCTCGGGCGAGGGCTCCGGTGGCCCTCCGCGCCGGGTGGGCGAGCTGGATGAGGAGATGGTTTATGAGTCCCGGGTGGGCGATGTATTCACCTTGGGCGCTACCAGTTGGCGCATCGAGGACATCACGCGCGACCAGGTGTTGGTCACACCCGCGCCGGGGCATACCGGCCGCCTGCCGTTTTGGAATGGCGATGGCGCGGGCCGCCCCTATGAGTTGGGCAAGGCGCTAGGTGAGTATCGCCGCGAGGTCTTTTCCTCGCCGGAGACAATCGCGGACGCCGACGATAATGCGCGCTCCAATATCGTGGCTTACCTGCAGGAACAGAACGAGGCCACGGGTGTCATCCCGGATGAAAAGACGTTGGTGCTGGAACGCTTCCGCGATGAGCTAGGCGATTGGCGGGTGGTGCTGCATACCCCGTTTGGCCGGCCGGTCAACTCCGCATGGGCGTTGGCGGTGGGGGCCAGGGTAGGCGAGCGCACCGGCATGGATCCGCAGGCAGTAGCCGGCGATGACGGCATCGTGCTGCGCCTGCCGGAAGCAGAATCCGAACCTGATGGGTCCATCTTCGCCTTCGACGCCGATGAGATTGCCGATATCGTGGCCGAGCAAGTGGGCAATTCCGCGCTCTTTGCCTCCCGCTTCCGCGAGTGCGCGGCGCGTGCGCTGCTCTTGCCTCGGCGCAACCCAGGCAAGCGCGCGCCGCTGTGGCAACAGCGCCAGCGCGCCGAGCAGCTTTTGGACGTCGCTCGCAAGTACCCGTCCTTTCCCATCATCTTGGAGACGGTGCGCGAGTGCGTGCAGGACGTCTACGATGTTCCCGCGCTTACGGAGGTCATGCGAGAGTTAGGCCACCGCCGCATTCGCATTGCGGAGGTCACCACCGAACAGCCCTCGCCTTTTGCCTCTTCGCTGCTGTTTAACTACACCGGCGCGTTTATGTACGAGGGAGATTCCCCGTTGGCAGAAAAGCGCGCGGCTGCCCTGGCCCTTGACCCCGCGCTTTTAGCCAAATTGCTCGGCACGGTGGAGCTGCGCGAGCTGCTCGATCCAGAGATTATCGCTGAGGTCCACGCACAGCTCCAACGCACCGAGCCCTCGCGCCGGGCCCGCACCACCGAAGAGGTAGCGGATCTGCTGCGCGTGCTCGGGCCGATTCCCGTAGACGAGCTGGGCGAGCACACCGACGTGCCGCTTTCCGCCCTGGACCAGCTGGGCACGCGGATTATGCGCGTGCGCATTGGCGGGCGCGAGCACCTAGCCCAGGCCCCGGATGCACCCCTGCTTCGCGACGCCCTCGGCATCCCCATTCCTCCCGGCATCCCCGCCCAAGTGGCCACCATTTCTGATGCCTTGCCGCAGCTGGTCTCGCGCTGGGCGCGCACCCGCGGCCCCTTCGTGTTGCGCGATCTCACCGCGGCTTTCGGCATTTCCGTCTCTGCCGCGCATACCGTCCTCGGCGCGCTTGATGGGGTAGTAGAAGGCCGCTACCGCCAGGGCGTCGACGAGCAGGAATACTGCGCCGCAGCGGTGCTCAAGACCATCCGCTCGCGTTCGCTCGCCGCTGCGCGTGCCGCTACCGAGCCGGTTTCGGGTGCCACTTTTGCCCGCTTTTTGCCGGAGTGGCATAGCATCGCACCAGCTGGAAAGCGTCCGGCCCTGCGCGGGGCCGATGGTGTCTTTTCCGTCATCGAGCAGCTAGCCGGGGTGCGCCTGCCGGCCTCCGCGTGGGAATCGCTCATCCTGCCCGCGCGGGTGGGAGATTATTCGCCCACCATGCTCGATGAACTTACCTCTAATGGCGAGGTGCTCATCCTCGGCGCCGGCAAGGCCGGCGCGGCAGACCCCTGGATCATGCTGCTGCCCTCGGATTACGCGGCCCAGCTAGCCCCGGAAACCGGTGCCGAGGGCGTGAGCATGCTGCAACGTGCCATCCTCGAAGTCCTGGGCCGCGGCGGCGGTTTCCTCTTTGCCGATATCGCCGCCGAGGTCCCCGGCACCACCGAGGAAACCCGCGAGGCCCTGTGGGGACTGGTGGAGATGGGCCTGGTAAGCCCCGATTCCTTCGCACCGATCCGCACCCGGCTTTCTTCCGGCGGCTCGCGCTCAGGTCGCACCGCGCATCGTTCGAAGCGGCGACCCACCCGCTCTCGCCTGCGAATGGGGCGCACCTCCTTCGCCCAAGCTCAGAACGCCGCGGCCGCGCAGACCCCACCCGATGTGATGGGCAGGTGGTCCCTTGCCGTGCCCGCCGCCACCGATGCCACCTCCCGCTCCGTGGCACACGGCGAGGCCTGGCTCGACCGTTATGGCGTGCTCACCCGCGGTTCCGTCGTGGCCGAAGACGTGCTCGGTGGTTTTGCGCTGGCCTATAAGGTGCTCTCCGGTTTTGAGGAATCCGGCGAGGCCATGCGCGGCTACGTGATCGACGGGCTGGGTGCTGCCCAGTTTTCTACGCCTGCCATCATCGACCGCCTGCGCGGCCTGGCCGATTCCCCGGATGTCACCGGATGGCCGTCTGGTACCACCGAGCCCGAGACCTTTGTCCTCGCCGCCTGCGACCCGGCCAATCCCTACGGTGCGGCCCTGCCCTGGCCGCAGCGCGACGACGCTGACGGCAAAGCCACCGGCGGGCCCCCCCGCTCGGCCGGCGCTTTGGTAGTGCTTATCGACGGCCTACCCATCGCCCACCTCACGCGCGGCGGGAAAACCCTCACCACCTTCCTGGAATCGCTGCCGGGTGGCATCGACCCGGCGGAGGTATATCCCCGCCTGGTAAGCGCGCTTACAGACATGGTGGCAAGGGGAGCGCTGTCGCCGTTGGTTATCGAAAAGTGCAATGGCAATCCCATTCATAAGACCGATGCCGCCGCCCACCTGCGCGAAGCTGGTGCCGGAATTACTCCCAAGGGCGTGCGCATCTCCGCTCGTGCCGCCGCTCCGCGCACCCCACGCGCCGGACGCCGCGCGAGCGAGGCCATCGAAGAACTCAGCTTTGATGATCCGCCACCTGCACCGCGCAATAATGGTGGCTTCCGCCTGCGCGGCGGGTACCGTCGCTAAAGATCCACTGGAGGTGTTATGCCCGAAGGCGATTCCGTCCTGCAGCTATCCAACCGCCTGCAGTTCATGGCCGGACGCGAGGTCACTGGCTGTTCCGTGCGCGTGCCGCGCTATGCCACCGTGCACCTAGACGGCATGGTGTGCGAGCGCGTCTGGCCCTATGGCAAGCACCTCTTCATGCAATTCGACCAGACTATCGTGCACACTCACCTCAAGATGGAAGGTACCTGGGCCATCCATTACGCAGGCGACCGCTGGCGCAAGCCCGGACATACCGCGCGCATCGTCCTGCAGCTAGCCAACGCCCCGCGCGATATTGAGGTCGTTGGTCACCAGCTAGGCCTCGTGGATATCTATCCCGCCGACCAATACCACCAACGCATCGCCCACCTCGGACCGGATATTCTCGACCCCGACTGGGACCGCGAAGAAGCCCTGCGGCGGCTAAATAACCGTCCCCAACGCGCCATTGGCGCGGCGCTGCTCGACCAAAAGGTCGTCGCTGGCATCGGCAATGAATACCGCGCCGAGGCCTGTTTCCTAGCAGGGGTGCACCCGGCCACACCAGTATCCGAGGTGGATACCGCCCGCATCCTCGACATCTCTCGGCGCATCATGTGGGCTAATCGCACCTCCCCGGTGCGCGTGACCACCGGCGTGCGCCGCGCCGGGGAGACGACCTATGTCTTCGGGCGCAATCGCAAGCGCTGCCGCCGCTGCGGCACCTTCATTACCAAGGGCGCACTCGGCGGTGTGGATGCCGGCGGCGATGAAGGCGAACTCGAGCGCATCATCTGGTGGTGCCCACATTGTCAGCCACTTCACCCCGCGCACTAAGACTCCCGCGCTAGTGTGGGGGACATGCGTACCTTTCTTAACATCGTTTGGTTTATCACCGGCGGGTTCCTCCTAGCCCTTGCCTATTTCCTCTTTGGCATCATTGCCTGCATCTTCATCGTCACCATCCCCGCGGGCGTGGCGTCGTTCCGCATGGCTAATTTCGCCCTGTGGCCATTTGGCCGTTCGGTAGTGCAGCCAGTCAAGGGCAGCGGCTCCATGTCCACCTTCTCCAATGTCGTCTGGTTCGTCGTCGCCGGCCTGTGGCTGGCCATTGGTCACGTAACCACCGCGGCGGCACAGGTAGTGACCATCGTGGGCATTCCGGCCGCGCTGGCCAACCTGAAGATGATCCCGGTGACCTGCTTCCCATTTGGCCGCCGAATTGTGAACTCGGAGGAGATCCCCTTCGGCTGGGAGCCGATGGTCAAACTTTAAGCGCCGGACCGCAGACAAAACAAGCACGTTCTGCCTAATTTCGTGCTGATTATGGGCAGAACGTGCTTGTTTTATAACGCCTTGGGGAGAAAGACCATAAAGCAGCCGCGCTATCCGCCCGCGGAAGGTTCGAAAGCGGGTTAACGCGGCTAAAAGTGGGCGTTTAGCGGTTGGAGCGGTACCAACCGATGAGCTCATCGGTGGATTGGTCGCCGGATGCGGCTTCTTCCTTGCCGGAGACTGCCAGTGCCAGGTCATTAGCTTGCTGCTTGCCCAGCTCCACGCCCCACTGGTCGAAGGAGTTGATATCCCAGATAACGCCCTGGGTGAACACGATGTGCTCGTAGAGTGCGATGAGCGCGCCGAGGGTTTGCGGGGTGAGCTCCTCAGCCAGGATGGTGGTGGTTGGGCGGTTGCCTGGCATGACCTTGTGCGGCACGACGGCCTCATCGACGCCCTCTGCCGCGATTTCTTCCGCGGTCTTGCCAAAGGCTAGTACCTTGGTCTGGGCAAAGAAATTGCCCATGAGCAGATCATGCATGGAGCCGGAGCCATCGGCGGTGGGGAAGTCCTGCTTCGGGCGGGCAAACCCAATAAAGTCCGCTGGGATGAGGCGGGTGCCTTGGTGCATGAGCTGGAAGAAGGCGTGCTGGCCATTGGTTCCTGGCTCTCCCCAGTAGATTTCTCCGGTGGACGGGACGGTGACCGCGGTGCCGTCGCGGCGCACGGACTTACCGTTGGATTCCATGGTCAGCTGCTGCAGGTAGGCCGGGAAACGGCCGAGGTCCTGCGAATAGGGCAGCACGGCGTGAGTCTGGGCGCCGAAGAAGTTGGTGTACCAGACACCAAGGAGCCCCATGAGCGCGGGGACGTTTTCTTCCAGCGGAGCGGTGCGGAAGTGCTCGTCCATGGCGTGGAAGCCCTCGAGGAAGCGCATGAAGTCCATCGGACCAATGGTGCACATAAGGGATAAGCCAATGGCGCAATCCACGGAGTAGCGGCCGCCAACCCAATTCCAAAACGGGAACATATTCTCGGTATCGATGCCGAATTCGGCTACCTTTTCCGCATTGGTGGATACGGCGACAAAGTGCTTTGCTACGGCGGATTCATCGCCATCGAATTGCTCGATGAGCCAGCGGCGCGCGGCGTGTGCGTTGGTCAGCGTCTCTTGGGTAGTGAAGGTCTTGGAGGCGATGATAAATAGGGTGGATTCTGCATCCAGGCCATCGAGGGTGGCGGCCATATCGGCGGGGTCCACGTTGGAAACGAACTCTGCGGAGATGCCAGCGACCTCGTAGGAGCGCAATGCCTTAGCTGCCATGGCCGGACCAAGGTCGGAGCCACCGATGCCGATGTTGACCACCTTTTTGATGGTGTGACCGGTGTGCCCCAGCCACGAGCCGGAGCGCAGTGCAGTGGCGAAGTCGCGCATGCGGCCTAGGACCTCGTGGACATCGGCGGCGACGTCTTGGCCATCGACACTTAAGTCATCTTCGACCGGGATGCGCAGCGCGGTGTGCAATACAGCGCGATCCTCGGTGTTATTGATGTGCTCGCCGGCGAACATGGCATCGCGGCGGGACTCTAGGTCGGCGGCCTTGGCTACTTCCACCAGCTGCTTGACGACGTCCCCGTCGATCAGATTCTTCGATAGATCGACGTGCAGGCCGGCGGCGTCGAAGGTGAAGTTGCGGGCGCGGTCTGCATCGGCGGAGAAAAGCTCGCGGAGGTTGAGGTCCTTTTTATCCTCATATACTTTCGCGAGCTCGCTCCACTGGGCAGATGCGGTGATATCCATGATGTTTGGCCTTTCTGGCAACTAGCGCATTGGCAACATTTACCTCTCCCACCGTAGTCCAGAAAGGGCAACCGCGTCGGGCCCTTCTA
Organism: Corynebacterium nasorum; assembly: GCF_022347325.1. Taxonomy (NCBI): domain Bacteria; kingdom Bacillati; phylum Actinomycetota; class Actinomycetes; order Mycobacteriales; family Corynebacteriaceae; genus Corynebacterium; species Corynebacterium nasorum. The sequence goes on from NZ_JAKRDU010000004.1 coordinate 37,981, forward strand.
GAGGATGAGCGCGCCTGCCCAGCCGGCGATGAGCAGCGGAATATTGAAGTGGATAAAGGTGGGAATGACCGAGTCACGGATGTGGTCGTGCTGGCCGTCCGCGCCGAGGCCCGCGGTGGGGCCGAGGGTGGAATCGGAGGCGGGAGAGCCGGCGTCGCCAAGCGCGCCTGCAGTGCCAATGAGCGCAACGGTGGCCGCGGGACTAAAACCCAGCGACATGCACAGCGGCACGTAGATAACGGAAATAATGGGCAGCGTGGAAAACGACGAGCCGATGCCCATGGTGACTACCAAGCCCACCACCAGCATGGCACCGGCGGAAAGGACCTTATTGGTGCCAAAGAGGTTAGCGGTGGCATCCACCAGTGGGCCGACCTCATTGGTGGCCGTCATGACCGAGGCAAAGCCCTGGGCGGTGATCATGATGAAGCCGATGAGCGCCATCATCTTCATGCCATTGGTGAAAACGTCATCGGCATGCTTCCAATCCACCGCGCCGGTCAGCAGCAAAATACCCAGGCCGGTCAGTGCGCCGACCATGAGGCCATCGGATTCGAAGTCGAGCGCCTGCATGACAATCTGCACCGCAAAGGTGGCAATGATGGCCACGACGGAAACCCAGACCTTATAGGTAGAAGGGGTCTCTTGGTGCTCCGCAGCGGCGATGGGTAGGTCCTTATAGTTACGCGGCTTGCGGTAGCTAAAGAAAATAGCGATGAGCAGGCCTGCGAGCATACCGAGCGCCGGCACACCCATAACCTGCATGATATTGATATCCGAGGTATCCAACCCTGCCTGCTGGATATTAAATAACAGGATGTCGTTTAAGTAGATGGAGCCAAAGCCCACCGGGATGAACATGTAGGTGGTAATAAGACCAAAGGTCAGGCAGGTGGTAATGAGCCGGCGGTCTAGGCGCAGCTTATTCATCACCTTAAGCAGCGGCGGAACGATAAGTGGAATGAAAGCAATGTGAACCGGGATGAGGTTTTGGCTCATCACGGACATGGCGATGAGGCCGAGGATGAGCATCCACTTTGTGGCTAGGGCCGCCTTGGGATCCGCTTCGCCGCTGCCGCCGAGCTTGCGAATGAGGAAGTTCGCCAGGATTTGCGGCAGCCCGGCTGAGGCCACGCCCATCGCAAAAGCGCCCAAGAGGGCATAGCTCAGCGCAATCTTGGCGCCGCCGCCCAAGCCATCTTGGAAGGCAACCATGGTGGCATCGAGTCCCATGCCGGACATGAGCCCGCCGACGATGGCACCCAAGAAGAGAGCCACCACCACGTGCACGCGCAAAAGGGCGAGCACGAGCATGACTATGACGGCGATGAGAACTGCATTCATGCTTAGCCAGGATACTGCATAGTATCGGCTGGCCAGTAATTATTCGGCTAGCCCAACCGCCCGCGGCCCATGCGCAGCAGCGCCGAGGCAATAGTGGGGCCTTCCTCGCCGAGTTCATCGCGGAACTGATTCAAAATTGCGATCTCGCGCGTGTGGACGAGGCGGGTGCCGCCGGAGCTCATGCGGGTGCGGCCGATGGCCTGGGAGACTTCCGTGCGGCGCTTGGCGGCGTCCAAAATGATGCGGTCCATGCGGTTGATTTCTTCGCGATATTGTTGGATCTCCGCATCAGAAAGGGGATCATCCGTGCCTGAAGGCGTGCGGATATCCAAGCCATTATTGACGATGTCCTTTTTATCTTCTGCGGTCATAAAACCATATTGTGCCACCCGCTCGTGCAAAAGGAAATAGCAGCTCGCACGGCGGATACGGGGCGTGTCCGATGGGGCTAGTAGGTTGGTAGGCATTATGAACGAAAACTCTCCTTTTAGTCCATCCCCGTCTACCGGCGGTGCACCCGCCCCCAGCCCCTTCGGTGGCTTCGGCGCACCGCGCGGGGCGAGCCCGCAACCCGAATCCTCTGATGCTTTGACCGAGGGCCTTAACCCACAGCAGCTTGAGGCCGTAACCCACTCTGGCAGCCCACTGCTCATTGTGGCCGGCGCCGGTTCCGGAAAAACCGCCGTGCTTACCCGGCGTATTGCTTATCTCATGCGCCACCGCGGGGTGAATCCGTGGGAGATCCTCGCCATTACCTTTACTAATAAGGCCGCCGCGGAAATGAAGGAGCGCGTGGGCGGGCTAGTGGGCCCTGTGGCCGAGCGCATGTGGGTATCTACCTTCCACTCCATCTGTGTGCGCATCCTGCGCCAAAACGCGCAGCTTGTGCCAGGCCTTAATAGCAATTTCACCATCTACGATGGCGATGATGCGCGCCGGCTTTTGTCCATGATTGCCAAGGACATGCAGCTGGATCTGAAAAAATACACCCCGCGCGTGCTTGCCAATCAGATTTCTAACCACAAAAACGAACTCATTGGTCCTGAATCTGCGCTGGAGAAGGCGCAGCAGACTAAGAACCCGTTTGAGACCACCGTGGCCCAGGTCTATGCCGAGTACCAGCGCCGCCTGCGCGCAGCTAATGCGGTGGACTTTGATGACCTCATCGGTGAGGTGGTGCGGATCTTCACCCAGCACCAGCAGGTGGTGGAGTTTTATCGGCGGCGCTTTAAGCACGTGCTTATCGACGAGTACCAGGACACTAACCACGCCCAGTATGCGCTGGTTGCCGCGCTCGTGGGCAGGGGAGAGCTCGGCCCTGACGCGCCCGAGCTGTGTGTGGTGGGCGATTCCGACCAGTCCATTTATGCCTTCCGTGGTGCGACCATCCGCAATATCCAGGAATTCGAGCGCGACTACCCGCAAGCACATACCATCTTGCTGGAGCAGAACTATCGCTCCACCCAGACCATTCTCAATGCGGCCAACGCCGTTATTGCTAAAAATGAGAACCGACGCGAGAAGAACCTGTGGACCGCCCATGGTGAGGGCGAGCAGATCGTGGGCTACGTTGCCGATAATGAGCACGATGAGGCACGGTTCATCGCCTCCGAGATTGATTCCTTGGCGGATAAGGGGCGCAGCTATTCCGATATTGCGGTCATGTACCGCACCAATAACGCCTCCCGCGCGCTGGAAGATATCTTCATCCGCTCCGGAATTCCCTACAAGGTGGTCGGTGGAACGCGCTTTTATGAGCGGCGCGAAATCCGCGATATGGTGGCCTACCTGCGCATCCTGGATAACCCGGACGATACAGTGAGCCTGCGCCGCATTATCAATGTGCCCAAGCGCGCCATTGGGGATAAAGCACAAGGGCACATTGCCCTCCATGCAGAAAACCACGGCCTTAGCTTTGGCAAGGCGCTTGCCGATGTCCCTCGTGGCGAAGTTCCTGGCCTAGCCACCCGGGCCATTAACGCGGTCACCAAATTCAACGAGATGATGGAGGGCATCCGCAATCAGATCCCGTCCATGCGCGATGAGGTTACTGGCCAGCCGGATTTGGGTGAGCTGCTCACCGCCATTTTGGATGCCACGGGATACAAGGCGGAATTGGAAAACTCCAACGACCCGCAAGATGGCGCTCGCCTCGACAACTTAAACGAGCTGGTATCGGTGGCACGCGAATTTACCTCAGAGGCCGCGAACCAGCTGGCTGCTTCGGGCGCGGATGCAGTGGATCCTTCCGAGTTAGTGGAGGAGGGTGAGGCCGCGCCGGGCTCGCTGCAGGCCTTTTTGGAAAAGGTGTCGCTGGTGGCTGATGCTGATCAAATTCCGGATTCTGAGACCGGCGTGGTCACTATGATGACTCTGCACACCGCAAAGGGCCTCGAGTTCCCCGTGGTCTTTTTGACCGGCTGGGAGGATGGCCAATTCCCGCATATGCGCTCTCTCGGTGACCCGAAGGAGTTGAGCGAGGAGCGCCGCTTAGCCTATGTGGGTATTACTCGTGCCCGTGAACAGTTGTATCTCACCCGTGCCATCTTGCGCTCGGCTTGGGGCAACCCGGTGACTAATCCTGCCAGCCGCTTCCTCGGCGAGGTCCCTGCAGACCTCATCAACTGGCAGCGCGAAGACTCCGATAGTTCCTTAACCGGTGCGTGGGGTGAGGACGATTACCAATATGGTCGTTCCTACGGCCGCGACTGGTCTGGGTGGGGCAGAGGTGGATCCCGCGGTAGCCAGCGCGCTGCGTCTTCCCCATCGCAACGCACTAGCAAGTCGGCGGCAACCTCAATGCCTAAGAACAATAACCTCAACCTGGCCGTGGGTGACCGTGTCAACCACGCTAAGTACGGGCTCGGTACCGTCATTGAGACGTCCGGCTCCGGTAAGCGTGCCACGGTCACCGTGGACTTTGGCTCTTCCGGTAAGGTCCGGCTGATGCTCATCGGCGGAGTGCCGATGGAAAAGCTCTAGACCGAAATGCCGCGCTCGTTGAACCAGGAGACTGGGTCAACGGGTGCTCCTCCACCTGGGTGAATCTCAAAGTGGAGGTGTGGGCCGGTGGAGTGTCCGTCGTTGCCAATGCCGGCGATTTCTTGGCCTGCGGTCACGTGGTCGCCCACATTTACCTTGAGCTGGTCTGCAGACATGTGGCCGTAGACGGAGATGGTGCCGTCATCGTGCTGGATGCGGATCCAGTTGCCAAAACCCTGTGCTGGCCCGGAGTTGATGACGGTGCCATCCATGACCGCGTGAATCGGGGTACCCACGGAGTTGGCCACATCGATGCCGTTGTGCATCGTGCCCCAACGCTGGCCGAAGCCAGAAGTAAGGGTGCCGGAGGTAGGAAAGACCACTGTATTGCCCGCGGAGTCCTTGCCGCGCTTCGTGGTGAGTCCGGAGTGATTTCCCTGGGGAGCGAATGCTTCTTTCAATCCCGGTACAGAACCCGGATCCAAGACTATATTTACTCCGCCGGATTCGTTTCCATCTACCTGCGGGGTAGCCTCGCCGTTGAGAACGCCTACGGTAGTGGTGGCCAAGCCAACGAGGGCGTCGACCACACCGGCGTTATCTACGTTCGTAGCGGTGGGCTCGGAAGAGCCGTCCGATACGTCCACGCTAGCCACTGGCTCTGCAGCAAAAGCGGTGGTGCCGGTAGCAAGTACGGTGCCGAGCGTAACGATGCTCAGCGCCACGTTCTTGCGTGCGCGGTTCATGCGCTTCATAGTTAAAGTCCTTTTCATGGCTGTGCATGGTCTTAGGACGCCCGCACCCTGGAGGAGGCGGCGTCTTTCAACTGCCAACCGCGACACGCCGAAAGCTGAAATGCTTGCGTCCGAAATCGCTCGTGGCAACGAGTTAAAAGTTAACCCGCCCGAACGGCCCGCGCAATCTTAAAAATCGCTGGTAGCGGCGGAAATAGTTCGAAATTATTCGAACATGCCAGCTTGTTGCGCGTGTTACGAATGTGGCTAGAGTGGCGTGTGTGAAGTGTTGGTTTAGGGTCTGGGGGTAGACTTTGGGGGTGGGTGTGCCGCTCTGGAAATGGCGTGTTGCGTTCAAGCCCAGTGATTAGCGTAAATGTGTATTTGCCTGCGACAAGGCTGCGTACTGGACTTGGCTGTGCGGCGCAATTTGTGTCTAGGGTCCGGTGGTGGAGCGCTTGTCTTGACGGGGCTTGCCTTTTGCTGGAGGCGCAATGGGAAGGCTGGGACGCATTTGAGTCGTCTTGGGGAAGGTTGGCTGCAGCCGCGGTGGTCGGGAGCCGGCGCTGGTGTCTTTAGGGGCAATTGTGGACATGAAAAAGCGCCGCAGGAAAGCCACTGCGGCGTTTAACAAGAAGGTGTTGGGGTGGGGGCCTTAGAGGTCGATGCCTCGCTCAGCCAGCCAAGGCTGCGGATCGATTGCCTCGCCACCGTTCGGGTGAACTTCGAAGTGGAGGTGGGAGCCGGTGGAAAAGCCCATCGAGCCCATGCCGGCGATCTTCTGGCCGGCATGCACGTGCTCGCCAACGGCCACGTCAAGAGTTTGCATGTGACCATAAACGGTCATGGTGCCGTCGTCGTGCATGATGCGGATCCACTGGCCAAAGCCGGAAGCTGGACCGGAGTCGATGACCGTACCATCCATGACGGCAAGGATTGGGGTGCCGGGAGAGTTGGCGATGTCGACGCCCTTGTGGAAGGTGCCCCAGCGCATAGCGAATGGGGATGTGAATGCGCCCTCGGCTGGGCGGGCTACGGACGGTGCGCGAGCGGCTTCGTCAGCGGCTGCGCGCTCCTCGGAAGCCTGGATGGCCTTGTTGAGCTGATCGGATAGATCTGCAACCGGCTTTGCTTCAGCTACATTGAGGATCTGCGGAGTGGTATCAACGGGGGCCTCAGCAGCGTCCTCAACCTGGGTGGAATCAGAAGCGAGCTCGAAGTCAACGGACTGCGTCTTGGTAGTGGCCGTGTCATCAGACTGGATGTTTGCAGCGGCTGCGCCACCTACGCCGGCGGTGGATACGGCACCTGCCGCGACCGTCATGACGGCGATGCGGCCCTTCGCGGTCTGCGAGGTGACAATCTTGCGATGGCGACCGGCGCCACGCTGAACTTTGCTTCGCATTAGGTCTTCTTTCGTCATTTTCACAATCTGCGCAATCTGAGTGTTACGTCCCCACCGATTTAGTTACGAGATTGTGACCTTCTTGTTACCAACGAGATGTAACAGTAGCGTCTCGAAAAGATAACAGCAACCCAAATTAAGAAATTTTTAGACGTTGCTCGAGGGAATTGCCCACGAGCAGGCAACATAATCCGAATGGCATATTATTATTGCGACCAAGATCCCACTCGGGCTGCGTGCGGGTCATATAAAACCGATGACTTTTCATTCATGTTACTGCAGCCAGAGTTAAAGGTGTGAAACCAGGGTAGATTTTATACTCCTAATATATATGTGTGGTCAAGGTGCAGGGGTGTCGCCGGTGATTTTATGGCTACCTCGTCGCGCCACCCCAGATCTGCTGCCGGAAAGTGGCAAAGTGGACGCCGATGAACAAAAACACCAGCCCCCATTCTCGGTCAACGCCCCGCCCGCGTAGCCAGGCGCGGGGCAGGACGGTGCGCACGGAGCGTACCCCACGCGCGCCCCATCCCAGCGGGGCCCGCCAGCCCTCTGGATCGGCGCAACGTGTCGCCCGAAAGGCCGGATCTAAAGCCAAAGCGCGCCGTACTCCCGCGCCGCTGACTAGGGCCGGCCGCATCCGACGCATGCTTATCACGGCGGCAGTGCCCAACGTGGTCATTGTCCTTATCATTATGGCCATTGCCCTCGGTGGTCTTATGCTGGCCGGCTCACCCATGGCGTGGTGGTACACCATCGTGGCGGAGTCATGGATGGTCTTTAACCTCGCGCCAGTCTCGGCGGCCGAAGTGCACATGTCTTTCTTGCCCGCGTTACCCGCGCTCATCTTGGCTGCGGTGGTGGCAGTCCGCGTGCGCAACGCGGTTAAGCACAAGGTCAGCGTCAAAGACTTGCTTATTCTTCTCTGCTGCGTCCTTGGCGTGCCAGTGGTATTTACCATCATCGCCTGGCTGATGCTGTGGGACGCGGGCAAGGTCTATGATGTCTCCCCGCCAAACCTGGCACAGGCGTTGCTGCGGGTTATCGTCCTACATCTTGCGGCCATGGCAGCCGGCATGGGCTCGCGCTTGTGGCGGGCATTGGCCAAGCGTTATGGGGTGCCGCGCCAGATTATCGACGCCACTCAGATCGCCCTTCGCTACCTCGGCTACCTAGCCATTGGTGCCGCCGTAGTCTTTGCGGTGGTTTTCTTCCTCAATATTTCTCGCCAGGGCGAGATGATGGATGAATATCCCACGGTCTCCGGTCTAGGTGTGGCCGGACTAGTGCTAGTGAGCCTGCTATACATTCCCAATGCCATCGTCAGCACCGCTGCGGTGGTGGTGGGCTCAGAGTTTTCCATCGGCGAAGGTTCGGTCAGCCTCTTTAGTGCCCACCTCGTGCCGCTGCCACCGTTGCCGATTACCGGTGGAATCCCGGCCTCCGCGCCTAGCTGGGCCGTAGTGCTTCTACTTGTCCCGCTCGGCGCCGCAATCTACGCCCTATATAAAAAGAGGCCAAGCTTCCAGGACGTACTAGTAGCCACGGTGGCCTCCGCGGTAGTCATGTTTATTGCCTGCTACCTTGTCAGCGGCGACCTTGGCTACTACGGCGCCGCCGGCCCGAATCTATGGACCGCCGCAGGCCTAACCGCCCTGTGGATGGCCGTTTTCGGCAGCGCCGTTGCCGCAGGTTTTGCCTTTGTGGCATGGCGCGCGGCGCGCACGGCACGTGTCACGGCCCCTGATACTCCCGATTCGGATGCCGCTGAAGACGACGCCCCTGAGGCCGCCGCTGAAACCGACGAGACCCCAGTTGAACCGGAGCGCGAGCCCATCACCGATCCGGAGATCGTTGACGCCGAAGTAGTTGAGGACGAGCCCGATGACTCCGCCCCTGACGCAGCCGCGGATGGGGAAGAAGGCACCCCAGCTGAGGATGCGGCGAAGCAGCAGGAGGAACCGGAGGAATCTGAGAAACACGAGGAATCGGACGAACCTGAGGACGCTGAGGAGGAGAAAAGGGGCGTCGCCAAGCCGGTTAGCCAACAGCTCAAGGACCAAACGGGGGAGAGCGAGCAGGCTTCCTCGAGCGAAAATTCCTCCGCGGAAGGGGAGAGAGACTAGGCTATAGCGCGTGACTTCACCGATGCCTCCGCGCTATACCGCTGACCCTGAACGCCTCCGAGTGGTGGTGCTCGTTTCTGGAACGGGATCACTGCTTCAAGCCATCGTGGATGCCCAAGCAGGGCACTACCAAGTGGTAAAGGTGGTGGCGGATAAGGAATGCCACGGTATTTCGCGCGCACAGGACCACGGGATCGATACCGAGGTCGTGGCGCTAGGTGCCGATCGCGCCGAATGGAATCAACGTCTGGTTGACGCAGTAGATGCTGCGCAGCCAGACGTTGTTGTTTCTGCGGGCTTTATGAAGATCCTGGGAAAGGAATTTCTTGACCGCTTCGAAGGCCGCACCATCAATACCCACCCGGCGCTGCTGCCAGCTTTCAAGGGAGCGCACGCCGTGCGCGACGCCCTAGACTATGGCGTGAAGATCACCGGCTCTACCGTCCATTTTGTGGATTCGGGAGTGGATACCGGACCCATCATCGCGCAGCGATCCGTAGCCATCATAGCGGACGATGATGAGTCCACTCTCCACGAGCGCATCAAACAAGTAGAGCGCGATCTCATCGTGGAGGTGCTGCGCGCAGCAGACGTCCACAATGAGGAACTTACTATTCAACTCGCAGACTAAGACTTTTCGAAAGGCTTAATCCTCCTCATGAGCGAAGACCGCAAGCAGGTAAAGCGCGCTCTTATCAGCGTGTACGACAAGACCGGGCTGGAGGATCTGGCCCGCGCCCTCGATAAGGCAGGCGTGGAAATCGTCTCCACCGGCTCCACCGCGAAGAAGATCGCGGACCTAGGTATCGAGGTCACTCCGGTAGAAAAGCTCACCGGCTTCCCAGAGTGCTTGGAAGGCCGCGTCAAGACGCTGCACCCGCGCGTACACGCCGGCATCCTGGCCGATACCCGCAAGGACGACCACCTCAACCAGCTCTCCGAGCTCAAGGTAGAACCTTTCCAGCTCGTCGTGGTCAACCTGTACCCCTTCCGCGAGACCGTGGCTTCGGGCACGGACTTCGATGGCTGTGTGGAACAGATTGATATCGGCGGCCCATCCATGGTGCGCGCGGCCGCCAAGAACCACCCGTCTGTTGCCGTTGTGGTAGATCCTTCCCGCTACGGTGAGGCCGTGGAGGCCGTCAAGAACGGTGGCTTCACCTTGGAGCAGCGCCGCGGCCTTGCCCGCGATGCTTTCCTGCACACCGCGGATTATGATGCGGCCGTCTCCGCGTGGTTCGTAGATCAGCTCAGCGAGGAGGGGCAAACCACCCCGCTGCGCTACGGCGAGAACTCTCACCAGGCGGCCACCGTTACCCGCATCGGCTCCAAAGGCCTTGCTAATGCCACTCAGTTCAATGGCAAGGAGATGAGCTACAACAACTACCAGGATGCGGATGCCGCCTGGCGCGCCGCGTGGGACCACGAGCGCCCCTGCGTTGCAATTATTAAGCACACCAATCCTTGTGGCATTGCCGTTTCTGAAGAGTCCATCGCCGCCGCCCACCGCGCGGCGCATGCCTGTGACCCGATGTCCGCCTTCGGCGGCGTCATCGCCGTCAACCGCGAGGTCACCGTAGAGATGGCCGAGCAGGTCAAGGAAATCTTTACCGAGGTCATCGTCGCTCCTTCCTATGAGGACGGGGCTATCGAGGTCCTCAAGGCCAAGAAGAACCTGCGCGTGCTGCAAGCAGAACACGAGAACCAGCACGAAGAGCGCAAGTACATCTCTGGCGGTGTGCTCACCCAGGAACCAGACACCTACCAGGCCGAGGGCGATGACCCAGCAAACTGGACCCTGGCCGCAGGTGATGCTCTCAACGAGTCCGATATGGCCGAGCTCGAGTTCGCATGGCGCGCCGTGCGCGCGGTGAAATCCAATGCGATCTTGCTGGCTAAGGACAATGCCACCGTGGGCGTGGGCATGGGCCAGGTCAACCGCGTTGACTCTGCCAAGCTCGCCGTCGAGCGCGCCAATACCCTGGCGGATGGCGCCAACCGCACCGAGGGCTCTTTCGCTGCTTCCGATGCCTTCTTCCCATTCGCCGATGGCTTGCAGGTGCTTCTCGACGCCGGCGTGAAGGCCGTAGTCCAGCCTGGCGGCTCCATCCGTGACGAGGAAGTCATTGCAGCGGCCAAGGAAGCAGGCGTTACGCTGTACCTGACTGGCACCCGCCACTTCGCGCACTAGCCTAAGCTAGTTTTCATGACGTTCCCTATCCGCCGGGCCTGGGGCCCGGCAGCTGCCCTCATCGCCTGCGCACTCTCCTTGGGCGCGTGCGCAGGCGCTGAGGATGCGGCGGATAATTCCCCTACTTTTGTCAATACCGAGGCACGCGGCACAGCCGATCCCCTCTACGGGGAGACCACGGCTGCAACATCTGCGGCCTCATCCACAGCCCCTGCTGCCGAGCGCGCCCCGTCCGACTCCACGGAACCTCCGGCCGCAGCCCCTGCCGATGACGTTCAAGCCGTACTTGATCGCATTGTGGCGCAGCATGGAAATGTGGGCATTGCGGTCTCCGATGGCACCTCTACCGTCGAGGCTGGGCGCACCGCTCCCGAAGCCGCGTGGTCAACCTCCAAGGTGCCCGTGCTTATTGCGGCGCATCGTACGGGTGTTGCCGATAGCCAGCTGGTGTCCTCTGCAATTACTTACTCCGATAACGAGGCCGCCAAGGCCGCGTGGGCAGCATTAGGGGAGCCGACCGTGGCCGCACACGCCGCCCAAAGCGTTATTGCGGAGGCAGGCGATACCGCCACCCAAGTCCAATCCCAGGTCACCCGCCCGGAATTTACTGCCGTTGGTCAAACCATGTGGAGCGTGGGCAACCAGGCTAAGTTTATGGCTGGGTTGCGCTGCGTGGACGGAGCTCAGCCGACAATCGACGCCATGGGAGTCGCCGATCCCGCACAAAACTATGGCCTACGCACCCAGCCGGGCGCCTTGATGAAGGGCGGCTGGGGACCGAACCCTGCCGGTTCCTACGATGTGCGCCAGATGGGTATCGTCCGGTTGGGCGGGCATGACGTCGCCGTAGCATAAATTGCCTCGTCCCCTGATGGGCAGTACGCCTCCGCTCAGGCGGTTCTTACATCCGTTGCCGAAGACCTCGCTCAAGCCGATACGCAGTGGCCCAGCCCCGCCTGCTAGGCCTGTCATAAGGAAGGAAAACTCATGAATTCTCGCTCTCGCCTCCGCCCGCTTATCGCCGCGGGGTTCGTCCCACTCGTGGCCGCCAGCCTCGCGCTCAGCGGCTGCAGCAACGCCAAGGATGAAGCTGCCCCTAGCTTTAAAGGCCAGGGTAGTGGAATGACCACGGTCGACAACGCCGATAAAGAAGAGAAGAGTGGCGAGGAAACCACGGCTGCGCAAGAGACCGCAACGAAAGATGAGGAAACCCCCGAGGAGCCACCGGTAGTTACGGTCACGCAGACAGAAAAGCAGGAGTTACCTTCCTCTTCCGGCGGGGGTCAGAAGAGTGGTGTGGGTAACTACATTTCCAACTTCAACGAGTACGGATGGCTGGATGGCGGCTACGCCGACTGTCAGCGCTTTGAGCGTGCCTTATTCGCCGGCTCTGGTCCCGACGGCAGGGTCATCATTTGTGAAACCGGCGGTGGAGTCAAATTCTATCGCTCGTCGATGTTTGACGGACAGTTCCAAACGAGCGACGTTACCCAAGACGGGAATAACTACTACGTCAATGCGGATCCCTCGATTATCGTGGTGACCCCGAGTGGCGTCAGCGTGCGCGAAGGAGGCGGATTGGCCGCCACGGGAGAGTTCACGGAGTCGTGGCAGCGCTGATGAGGGGTTAGCGCGACTTCTTCTTGCGGTCGGCCGCTGCGGCGGCGGCTGCGGAGATGGAGTCGTTGCGATTCTTCAATAGCTCGAGGGTAGTTTCCTCGGCGTTATCGGGAACGGAGGCGCCGAGGACGGCTAAGGCGGCGTCGGCAAGCATAGCGGCCGTCTTCGGCACCGATTGGGAAGCGTCGAACGGCGGGGTGCCGTTATTGGGCCGCATTTCGATGACGGATAGCGCAATGTGGAAGGGAAGCTCCACGCGGGGATCCTCCTCGCCCACAATGGCGGCGGCGGTAGAGCGGAAATGATTCTGCAGGCGGTCGCGCGATTCGTGGTATTCGGAAAACTCCGGAGAATTAGCCACCGGCAGCTGATATAGGCGTCCCACGTTCCAGCCGCTGGTGAGCAGTAGACGTGATTCCGCGGCGACCAAAGACCACAGGCGTTGAGCCGGATCGGCATCAGTGCAGGCCAACTCATCGGCCAACTCCAAGGATGGTTCGATGGTGGAATTGAGCAGCGTAAGGAAAATCTCCGTCTTGGACGGGAAATGGTAATACAGCGAGGCCTGGCGGATGCCAACCGCATCTGCAATCTGGTGCGTGGATGTAGTAGCAAACCCTTGAGTAGTGAAAAGCTCGGAGGAGGCGTCCAAGATCTCCTCTCGGGCGCTGTTTCCCCTGCGCCGCGGGCTGTGTTTACGCGGCCTACCGACAGTGCCTGCCATGCGGTGGGACGCCTCCTTTCACAAGAAGAAATTGCTTTTAATTACCAACTGTACAATCTTATGCCCGACTAGGTACTGCTTCCGAATCCGCACCTTAGGGACTATTTATATTCTTCTGTCTGCTGGGTAATGGACTCAAATACGGCCGAGACAATACGGCATGCCGAGCCATAAGCAGTGCGGTCCAACGGCGGAAGATCTCGCAGCGTGGCTGGACGGTCGCTGACGCGCTCGTACCAACGGCGCAACTCTAATGCATAGCCGGTACGCCACGCTAGATCCAAAGACTCTGCGTCGGTGGCGGTGAGGACAGCGCGCTCAACGCCAATCGCCAGGCGATCTACCGTCGGGCGAGGCCCCGGCGCCGCCCAGCGAGCGATAGCTGCAATGGGGGAGAGCAGTGTCGCCTTGATGTCCACAGCAGCATCTCGGTCCGGCAGGCCGTCCACCATTTTCAGAGTAGGCGGGCGCTTGGTCAAAGCTTCTTCCAGGAGTGCTTGTTCTCCGCCGTTTCCCAAGGGAAGGCCGGCATCGACGCGCGCGGCAATCGAATCGGCGGCCTCGTGAGCCTGGAGGCCGACATCAGAAAAGACTTCCTGGAGATCGGAATCCTGGCCAATCCACTCCACGGGCATAGATGGCAGCTGGTCGCCCCGAGCGGCAGCACCGGTAAGGCGTACCGGTGAGTTGACCCCAGGGGAGCGAACGATATCTACCAACAAGTGGGAATACCAGTGAGCCAATTCAACCTCATTGTCTTGGTGAGCGACCGCATTGCGCAAGATATCTTGGGCCTCTGCGAGCAGCCCGCGGGCTGTAGCGCGGGACTGGCAGTGCGGGGCAAGCTTGGAGAGATCGAGTAGGGATTGGTGTAGGGCCATTGCTCACTGCCTTTCACTAGTGCGAAGCCGGTGCTTCCCCCAGCGGTTGCGGGGCGCACGAATGCTATAAATCTAACACCTTGGCTGCGTGGGCTGAATATGTGGGTCTAAAGGCGGAGTAAGAGGGAGAAAACGACTTTCGCCGCCTGCCCTCGAGGAGGGAGGCGGCGAAAGCTTATGGATCTTTTACCGTGTCACACTTGCCAGCGGCAAAAGTGCGCTGTTGATACCCAGCTACTGTTTAGCGGGTGGTGAACGGCAGGAGAGCCATTTCGCGTGCGTTCTTGACTGCGGTAGCAACCTGACGCTGCTGCTGCGGGGTCAGACCGGTGACGCGACGGGAACGGATCTTGTGACGATCCGAGATGAACAGACGCAGAGTCTTGGTGTCCTTGTAGTCCACCTTCTCGATGCCCTCAGCCTTCAAAGGGTTCTTCTTCGGGCGACGGCTCTGCTCCATACGGAACTTCTTTTGGTTATTGCGCTTATTAGCCATTGTGCAATTACCCCTTTACCAGCTGGACTTACGAACGCCCGGCAGCTCACCACGGTGAGCCATGCCGCGCATACGGACACGGGACAGGCCGAACTTGCGGAGGTAACCGCGTGGGCGGCCATCGGCAGCGTCACGGTTACGTACGCGGGCTGGGGAAGCGTCACGAGGCTGGCGGTTCAGCTCGAACTGAGCCTCCAAGCGCTCCTCATCCGGGGTGTTCGGGTTCTTGATGATCTTCTTGAGCTCAGCGCGACGCTCCGCATAGCGGGCGACGATTTCCTTGCGCTGCTCGTTCTTAGCGATCTTGGACTTTTTAGCCATTGATTATCGCTCCTCGCGGAATTCGACGTGCTTGCGGGCAATCGGATCGAACTTCTTCAGGGTGATGCGATCCGGGTTGTTGCGCTTGTTCTTACGGGTCACGTAGGTGTAACCGGTGCCCGCAGTGGACTTCAGCTTAATGATTGGGCGGATATCGTTACGTGCCATACTTAAATCTTCTCCCCACGTGCGCGAATCTTAGCCACAACGGACTCGATGCCATCGCGGTCGATGATCTTCATGCCCTTGGTGGAAACATTCAGGGTGATGGTACGGCCCTCAGAGGGCAGGTAGTAGCGACGACGCTGCACGTTGGGGTTCCAACGGCGCGAAGTGCGGCGGTGCGAGTGCGAGACCTGCTTGCCGAATTCCGGCTTGCGGCCCGTTACCTGGCAAATAGCCGACATGGGTCTTCTTTCTCCTAGCCGCCCACATCATGGCTATGGACAATGAAACGCCGACTGCCGAGTGAGGGTGGCAGTGCTCAAAAGTGAGGTGTGAGCGGGTGCGGCGCCATCGTCGAACGCCAGTAGACGGGGCGTAAAACGTATATTTTGACAACAGCAAGGGAAAATCTTACAGCCTTGGGCGCGAATTACCTAATCGCTACCTTGCTGTGGTTAGTGGGGCTGTTAGTGGTTGTGGGGGGGCATTTGGCTGTGGTGTGCCGCCATGCGTAATACAAGAAACTGGTGTGAAGTGAGTGGTCGGAGCGGGGAGGGGATTTCGCATCTGGGGTAGTTGACTGTAGGATAATTCAGGTTGTTGACCCGTGCCGCACGGCACGCGGTTAGCAGAGTGAAATTTGTACGTCCCAACTCGGGCACGATCCGCTCCATAAGTGGGTGGAACCGACCCGTAGTCCAACCCTGAGGGAATATATATGAAGAAAGATATTCACCCGGATTACCACCCGGTAGTCTTCCGTGATGCTGGTACCGGTCACTCCTTTTTGACTAAGTCCACCGCTTCCTCCGACCGCACCGTGGAGTGGGAAGATGGCAACGAGTACCCACTGATCGTTGTTGACGTTACCGCTGAGTCCCACCCGTTCTGGACTGGTGCACAGCGCGTTATGGATACCGCCGGCCGCGTCGAGCGCTTCAACCAGCGCTTCGGTGGCATGGCTCGCCGCAAGAAGAAGAACGCGTAAGGAGGAGAATAGAAAATGGCAACTCCTAAGTTTAAGAAGTCCCGTGCGAACACTCACGCACGTCGTTCCCAGTGGAAGGCTGACAACGTGGCCCTCCAGGAAGTCACCATCGACGGTCAGACCGTCCGCATCCCGCGCCGCTTGGTCAAGGCTGCCAAGCTGGGCCTGGTTGACGTAGAGCAGTTCTAAGCTCGTTTCGCACTTTCCCCGTTCGCTCTCTGTAGGAGGGTTGAGCGGGGATTTTTGCTATCTTAAGCATGTTTCGACCTTATTTGGGGGGCTATGGGGGTAAATATTCTCCATAACTTCATGAAGTTGCCTTTCATCAGTAATAATTAGGATCATGAAAATCCTTGTGGTGGATGATGAACAACCCGTCCGTGAATCGCTACGCCGTTCCCTACGTTTCAACGGCTACGATGTGCTGACTGCTAACGACGGCTTAGAGGCAGTAGAGACGGTGCGCTCTGAGAATCCAGAATTGCTGATTCTGGACGTCATGATGCCAAACATGGATGGACTTGAGGTGTGCCGCACCCTGCGTAGCGAAGGCTGGGACCGTCCGATTCTCGTGCTGACTGCCCGCGATGGCGTATCGGACCGCGTAGCTGGTCTCGATGCTGGCGCCGATGATTACTTGCCAAAGCCATTCGCACTGGAAGAACTCTTGGCGCGCGTGCGTTCCCTGGTTCGCCGCGCTTCCGCAGATTCCATCGCTGCTGAGGCTCCGGTGGAGAGCAAGCTTAGCTTCGAAGACCTAGAACTCGATGCCGATACCCGTGAGGTAAGCCGCGGCGGCCGCGCAATTTCTTTGACGCGTACCGAATTTTCCCTACTGCAGCTCCTTATGGAAAATCCCCGCAAGGTGCTTTCTCGTAGCAAGATTCTGGAGGAGGTATGGGGCTATGATTTCCCTACCTCTGGCAATGCGCTCGAGGTCTATATTGGCTACCTGCGTAAGAAGACGGAGGGAGACGGCGACTCGCGTCTTATCCACACTGTCCGTGGCGTTGGTTATGTCTTGAGGGAGTCTCATCCGTGATCTTAAGGAAGCCCGCTTCCCCTGCAGTGGCTTCCGGGAAAGCACAGCCCACACCTCTTACTGAGTTCTCTGAAAGTCAAGGGAGCTGGGCTTCACGGGCGCCACTGCGGTGGCGCCTTGCTACTGTTACTGGCCTTGTGGTGGCCGTAGCCGTTGCCTTAATGACCTTGGCAACGTACTGGGTAGTATCTATGTCCCTGACTGCCTCCGTAGATGACCGCTTGGAGGCCAAAGCGGATGCCTTGTTGCGCAAGAGCCAGGACCCGCGGTTTATCGACAACGTGGATCAGGGAATTGAAGAATTTAAGTCCTATAACCCTGATACGCGCGTTTCCTTATCGCCGCCCTCAACGAGCTTGTCCTATGGCGATACTATTCCCCTCGGTGGAGACTTCCATCGGACGGAAGACTATACAGATACCTCCGTGCGTACGGTCGGCGGCGAGCGTATTCTGGCCAAACGCCACGATCTAGGCTCTACCGTTATCGTTGCGCAATCTCTGGCTCCGACCCAAGAATTCATCGCCATCCTCGGCACGGTTTTGCTGATTATTGTTGCGCTTGGCATTTTGCTCGCCATCTTTGCTGGTCTCATCGTGTCCAAAACCGGCATGCAACCCATTGCGCGCTTGAAACGCGCAGTGGATTACGTGACGCAGACCAATGATCTGCGCCCTATTGAAGTATCCAATAATGATGAGATGGCTCAGCTGACCACATCCTTTAACCAGATGCTGGAAGCTTTGCAAGAATCTCGGTCGCAGCAGGCCCAGTTCGTCGCCGATGCCGGGCACGAGCTGAAGACGCCGTTGACCTCAATGCGTACCAATATTGAGCTTTTGATGATGCTTAATCGCGCCGGTGGCGGCTTTGGCATGAGCGATGAGGACCGCAAGGACCTTGAAGATGACGTCATGTCCCAGATGAACGAACTCTCCACCTTGATTGGTGACCTCGTTGACTTGGCACGCGAGGATGGCAACGAACGAGAACCGGAACCGGTGGACCTGTGCGAGGTCATGATGTCTTCCTTAGAGCGTGCCCGTCGCCGCCGCCCAGACGTGGAATTTCTGGTGCGCTTTATCCCGTGGGAGCTGGATGGTGACCCCTTCGCATTGGGCCGCGCTACGTTGAATCTGATGGACAATGCGGCTAAGTGGTCGCCGGCTACTGGCACGGTACGCGTGTCCATGGAACAGCTATCTTCCCACGAGGTGCGCCTGCGCTTTGATGACTCCGGTCCGGGCATTGCGCCGGAGGAGCGGGAGAAGGTTTTCGAGCGCTTCTACCGTTCGGTAGAGGCGCGTTCTATGCCTGGCTCTGGTTTGGGCCTGGCTATCGTGAAATCGGTGATTGAGCGCCACGACGGTACCATTAAGATCCGTGAGTCCAATGATGGTGGCACGCGCATGGAAGTAGTCCTGCCGGGCAAGCCCGTGTCCGGAGAAATCTTTGTCGATGGTTTGGCAGAGCCGCATGAGGGGCAGCCGGGAGGCAATGAAGATCCCACCGATCGCGGTGAAATCTTTGCTCAACGCTGGTTTAACCAAGGGTAGGCTGCGGCCCTTTATACTGGTAATCGCGTACAGCTACCTTTCAGGAATTCCTAGTAGGTTGGCAGATCAGTAACAGTCTTGACTAAGCGAAGTGAGGCATAGTTTTCTCATGAACATGAGGAATGACGATTACCGCGGCCTTGATGGTTCCTTCCCGGAGGGAACGTCCCAAGAAGGGCCGGGTAAGGCCGAGCCGGTACACGGTGGTCCGAATTTTGGAGACACCGGGCAGTCAAACGCAAACGCTGGCACCGCCGGCCCCTATAGCAGCGACGCCGGCGCGCAGGAATATGGGACTGGCTCGTATTCACAAGGCTGGAACCAGCCGCGCGGCGGTGCAGAAGGAGCTGATCCCAGCGCGCTAGGTTCACAGGCGCCGTACCCGCAGGGCCCGCAGACCCAAAACTTTAATACTCAGGGTCAGGAAGGTCCGATGGTCACCCCGCTGCCCCCGCAACCGGAACAAAAGAAAAAGATTGGCCTCGGCGCCGCAACTGCCTTGGCTGCCGTAGCCGCAATCGCCGCGGGTTCAATCGCTGGAGCCGTGGTCGGTATGAATTCTGGGGGAGGCAACAACGATACGTCAGTGGTCAATGAGGCGCTCAAGGCCCAGCCGGCCAATAACAGCACCGGCAAAGAACCAGAAAAGGGCTCCGTTGAAGAGGTAGCCTCCAAGGTTTTGCCGGCGGTGGTTTCTATCCAGACGATGACCCGGACGGGCGGGGCAGAAGGCTCCGGTTCCGTTATCTCCCCGGACGGCTACGTGTTGACTAATCACCACGTTGTCGCAGGTGCCGAGCACGGCGGCATGATGCAGGTGACCATGAACGACGGCAGCAAGCATGACGCTGACGTGGTGGCTTCCGATGCGAATACTGACGTTGCCATTGTGAAGATAAAGGATGTCAAAGACCTGCCGTTCTTGCAGTTCGGTGATTCTGATTCCGTCGCCGTGGGGCAAGAGGTTGTGGCCGTGGGCTCTCCTCTGGGCCTTAATGCGACCGTGACTTCCGGTATCGTTTCTGCCAAAAACCGCCCGGTGCGCGCCTCTCAAGAAGGCGGCGAGTCTTCCTTGATTGACGCCATTCAGACTGATGCCGCGGTCAACCCGGGCAACTCCGGCGGTCCACTGGTGGACCGGGACGGAAATATCGTGGGCATGAACTCCATGATTGCTTCGCTGTCCAGTAATTCCACCGGGGAGGGCGGATCCATCGGACTGGGCTTTGCCATCCCGTCGAACTTTGCCAAGCGCATGGCCGACGAGCTCATTAATGATGGTAAGGTCACTCACCCGACCCTAGGCGTGAAGGTGCTGGCGCGTGACGACGGCAATGGTGCCCGTATCGCCGGGGTTGAGCCAGGTGGCCCAGCAGATAAGGCGGGCCTGAAGGAAGGTGACATCGTCACCCGCGTCAATGATCGCTTGATTGAAAACGCCGATGCTTTGATTGCGGCGGCGCGGTCGCAAGATTTTGGCGCGACAGTGACCTTGGAGGTTACCCGCGAAGACTCGGATGAGTCTCGTCAGGTAGAGGTAACCCTCTCAGGCGAGTAAATTACTGTGCAAGACCTCATTAGGTGCTGAATGCACCGTACCTCACACCGCCGAAAGGCCCTACTGCCTTAATTTAAGGAGAATAATGCCAGATTTGCAGCAGGACTTGACCGACTCCGGGCAACCGGAAGGCGAAGGCAAGCACGATTCCTTGATGGATGTTGCCGAACCCGATGATGCCTTCCTGCTAGCGAGCGAGCAGGAGGATAGCCTAGCCGCCCCGCGCCGCGCTCTCATCGTTATAGTCACCGATCACCCTGGGGAGCAATCCGATAGCACCTCGCAGTTGGTCAATGAGTTGCTCGCGGAGGCTAATTTCCGTGTCGATGGCGCCATCGTGGTGCGTTCCAAGAAGTCCAAGATTCGCCAGGCCATTGAGACCGCCGTGGTCGGTGGCGTGGACTTGGTGCTGACCGTGGGTGGTACCGGTGTAGGCCCGCGCGACAAGACCCCGGAGGCTACCCGCTCCGTCATTGACAAGATGGTTCCGGGCGTGGCCCAGGCGCTGCGTTCTTCCGGTCAAGCCTGTGGCGCGGTGGATGCTTGCACGTCCCGCGGCTTGTCGGGCGTTTCTGGTTCGACTGTAGTGGTCAACCTTGCCTCGTCGCGCGCTGCGGTTCGCGATGGCATGGCTACCTTGGCACCGCTGGTGCATCACCTCATTGAGCAGCTGCAACAATCCAGCGTTCAGTAATTACAAGGCATTGACTATGACGTTCCGGAAAAATCGCCGGCGAGTCTTCCGGCAATCGGAAGCTGCCGATTATGACCGTAGTGCTGATAAGCCCGGCACATCCGCTGCCCACGGGGTCGATGAGGATCGGATTGTAAATGTTGATGACGCGGAATCGGCCACCGCAGCAGAGGGGGAGTCTGGTCAGCGCGATGAGCAGTTCTACCGAGATAACCAGCCCCCACACTATGGCGGCTAGAGCGTAGAGAAGCGCGCAATCACGCACCCCGTAAAGGAGTAGACAAAAGCCCGCGGTTTTACCTTCGAGGAAGCAGAAACCGCGGGCTTTGCGCTGCGTCCAGCGAAGGGCTACTTGGCCTGGTGGCGGCCGCCGCCGGTGGAACCGTAGTCGGCGTCCTCCGCGGCGTGCGAGGAACGGCTAGTGCCGGTTCCCGGGATGTTCGTATCAGAGACATTCTGGGCTTCGAGCAGATCGCGGATTTCTGCAAGCAGTTCCTCGGAGGTTGGAGCGGGAGCCTCAGGGTCGACACCGTGACGGCGCTTAGCGGCCTCGATGAGCTTATTGATTGGCATCACGATAAGGAAGTAGACTACTGCGGCGATAATGAGGAAGTTGATCGCCGCGGAGATGACGGCGCCGAAGTCCACAAAGGTGTTCTTTGCATCCGTGATCTGGAAGCCAACGGCCCCAACCTCGGCGGATCCAAGGGAGTTAATGATCGGCTGGATAATAGAGTCCGTCACGGATTTGACGATTGCGGTAAAGGCAGAACCGATGATGACCGCGGTGGCAAGTTCGATGACGTTGCCACGCATAATGAAGTCTTTGAAGCCCTTGAGCATGGTGATAAGCACAAACCTTTCTGGGAATAACTAACGGTAGGTAAAAACCATGGACATCGGAAACTCTAGTTAAGGGGAAAATTAACCACAACTGTTCCACTGACCGCTGGTGAGATATGTCAAATATTTCTAGGGCGCGGGAATGCGTCACACCAGGAGTGATAGTATAGTAACGAAAAGTGCTTCCCGGTGATGGAAAAGTAACAATGTTTCGGGTGTGAGGCGAAAGGATTTAAATGAGTGTCTTTCTTGCATTATTGGCTCTGGTGGTGACCGTTGGGGCAGGGTATTTACTGCTTAGGGGGCATAAACCAGTTATTATTTTGCTGCTTGCTGGTTTCTTATTGATAGCAGTTTCAACGGCTTGCCAGCCGGATTTTGACGTATTGAAGCCGGAAGAAACGACAGGCTCCCGCTGGTTAGATGTTATTGGAATCTTTGAAAGTGTGGCAGGAAGCCAGCTTACGAGCGTTGGCCTGATTATTATGGCAGCTGGTGGTTTCTCTGCGTATATGAACAAGATTGGGGCTTCCCAAGCGTTGGTAGAAGCATTGGCCGCGCCCATTTCAAGGTTTCAGCACCCTTATGTGATTTTGATTGGCACGTATTTCTTGGGTGTTGTTCTTTTCATGTTTATTCCTAGCGCCGCTGGCCTAGCTATTCTTCTAATGGTGCTTTTGCTACCGGTGCTAAAAACAGCTGGGGTGAGTCCAGCTGCCGCGGGCGCGGTAATTGCTACAGCTTCTGCATTACCAATGGGGCCGGCCTCAGGTACTTCGGTCTTGGCAGCAAAGACGATTGAGCTCTCGCCAGTTGTATATTTTGTGCAAAACCAACTTGTAGTTGCTATCCCTACAGCGATTGCAATTGCTGTTACGCACTACTTTGTGCAGCGATACTACGATAAGCGCGGCCTTGAGAAATATCAGGACTCCAATGTTTTAGGTGGTGGTTCCGGTGAAGCAGGACCGCGTTTCTATGGACTGTTTTTGGCACTTCCAATTGTCCTGTTAGTTTTCTTTAGCCCGTTGGTAAATGACAGTGTTGAGTTAACAACCGTGGGAGCCTTTTTAATAGTCTGGCTTCTAGCGATGGTGTGCGAATGCATACGGCACCGTTCCTTTATCGCTGCGACACAGGATGCCACGGATTTCTTTGCAGGGATGGGTAAGATGTTTGGGGGAGTTGTAGCCCTAATTATTGCTGCACAAATTTTTGCCAACGGTCTAACGGCCACTGGTGCAATTCAGATGCTCATTGACGGTGGTCAGAAATTGGGTGCTGGTGCAATTGTCATTACAATTCTTTTCACCATTATAGTTGGTATCGTAACTTTGCTTACCGGTTCTGGAGTGGGCGCTTTCTCTGCTTTTTCTAGCCTTGTGCCGCAGGTTAGCCGGGAACTCGGTAGCTCTGCTGCGGCAATTATCACTCCGATGGAGTTCGCCAGTGGGCTTTTTCGTTCTGTTTCGCCAGTCTCAGGCGTCATCATTTCAGTAGCTGGAGGCGTTGGTATTTCGGCTACTGAACTTGTACGGCGCACACTTCTGCCAGTCGCAGTTGGATTCATTGTTATGACTGGTTCGAGTCTTTTACTGCTGTAAAACATTCTTTACGTCTGTATTTGATTTTTGGAGAAGGGGAAATCATGGGAATCGGAGCACTAAATTCTTCATTCCAAAAAAATGGATATGTATCTGAGGATATGGAAAGGGTCTGGAATGAGAAATCGCTGATCAACCGAATCTTTCAGGTTGAAGCTGAAATGGCAAAAGTACAGGCTGAACTGGGCATTATTCCGCGTGAGGCTGCGGATTTGATTTTGGAAAACGCTGAGCCTAATGAAGAGCTGTTGCTCAAGGCAGGAAAGGGAGGCGTAGGAAATCCACTAGTCGCAGTTTTAGATGCATTACGTGAAGTTATTCCTGAAAAAGCTCGGGGATGGGTGCATTTTGGTGCCACAACACAGGATATCTTGGACACTGCTAGGGCACTTCAGATAAAAGAGGCAAGCGCGCTTTTGCAGAGCCGACTCGATAATCTTGTTAAGATAACCGCCGACAATGCGCATGAGTATGCTTACACGATGATGGTGGCGCGCACGAATGGTCAATATGCGCTTCCCACGACTTTGGGCACTCGGTTTGCGCGGTGGAATGCCGAGTTGAGGCGCAGTCGTGCACGGTTACAGGAAATGCGCTCACGTACTGAACAAATTCAGTTTACCGGTGCTGTAGGTACCTTCGCCTCATTAGGCGAGCAAGGGCCAGAATTAAATAAGCGGCTCGCGAAAAGACTTGACCTAGTAGAACAAACTATTTCATGGCATGCAAGCTCCGATACTATTATGGAACTAGCGCTAAATGTTGCGGTGCTTGGACAAAGCTTGGCCAAGATTGCCGAAGATTTATTCGCTATGCAGGGGTCTGACCTTGTGGAAGTACGGGAGGAAATGGATGCGCATCTTTCGGGATCATCCACAATGCCTCAGAAGCTAAATCCGTTCACCACCATGAAAATATCTGTGGCGGCACGATTGGCGAGTGGCATGGCAGCTACGTTGCTTACACAACCCCCAGCAACCTTCGAGCGAGATCACCGGCAATCCGAAGTCCACCGAGACCTGATTCCGCAGATTTTTGTCGCAGTCGACGGCGCGGCGGCTAAATTAAACTTTCTATTTGACCGTTTGATTTTTGACACGGATAAGCTGAAAGCTGGAATTCGCAAGGGCGGCCCTGTCCTTATGTCGGAAGGAATAATGATGGCACTTGCTCCGCATATTGGGCACGGAACTGCTCATGATATATTGCAGGAATTTGCTAAGGAATATCGAGAAAAGCGAATGACTTTGAGCGAATTCTGCCGTACGCGCCCTCAGCTTGCTGCTTTGGAAGGCAAGCTTGATTTGGATGCACTCACTGATCCTCAAAACTATCTTGGCCGTGCTGTCGAAATTTCGGAGTCGGCCAGGGATTAATTCATTCCACTGAACTGGAAATGCGCGGGGCAATAAAATTGCCTTCCTCATCGATTAGCTTTTCTATTGTTTTGATGCGTTCTTCTACGCGTTCGGGTCGGCGGTGTTGAATGGCGGTTAGCAGTGCTTCCAAAACCGCTAACATGCCCACTCGACTCTTGAAACGTGGGTTCGGATTGCTATCAAGCACAAGTACATGGTCTGCATAGGTCTGAAGTGGGGTCACAGTCCGGTTGCTTAACAGGATAGTGGTCGCAGATTGCGATCGTGCATATTGCAAAGCAATCTCGACTGGGCGCGGGTGGCGGTCAAAATTGGCGGTGAAAAGTACCCCTGAGGAATCAATATCTGCCAATACGTGAGGATGCGCTTCGACATGGGGTAGGAGAAATACCTGAGGGCGATGATACTTCAGTAGCATGTAAAAATATTCCATGAGAGCTCGCGTTGAGGCTACTGCGGTGAGGTAAAGTGGGCGAGATTCATCTGCCATAAGGTCAGCTATTTGCCGGAATTCAGTGGATGAAAGCTTGGGTAAAGAGCGTTCAAGCTCTCGGGCGACTTGAGAAAAGTGTTGTGCTAATTCATCGGCGTCGATCGCCTTCTCACGCGAAGTCAGTCGCGTGAGAGGCCGATCGAAATTAGCAGAAACTTCAGCTTTAAGGTGGGTAGAAAAATCTTTAAAATCTGAATACCCTAATTTGCGAACAAAGCGGGTCACGGATGCTACGCTAACTCCAGCACCCTTTCCGATTGCCTCTAAGTTCTGAAACGCCAAATTAGGAAATGATTTGGAGAAATAGTTGGCCAGCGAGTGATCCGCTGCCGTCAACTCAGTGAGGACTGACATTCTTTCAAACAGCGATCCTTCCATGGAGCTCACTTTACACACCGCCTAAGAGGTTCCTAGCATTCAGCTTTTATTTTGTGGGTGAGCCCTATCGCCCACAATAACCACGGTCAGCGGCTGGCTCAGTGACGCCGCGGCTACATCATTGGCGTGGTCATGGGGCAGCGCGAGCAAAACAGTAGAGGAAGAGGCCTCGCCTTCGGCGCTAGAGGTCGACACCACGCGCCCGCCGGTGGCGATAACGCGCGCGGTGGGCGTTGTGGGCGCCTCGCCCTCTCCAGCAGGGGAGGGCGAGGCATCGACGGCGGTCACCACGTCCACGGTATCGCCATGGTGTAGGTGGGGGATGATGTCTGGCTCGGCGAGCTTGACTGGGATCATCCGCGCAGCCGCGGCTTCCGAGCCACCGACCAAGCTGGAGACGAGGTCTTCTCCCAAAAGGCGCGCATCGGTAATCACTTCGCCCTTGTTGGCGGCGGCGGTAATAACGCGGCCACTGAGGTCTTCTGGCTTTGCCGCTAGCGCAGAATCGGGGATGGAGGAGGCCGGAAGTCGGGCTAGGTCGACGTCGGCAAGCGCAAGCTCCGCTCCCGCCGGCAGATCGCGGCTAAAAACGGGCACGCGCGGTAGCTCCTTGGCCGCCGAAAGGGCCGAGGCCAGCGCGGCGATAAGGAGGGCCACCGCAATGGCGCGGCGCACTAATACGCCGCGGCGATGGCCAGGGGTGCGGAGGGTATAAACGAGGCGGGGAAAATGAGAAGTGGGCATACTTTTTTAGACTTCCCAAAACCGCTCATGGTTCCCGTACCCCGGAAACTAGAAGCGGGTGATGCCGTGGCCGGTGACGACGGCATCGACCTTGCGGTCATGGTCTTCGGTAGGTAGCTCATCTACCAACTCGGCGGGGTAGACCATGGCGAAGACCGGTGGCTTGCCGTGGGGAAGCGGCTCTAGTGCGCGGTCATAGTATCCGCCGCCCTTGCCCATGCGGTTGCCCTTGGCATCTACGGCCATGGCTGGGGCGAGTACCAGATCGCACTCGGCTAGTACGCTGCTATCAAAGCTCGGGCCCTGGGGCTCATTCAAGCCCAGTGGGCTTTCGTGCATGGCCTCTTTGCCACGGTATTCGGCAAAGGTCAACGTGCCATTCTCCCCGGAAATTGGCAGGAGGACGCGGGAGACATGATCCTTGAGCCACGGCACAAAATCGGCGCCGCCCGGCTCCGAACCCAAAGGCCAGTAGGCGGCCACGGTCATGGACTCGGTGAGTTCGGACTCGAGATGCTTACGCACGCCAGCGGTAAAGGCATCGTGGTCTTCGGCGGAAAGTTCGCGGCGGGCCTGGACCAAGCGGGCCCGCAGCTCGTTTTTAGCAGTCATGGAAGGGGTCATAAATTAATCATAACCCCGCGGCGTAGCGGTGCACGGGAAAATAATGTGGCGTTGTACGCTATTACGCATGGCTATAGAACGCGAAGATTCCGCCCGCGGAATCACCACGGTTGTAGTTCCAGCGGCAGGTATGGGCACCCGATTTTTGCCCGCCACCAAGACGGTTCCCAAAGAACTGCTTCCCGTTGTTGATACTCCCGGCATCGAACTCATCGCAGAGGAGGCGGCCTCTGTAGGCGCCCGCCGCCTTGCGGTGATTACCGCGCCCGATAAGCAAGAAGTCATGCGCCACTTCGAAGCTTTCCCAGAACTGGTAGACACCCTTGAATCCCGCGGCAAGGACGAGCAGGTTGCCAAGGTTAAGCGCGCTAATCAGCTCATTCACCCAGTTGCGGTGGAGCAGGAAAAGCCCCTGGGTTTGGGCCACGCGGTGGGCCTTGCAGAGGAGGTGCTGGGCGAGGATGAGGACTCCTTTGCCGTCATGCTTCCAGATGACATCGTGCTGCCTGCCACCGTCATGGCAGACATGGCTCGCGTGCGCGCGGCTTTGGGCGGCAGCGTGCTGTGCGCCTTCGAGGTCCCGCGCGAGCAGACCTATAACTATGGCGTCTTTGACGTAGAAGATACAAATGCCCCACGCGTTAAGAAGGTCGTGGGCATGGTAGAAAAGCCGGCGGTGGAAGATGCCCCGTCTAATCTCGTGGCCACCGGTCGCTACCTATTGGATCGCAAGATTTTTGATGCCCTCCGCCGTATTAAGCCAGGCAAGGGTGGCGAGCTGCAGCTTACCGACGCCATCGAGCTCCTCATCGAGGAAGGCGAGCCCGTGCACGTGGTAGTCCACCAAGGAAAGCGTCATGATTTGGGAAATCCTGGTGGGTATATCCCCGCCAATGTGGATTTTGGTCTGCGCGATGAAAAGTATGGCCCCACGCTGTATAAAGCGATTAAGCAGATTGTGGCCGATTATGAGGATGAGCACGGCCTAAACTAGGGAGATTTCCCAAGGGCAGAGGACATGAAAGCGAAGAAAGGGCTGGCATAGACCTTATGCGTTCAGTTGATGACCAGTTGGCGCTGGTAACGGATGCGGCGAACACGCCGGAGCCGGTGCGCATCGGTATTTCCAACGCGTTGGGGTTAATGTGCGCCGAGGAGGTGCAAGCAAACCAGCCCCTGCCGGGCTTTCCGCAGGCAGCCATTGACGGCTATGCGGTGCGCGCCGTTGATATTGGAGGCGAGCGCGGCCTAAGGCTACGCCGTCCCAAGGAGCAGGAGGAGCAGGCTGCGGAGGGGGAAGAAGAGAAGGCACCCCAGCAACCGGAGGTCGAGCGTTCCTTGCCCGTGGTGGGCGAGGTTCCGGCCGGCTCCAAGCAGCCGTTACGCCTGCAGCCCAAGCAAGCCGTGCGTGTGTATACGGGTGCGCCTTTGCCCACGCTTGCCGACGCCGTCCTTCCCCTCGAGTGGACCGACCGCGGCCGCAAGCGCGTCACCGCCCATCGCCCGGTGCGCTCCGGTGACTTTGTTCGCCGGGTAGGCGACGATATCCAACCTGGCGATGTGGCTGTATCTTCCGGCACCGTTTTGGGCCCCGCCCAGATCGGCCTGCTGGCCGCAGTTGGCCGCTCTAAGGTATTGGTCTATCCGCGCCCGCGCATCACCATCATCTCCTTTGGCCGCGAACTGGTTGATTTGGACCAAGAACCGGCACTGGGCCAAGTCTTTGACGTCAACTCTTATTCCCTCGCCGCCGCGGCTCGCGAGGCTGGGGCAGAGGTGCATCGCGTTGGCATCGCCGAGGGTGAACCGCGCCGCATCCGCGAAGCGCTGGAAAAGCACATCGCTCGCAGCGAGGTCTTGGTCATCTCCGGTGCGGTTGGTGGAGCCGGCGCCGAGGCCATCCGTGAGATCCTTGATGACCTTGGTGATATCGATACCTCTCGTGTTGCCATGCATCCCGGCTCCGTCCAGGGTTTTGGTCTGGTGGGCGAGGAACGCATTCCTACCTTCTTGCTGCCGTCTAATCCCGTATCCGCGCTCGTGGTCTTCGAGGTATATATCCGCCCGCTCATTCGTTTGGCACTGGGCAAACGCAATGCGCACCGCCGTGTGGTGCGTGCCCGCGCGCTGAACCACATCGATTCCCGCCCCGGCCGGCGCGGCTTCATCCGCGCTCGTTTGATGCGCGATGCGGAAACCGCGGA
Source organism: Corynebacterium nasorum (assembly GCF_022347325.1). Lineage (NCBI taxonomy): Bacteria > Bacillati > Actinomycetota > Actinomycetes > Mycobacteriales > Corynebacteriaceae > Corynebacterium > Corynebacterium nasorum. Next base: position 67,077 of record NZ_JAKRDU010000004.1, read on the forward strand.
TTATCTGGTGGAAGGGCTGGGCGGTGCCGCGGGTGCCCCAGCGCACCTATTGGCCGGTCTTTCAGAGGCCAATGCCATGATTCGCGTGCCGGAAGAGGTAACGGAAATCCGCCCGGGCGATGTGGTCGATGTGTTGTTTTTGACCCAGCGTAGCTAATGCTCGATCCCTTCGGTACTGCGGCGGATAGGTTCCGCCTTCCCGCTACCGGCCCCACGGATGACATGCATCCGGGATGGCCGGAATCTACTCCTTTTGTTAGGCTTCCCGCTTCTGCTGTCTTCCCTTCTGGGGCGCGGATGCGCCTGCGGCCGCTGCTGCGATCTGATGGGCATGAGTGGCGGCGCCAACGTATCGAAGATGAAAGCTTCCTCCGCTCGGTCGAGCCGACCCAAGCAGCACCTTGGGCGGCGGCGCATAGCCAGCAGGCGTGGTGGAATCATCTGATGTACCTGCGTACCGCCGCCCGTGAGGCACTGGTGGTCCCACTCGTCATTGAAGTGGAGGGTCAATTCGTAGGCCAAATTACCTTGGGGAATATTCAGCATGGCAGCATTCGCGATTGCTGGATTGGTTACTGGGTTTATTCCGCGATCCACGGCGCCGGGGTGGCTACGGCTGCCACCGCCTTAGGCGTGGACCACGCCTTTGGACGGGTGGGCCTACACCGGGTGACCGCTACCTATCTAGAGAGTAATCCTGCCTCTGGTCGCGTCTTAGCCGCCAATGGCTTTCGACACGAGGGATACTTGCGTCGCAATCTGCATATAGACGGTGCCTGGCAAGACCACCATTACGTGGCTTTAGTCAAAGAAGACTATGCCTCCACGGCTGTCGAGCGCCTGCGCCAGGCTGGCCGGCTGGCGTGAAATAGCTCCACAGTTGCTGGGATTTCAACCTCAATTTTCACAGAAGTCACAACATTGTAATTTGTGGGAATTTGGGGTGCTATGGTGCGGTTTCACCGTTTAGAGTGGAGTAATCATCTGTATTCAAGGGGAAGGTCCTTTTCGTGTCGACAGCTGTACCGGTTATCGCGATCATCGTGGTGTGGCTCTTCGTCCTCGCGCCATGGATTCTGGGCAGGAATAACCGCCCAATGAGCCATACTGGTGAGGCCTTTGAAGATACTCGCGTCCTTTTTGAAGGAGATTCTGGCAAGGTCGCTGGCCGCCGGCGTCCACGCCTGCGTGCCGATGATGTGCACCGCCGCGAGGACCAGGACGAGGCGGACTATGAAGTCGTAGAGGCCGCAGACACCGGTGTGGATGAGTCGGATGCCGAGGCTACTAAGTCCTCTTCGCGCTCCGTGACTATTGCCGGTGCTGCCCGCCGCGCGAAGTCCCAGCCTTTCGGTACCGGCAGCCGTGCGTTTTCTGCAGCCTCTGCCCCCGCAGCTGGTGAGGACACTCAGACAGAAGCAGATACTATCGACGGCGAACTGGTCGAGGAAGCGACTGTAGAAGGCGACGATTCTGCAGTTGAGCCCCAAGCAGTCGCGGTCCCGGCTTCCCAGCAGGCTGATACGGCGGCGGTTGGTGACGACACCGAATTCGATGATGCCGATGACGTACTTCTTGAGGACGAGGAAGACGCCGCAGACCAGGCCGCAAAAGATGACTCTTCCGATATTGCTGCCGCCGAGTCAGAGGTCTTTAGCGCTCCCGCGGTCTCTACCGTGGCAAGTGATGCCTATGACTACGACGAGACTTATACCTCGCCGGTGGACCTTATGTACCCCGGTGCCGTAGATAAGGCCGAGGTCGCTGAGAAGGATTCTGCCGATTTGGAAGGCACGGCTAACGCTGAGCCGGTATCCGTGGACAAGGCAGAGGCCGAGGACTCTGGCGAACTCATGGAAACCGCTGTAGCAGAGGACGCCGGTATGGATACCAACCTGTCCGAGGATGAGGTGGAATTCGCGCAGCGTCGCATGGGCCGTGGCGGCTGGGACCCGGTAGCAGAAAAGGAAAAGTCTGTTACTCGTTACCAGCGCCGTCAGCGCACCCTGCTGGGCCTAGCCGTGGCCGTGGTACTCACGGTGGCACTGGGGATCGTGGCCGGCGGCTGGACCTGGTGGTTGGCTGCGGTGGCCGGTGTGCTCACAGTTGTCTATCTGATGGCTCTTCGCGCTCAGGTTCGTCAGGAGCGAGCCCTGATGCGCCGCCGTGTGCGCCACTTGCGCCGCGCCCGTTTGGGCGTGCGCAACGCCGAGGATGAAGCTTTGAAGATTCCGCGCAACTTGCGCCGCCCAGGCGCTGTGATCGTGGAGATCGATGACGAAAGCCCTGACTTTGTGCACCTTCCGCTGCGCTATAACGATGGGGAAGACGGCGATTTTGATGGCCCCCACGCCGGGCCCGACGGCTATAGCCGGCGCGATGACCTAGCAGCCCGTCGCGCTGGATAAGAACTGAAGCCGGCTTAGCAGGCCGCGTTCCGGAGTTCAGTGGAAGGCGCTGACCGCGGGTTCGTGAGCGCGTTGTATTCCTGCGCTAGGCCATAATGCGGCACACCGCTGTCGTGCCATACCCCGGAGGTTCCGCGGCGGTGAGAGCCGATGAGATGGGTATCAATCATGCCGATCGCCTCCATGAGTGCGAAACAGGTGACGGGGCCAACAAAGCGGAAGCCCTTCTTCTTGAGCTCGCGTGACATCAACTTGGATTCGTCGCTCTTTTTCGGAATATCTTCCATTGCGGTGGGGTAGAGGTTCTCCGGCGGTTGGAAGGACCAAATGAATTCCGCCAGCCCGCCTTCTTCGCGTAAGGCGATAGTGGCTTTGGCGTTAGTGATGGCGGCGCGGATTTTGGTCTCGTTGCGAATAATGGAGGCGTCGCCAAGCAATCGCTCAACATCCGTTTCGGTAAATTGAGCGACTTTTTCAGGATCGAAGTCGCAAAAGGCCGCACGGAAGGCCTCGCGCTTTTTCAAAACCACCGCCCAGGAAAGCCCGGACTGGAAAGACTCGAGGCTCAAACGCTCGTAAAGAGCTGCTTCATCAAAAATAGGCAGGCCCCATTCGGTGTCGTAATACTCCTTCAACATCGGCGAGGACATTGCCCAAGGCGGGCGGCCAAGTCCATCATCGTCATAGACTAAGGCGGTGCGCTCTGCGGACTGCGTAGCTGGTTTGCTCATGGTGTTCTCCTTTAATCTTTCTGCGTGGTTCCCATTGAAACAGTCCGCGTCACTATATGCCGTTCCTTCCCCGGCAAAGGGCGAAATCCCCAGCAGTATGGGCGTAGGCCATTGCCTTCGCATCGGGTGAGGGGTTCAGGGTAATCTGTTCAGCATGAATAGACCTGCCGTACGCGATGCTGCTTTGCTTATTTTTCGAGCGGTCCTCGGATTAATCTTTGTCGCACACGGCGTGGATAAGATGTTTATGACCGGCATGGACGAAACCGTGGGGCAATTTTCCGCCCTTGGGGTGCCGCAGCCACAGCTTTCCGGCTATATCGCCGCCATCGGGGAGATGGTTGGGGGCGCCTTCCTCGTCGTCGGTTTGCTCACCACTTTTGTGGCCGGCGCGCTTGCCCTGCTGATGGGGTGCGCACTGTACTTTGTGCATTTGGGACATGGTCTTTTTGCTGCCGAAGGCGGAATCGAATACCCACTGGTTTTGCTGATGTCCTTATTGATGATCGTGATTTTTGGCTCCGGTCGAGCCAGCATGGACGGGGTGCTCAGCAATGTTGACGCATAGCCAAGTCCAAGCGGCGATTTCTGCGCAGCTGGATGGTGAGCACTCAGATTTAGCAGAGGACGTAATCGATGCGCACTTGGAAAGCTGCGCCGAATGCCGCGCCTTTCGCGATAAGGCGGCCGCGCTTTCGCGATCATTGCGTTTTGTGGAGCCTGCGGAATCCGGTATGGCGCCACCAACGGATCTCTCCGATGTCATCTTGGCCGGCGTGGAGCCGGAATGGCGGCGCACCTCGAGCGCTCGCCAAGCCAACCTGACGGTTGCGCGTGCCGCCATGGTGCTGATGGGTGCCATCTTTGCGATCTGGGCAGTAGTGCTCATCGTCCATTCCTCTGGGCTCGTACCGTTGGGTGAGGAAGGAAAGGTACTAGATCCCACGGCGGATCCTGAGCGGGCCAACCTGCTGATGGAAGGCGCAGCCGTGCGCTTCGGCATGGCCTGCGGCCTATTTTTCTGTGCCCGGCGCCCCGCGGCGGTGACTGGCCTGCTCCCAGTCTCGGCCACGATGTTTGCTTTCCTCTTCGGGTTCGGCATGCGCGATATTGCGCTGGGCACCGTAACCATGGAACAGGTATATTTTCTTATCGCTACCGCGCTGGCGACCTTCAGCTTGGCGTGGGCTTGGGCGGCAGAAAAGGGCTACTTAGTGCGCGCCTGGTGGAGGTCCCTCAACGCGCAACCTCAATAAGCCCCGCTTTCGTGCGGCTAGGTCCAGCTAGGCAGCCACATCATGGAGTGGTACCAAGAATCTGGAATCTTGTAGCCGTACAAAATGGGAGAGAAATAGAAGAACATCGCCACTACCAGGGCTAGGTAGAACACGGCGGCGATTGTTCCCCAGCGTACGGGGCCGCCTGCCAAACTCTTGAGCCATCCCCACTGCACTGGCCTGCCACGGCCGATGAGCTGGCCGAGCGCTAAGGCAATGAGCACGATGACAAAGGGGATAAACGCAGTGGCATAAAAGAAGTACATCTGGCGGTCAAAGGCTGCAAGCCAGGGCAAGAAACCTGCCCCAAAGCCCACCAAGGGGATGAGGAAGCTGCGATTGCGGCGAATGATAAGTGACCACAGGCCCCACAGGACGGCCGGGATGACCAGCCACCAGATAGCCGGTGTGCCAAAGAGGTAGAGCATCTTGCGGCACTCGTTGCTGCCATCACCGCATTGCAGGTCGGTGGAGGAGTAGTACAAGATGGGGCGGGCGGCTACCAGCCACGCCCAAGGCTTAGAGTCCCACGGGTGGTGGTGGCCACCGGAGGAAGTCAGGCTGGCGTGGAATTCTAGGACAGAGGAATGGTAGTAGAACCAGCCTGCCAGGGATTCGGGCAGGTGCATCAGCCACGATCCGTCCTCAATCGTTCCATCTACTTTGGCGTGGCGGTACACGGCGGTTTCGGAGGAAAACCAGGCTCGCCAGGTCCAGGCGTAGAGCAGCACCGGCACCAGTACGAGGGAGGCTAGGGCAGCAGGGGTATCGCGCACGAGAGTGCCCACTATGTAGCGGCGTACGCCATAGCGCTTGCGCAGGGCAAGATCGCTAAAGACGGACATGAGGCCAAAGAACATGATGAAGTACAGGCCGGACCACTTCACCCCCAGGGAAAGGCCAAGGCAGACGCCCGCGAGGAGTCGCCACCAGCGGAATCCAAAGCGTGGTCCGAAGGCGGAGGAGCCCAAACGATTTTTAAGGAAAGCGGTGTGGAGGCGCTGGCGCATCTGATTATGATCGCGAGCAAGTGCCCAGGCGGCCGAGACAACAAAGAAGACCTGGAAAATGTCCAACATGCCGAACTTGGAAGAGACCAAAAGCACACCATCAAAGACGGCGATGAGGCCAGCCAGGGTTGCTACCTGCCAGGATAAAGAGACGCGGCGGGCCAGGGACATCGTCAAGAGCACGGTGGCTGCGCCGAAGAGGGCAGTCATAAAACGCCAGCCCAGTGGGGAATAGCCAGCGACCCATTCGGACAGCGCCACAATCTGCTTGCCCAGCGGTGGGTGAACCACCAGGCCATAACCGGGGTTGGATTCTATACCTCCGATGAAGAGGTTATCCCAGCTTCGCACCATGTCCCAGGCTTGCGGAACGTAGTGCTTTTCATCAAAGACAGGAGTGCCCTTTGATACGGGCGCGGTCAATCCGGCAAAGCGGGTGATGAGCGCGAGTACGCCAACGACGCTAGTGCTTATCCAGTCAGCCTTGCCCCACTGATAGGTACGGGGCGCTGGCGGGGCCACAGTGTCGTGCGTGGTGCGCGATGGGGCAGCGGTAGCAATAGTCACCTGGTTGAGTCTAGGCGACAAGGCACCGCGCCCGCGCATTAGAGAGTATGGAATGCTAGAGATATGTCTGTTTCAGGTCTGGATCCACTACCGCGCGGGGTCATCCTCGCCGCCACGCCGCTGGGAAACGTGGGAGATGCCTCCGCGCGTTTAATGCATGCCTTGCAGCATGCGGACGTCATTGCGGCTGAGGATACGCGGCGCGTGCGGAACTTGGCGCAAGCTTTGGGCATCGAGATTTCTGGGCGGGTGGTGTCCAACTTTGATCACAATGAAAAAGACCGCGCCCAGCAGCTTATCGACGCCGCCGCGGCCGGCACCGTCCTTGTTGTCACCGATGCCGGTATGCCGATTATTTCTGATCCGGGCTTGTCCATTGTGGCTGCGGCGGCCGAGCGCGATATCCCCGTGACCTGCTTTCCCGGGCCTTCTGCCGTGCCGACAGCCCTGGCACTGTCTGGCCTAGGCGTAGGGCATTTCCTCTTCGACGCCTTTCCTCCCCGCAAGCCCGGCCCCCGCAGAGCCTGGCTGGAGTCATTGCAGAATGAAAAGCGCGCCATTGTCTTCTTCGAATCGCCTCACCGCGTGGCCGAAACACTGGCAGAGGCCGCGGAGGTTCTCGGCGCCGAGCGTCCAGCCGCGGTGTGCAGGGAGCTTACTAAAACCTATGAGGAAGTTCGCCGTGGCAGCTTGGGTGAGCTGGCCGAGTGGGCGGCAGAAGGAGCCCGGGGAGAGATCACCGTGGTAATTGAAGGCGGTACTGCCGCGGCTGTCACCGCCGCAGATTTGGTTCCCCAAGCGCTCGAATTGGCGGCAGGAGGAATGCGGCTTAAGGATGCGTGTAAGCAGGTAGCGAAAGGCACCGAGGTTTCCAACCGCGAGCTTTACGACGCCGCTTTGCAAGTCCGCAAGTCTTAACCGGCAGTGTCTTTTCGACTACGACACACCTTGTAGCACCGGTAGACAGCCTCACTAATGACCCCTTTGTAACTGAATTGTTATAGTTTTTGGGCGTGTGAGCGACTTAAAGCGCTATCTACATGGGGAAATGAAGCGTAAAAACCCCTCAGATTTTCGTGGAAAATCCCTGGCAAACGGCGTTGAGCAGCGAAGTTTATGCGTGCTTCGTTTGATAATTGAGTAGTTCCGCACCACTGTATAGTTCATGACAAACTCGGAAAATATGGGCACAGGCGTGCCAGAAGAAGGAAAGGAACCGGTCGGCGCACATGCGCAGCCGGCTTCGGCTTCTTCGAGCGAGCAGCCTATTGAGAATTATCAGACTGTAGACGAACAGCTGGACGCACAATCTGCCACCGGCCAGCTGCAGGATATGATTCACTCCGACGGTTTCCACCCGGAGCGCTACGACGATCCTGAGGTAGAAATTGCGGCCGATCGTGACAATATGCCAATCGATTGGTCCATCGTCGGCATCGCCGGCGTGCTTGTTGCCGCGATCGTTGTCTGGGGTTTGGCTGCCCCGGATAACTTTGCCAACTTCTCCGCTTCGGCCCTGACCTGGGTAGTCGACAACTTTGGTTGGGCATATATTCTCTTCGGCACCGTCTTTGTGGTGTTCGTTGTCTTCATTGCCGCCTCCAAGTTCGGCTCCATCAAGCTGGGCCGCATTAATGAGGAGCCGGAATTTTCCACGCCCTCATGGATCGCAATGATGTTTGCCGCCGGTATGGGCATCGGCCTGATGTTCTATGGCGCCTCCGAGCCGCTAGCTAACTACCGTGACGGCACCCCAGGCGAGGGAACCGGCAACGTTGGATCTTCCATGGCCTATGCAATGTTCCACTGGACATTGCACCCTTGGGCGGTCTATGCCATCGTTGGCTTGGCCATTGCATACTCCACTTTCCGCATCGGCCGTAAGCAGTTGTTGAGCCAGGCTTTCGTGCCGCTGATTGGCGAGCGTAATGCTAATGGTGCAGTGGGCAAGCTCATTGACATCCTGTCTATCTTCGCCACCGTCTTCGGCACCGCCTGCTCCCTGGGCCTGGGTGCCCTGCAGATTCAGGCCGGACTGAAGGCATCCGGAATCATTGATAATCCCACCAACTCCGTGGTTATCGGCATTGTGTTGGTTCTGACCCTCGCGTTCATCCTGTCTGCGATGTCCGGCGTGGGCAAGGGCATTCAGTATATCTCCAATGCGAATATGGTCCTCGCCGCAGTGTTGGCGATCTTCGTGTTCATCTTGGGCCCGACCGTTACCATCCTGAACCAGATTCCTGGCTCCATTGGTAACTACCTCAACTACTTCACCGAGATGATCGGCCGCACCGCCGAGTCCGAAAACGGCGCCGCCGCTGAGTGGCTTTCCGGTTACACGATCTTCTACTGGGCTTGGTGGGTTTCCTGGTCCCCGTTCGTGGGCATGTTCCTGGCTCGTATTTCCCGCGGCCGTTCCGTCCGCGAATTCTGCTTGGGCGTCCTGCTCATCCCAGCCGGCGTATCCACCCTGTGGTTCGCTATCTTCGGTGGCACCGCCATCCACATGGAGCAAAACGGCGAATCCATCACCGGCGAATCTGCCGAGGAAGAGCTGTTTAACCTCCTGCAGTCCATGCCTGGCGGTTTCGTTGCCGGCATCGTTGCAGCAATCCTGTTGGCTACCTTCTTCGTTACCTCGGCAGACTCCGCGTCCACGGTGATGGGCTCCATGTCCCAAAATGGTGCCGCTACTGCTAAGCCGTGGCTTTCCGCCGCGTGGGGTGGATTGACTGCCTTGGTAGGCCTGACCCTGCTCTTGGCCAATGAGGATGCACTGTCTAACCTGCAGAACGTCACCATCGTTGCTGCACTGCCATTCCTGTTCATCGTGGTTGGACTGATGTTCGCCATCTACAAGGCGTTGAGCGAGGATGTTATCTACCTCGAATACCGCGAGGCACAGCAGTTCCAGCGCAAGATGGCCCGCGAGCGCCGCCTGCACCGCGAGTACCAGCGCACGCAGGTTCTGAAGAAGCGCCGCAACGAACGCCTGAAGCACCCGATGAAGCGGAAGTAAATCGCTTTCTTCGCGGCTGCTCTAAAGCGCCCATTGTTTCCTTAGTGGTAGGGAAGCGGTGGGCGCTTTCTGCTGAAAATGCAGTTCACCTGCGGGAGAAATGTCTGCCCTAATCGTGTGTATAGGAGTCGGCTTCGATAAAGTAGAACCCATGACTGAGTCTGTAGTAGTTAATGTTGCTTGGCCCTACGCCAACGGCCCGCGCCACATCGGACACGTGGCCGGTTTTGGTGTTCCTTCCGACGTCTTTGCACGTTTCCAGCGAATGCGTGGCCGCAACGTACTCATGGTCTCGGGTACGGATGAGCACGGCACTCCGCTATTGGTACAGGCGGATAAAGAGGGCGTTTCCGTTCGTGAGCTCGCAGACCGCTATAACCGTCAGATCGTTACTGACTTGGCCAACCTTGGCCTGTCCTATGATCTCTTTACTCGCACCACCACCCGTAACCACTACTCCGTGGTGCAGGAGCTGTTCAAAGGCCTGTATGCCAACGGTTACATGCTCAAAGAGACCACCAAGGGCGCTATTTCGCCGTCTACCGGACGTACCCTGCCGGACCGCTATATCGAGGGCACCTGCCCAATTTGCGGTGCGGATGGCGCCCGCGGTGACCAATGCGATGAGTGCGGCAATCAGCTCGACCCCGTGGACCTTATCAACCCCGTATCTAAGATCAACGGTGAGACCCCGAAATTCATCGAAACCGAACACTTCCTACTGGATCTGCCAGCCATCAAGGATGAGCTGCAAAAGTGGCTTTCTACCCGCGAAGATTGGCGCCCGAACGTACTGAAGTTTTCCCTGAACCTGCTTGAAGATATGCGCCCGCGCACCATGACGCGCGATATTGACTGGGGAATTCCTATCCCCGTCGAGGGCTGGCAGGACAATAACGCCAAGAAACTCTACGTGTGGTTCGATGCGGTCATCGGCTATCTGTCTTCCTCCATCGAATGGGCGTACCGCACCGGTCAGCCCGAGGCCTGGAAGGACTTTTGGCAGAACCCAGACGCCCGCCACTATTACTTCCAAGGCAAGGACAATATCACCTTCCACTCCCAGATCTGGCCGGCCGAGCTATTGGGCTATGCCGGTAAGGGCAACAAGGGCGGGGAACTCCACAAGTACGGCGAGCTCAACTTGCCTACGGAAATCGTCTCCTCCGAGTACTTGACCATGTCTGGATCCAAGTTCTCCTCGTCCAAGGGTGTTGTCATCTATGTCAAGGACTTCTTGGCGGAGTTCGGCCCTGACGCCCTGCGCTACTTCATTGCCGTGGCTGGCCCTGAAAACAATGACACGGACTTTACCTGGGATGAGTTCGTTCGCCGTATCAATAATGAGCTGGCAAATGGCTGGGGTAACTTGGTCAACCGCACCGTATCTATGGCCTTTAAGAACTTCGGAGAGGTTCCCGCACCAGCAGCATTAGAAGAAAAGGACAAAGAAATCCTGCAGCTGGCGGAGGAGACCTTCGACACTGCCGGTGGTTTGCTGGAGCAGTCCAAATTTAAGCAGGCGATTACCGCTATCATGCACGTCGTCGGCGAGGCCAATGCCTATATTGCAGACCAGGAGCCGTGGAAACTAGCCAAGGATGAGTCCCAGCGCGAGCGTCTAGCCACCGTGCTGTGGACCGCCCTCCAAGTCGTTTCTGACTGCAATGTCATGCTCACGCCCTACCTGCCGTTTACCGCGCAGAAGGTGCACGAAACCTTGGGCCGCAGCGGCGTGTGGGCAGCCCAGCCGGAGGTACACGACGTCAAGGACGATATTCCGGTAGAACTCGTGGGCGCTGGTTTACCGCCAGAGGGCCACGAATATCCGATTATCATGGGTGACTACACCCAGCAGCAGGCGAAGTGGGAGCGCATCCAAGTAGAGCCGGGCACCGCTTTGGCAAAGCCTAAGCCGCTCGTCTCCAAGCTGGACCCAGAGCTGGGTGAAACCGGTCCAGAGTGGGCGCCTGTCTCCAAGTAACACCATATAAATAGCCGCGTTATCGCCCGATTTTTAGGAAGTTAAGGGCATAACGCGGCTATTTGTGTGCTCCAGTGCTGAGGGGCGCGGAGCGGCGGGGAAAAACCTGGCGGTTAGCGCTGGAAATCGCGCTGGAGGTGTACCAGGCCGAGGCGGACGCCGTCTTTGGTATGGATATTCGGCATACGGCCGGTCTCGGTAAAGCCGAACTTTTTATGCAAGGCGATAGAGCCTTCGTTGGTATCGACGATATAGGTGATCATCGTCTGTACGTAGCTGTCATCAGCGGCGTAGTCCATGAGGGCGTCGAGAAGCTCGGAGCCTACGCCCTTGCCCTGGGCGGAGGGAGCAATGTAGACGGAATCTTCGACGGTGCCGTAATAGATGGCAGGGGTCACGAACTGGAAATAGGCGGCCCAACCAATGATTTCATCATCGTGTACGGCTACGAAGACCGGGGAGCCGGCCTCAAACATCTCCTTGAGCCACTTTTCACGGTCAGCCACATCTTCTTGCCAGGTGACCAGGTTGGCGGCGGGTTTCGCTGCGGAGCCGGCGTTGTAGATGGCGGTGAGCGCGGGGGCGTCGGCAAGCTCGGCAGGGCGGATATGCATAGAAATTCCTTTACACCAGAAGTTGTAGGTGGGTGAGGCTCAGCCAACGATCGAACTTGTAGCAAACCTCTTTAAGAATACCCACGTTTTCAAACCCAAACTTTTCATGCAACTTAAGTGATGCCGCATTGGTGGAGACGATGAGGGCGAGCAGCGAATGAACCTTTTTATCGGCGCGCGCCGCCTTTACCAAGGCGCCAAGTAAAGCAGTGCCTACGCCTTGGCCCTGAGCGGTGGGGGAAAGATAGATGGTGGTTTCATAACAGCCTGTCCATACCTGCGGATCGCGGTAGGGGTGGTAGAGCGCCCACCCCAGGTAGTCGCCAGAATCGGACTCCGCGACGAGGCATGGGCAGTCCTTTTCCCACAGCTCGCGTAGGTAGTCTTCGCGCTCTGCGATGCTGGCCGGGGTAGCGCGGAAGATGACGTCGGTGTGTGCGATGGCCCAGTTGAGGGTTTCGGTCATGGCGGGCACATCCGCAAGGCCGGCGGGTCTGATCAACATGGCAGCCAATATTACAATTGCGTGCATGGCTAAAAAGAAGCGACGACCCACTCCCGTTCCGGCACCGGGCCTCAGTGGCCTTATTGATGCGCACACGCATCTTTTCTCGCACAAGGACACCGATGAAGTGCTGGTGAATCGCGCACGCACCGCCGGTATCAGCCGCATGGTGACGGTTGGTGATGACCGCCGCGAATCGGCAGCGGCTCTGGCGACTGCACATGCCTTCCCGGATGTTTATGCTGCCTGTGCCATCCACCCAGTGCGCGCTAATGAGTTGGATGCGCCGACCAAGGCAGCGCTGGAAGAGATGGTGGCGGATCCGCGCTGCGTCGCGGTGGGGGAGACCGGACTGGATGCGTACTGGGTGCAGCATGAGCCAGAGACCACCGCGACCATGGCCCAGCAAGAGGAATCCCTGCGGTGGCATATTGACCTTGCAGTGCGCCATGGCAAGACGCTGATGATCCACAACCGCGAAGCGGATGCGGACTTGCTGCGCATCCTTGCCGACGCCCCCGCTCCCCACACCGTCATGCTGCACTGCTTCTCCTCGCCGCTGAAGGTAGCAGAGGAGGCCTTGGAGCGCGGCTACGTGTTGTCCTTTGCCGGCAACGTAACCTTTAAGCGCAACGCCGAGCTGCGGCGGGCGGCTGCCAAGGCGCCGGCCGGCCAGCTGCTGGTGGAAACTGATGCACCGTATATGACGCCAGAACCCTTCCGCGGCCAACGCAATGAACCGGCTCTTATCGGGCACACATATGAATGCATCGCCCGTGTACGCCACCAGACGGTGCAGGCGCTAGCGGCGGAGGTTAACGAAACCTTTGACCGCGTCTACGGCCTGGGCTAACTCCTGGGTGATGGTTTTCACAATTTCAAAACCCGCTGGCCAGGGGTGGCGTGGGTGTTTGGTGTGGCGGTTGTGTGCTCAGTGAGGCATGTGGCGGATTGGTTCTCGACTTTATGTTGCTGTTATCGTATTGTTATTAATCGTTCGTTTAGGTTTTAGGGATCCGCAGCGCCGCCCACGGTGCGGCAGCAGCAGATCTGAGCAATGCAATTGCCTGCGCGGAAATTCTTGCTGGCCTAAACTCTAATAATTGTTGAAACCTGCACTATCGGAGATTTATTCGGCATGTCACCTCATCAAATCAAGCGCATCAATAACTCCCGCTCGCTGCCACTGCGCCTGGCAACGGGTGGCGTCTTGGGAACCTTGGCCGTGGGCGGCGTCGTTGCCGTTGCGGCACAAAAGGATGTCACCGTGGACGTTAACGGCGACAAGGTGGAACTGGCTACCTTTGCCAAAGACGTTGACGGCGCGCTGGAGGCAGCTGGCGTTCAGGTGAGCGAGGAAGACATCGTCTACCCGGCACCGTCCGAGTCTGTGGGCGATGGCGATGAGATCTCCGTTCGCACCGCCAAGCCGGTGGCCGTGACTATCGACGGCGTGCAGCAGCAGTTGTCCACCACCGACCTCACCGTTTCTGACCTATTGGGTAACTTGAGCGGCGTGGCCAAGGGCGCTTCCGTCAAGTCCGGTGACGCTGACGTGGACCAGGATGCCCAGCTGGAAGAGGGCATGGACCTAGAGGTCGTTTCCCCGAAGATCGTCAAGATTAATGATGGTGGCAAGGTAACTTATACCAAGATTGCTGCTAAGACCGTCGAGGACGTTCTTAAGGCGCGCAATATCGACGTTGATGACGATGATCGTGTCTTCCCGTCCAAGGACACCAAGGTTACCGATGGCATGTCCATCAAGGTGGATCAGGTTTCCACTACGACCTATGACTCTGAGGAAGAGTTCGAAGCCGAGCCTAACTTTGTTGATGACCCGGAGCTGGAAGAGGGCACCGAAGAGGTCCGCGAGGAAGGCGTTAAGGGCAAGCGCGTTATCACTCGCAAGCTGGTGATGAAGGACGGCGCCAAGGAATCTAATGACGTCATCAAAGAAAAGGTGACCGTAGAGCCTAAGGCTGCCACCATCGCCCGCGGCACCAAGAAGGCCGAAGAAGAAAAGCCAGAGGAGGGCGGTAACTCTGGTGCTGCTGCTCCGGCTGTCGCCGATGGCTCCGTCTGGGATTCCATCGCACAGTGCGAGGCTACCGGTAACTGGGCTATCAATACCGGCAATGGCTTCTCCGGTGGCCTGCAGTTCACTCCATCCACTTGGGCCGCATTCGGTGGCACCGAGTACGCACCGGAGGCATGGCAGGCTTCCCGTGAGCAACAGATTGCCGTGGCACAGAAGGTGCAGGCGGCGCAGGGGTGGGGCGCTTGGCCGGCATGTACTTCCAAGCTGGGCCTGCGCTAGACTGAAGCGCTTTATCGCCGCACACCTAAGTGGTGTGCGGCTTTTTCATCTCTTCTACTAAGTTAGAAGGCATGACTGATTCCACCGGCGCCGCGCTTTTGGGCCCCGTAGAGATCCGCGCCCTCGCGGAGAAGCTCAACATTGCGCCCACGAAGAAGCTAGGGCAGAACTTTCTGCATGATCCGAATACCATTCGGCGCATCGTCGCTGCGGCCGAGTTGGATCCCGCAGACCGCGTCCTCGAGGTGGGGCCGGGCTTGGGCTCGCTAACCCTCGGCCTGGTAGAGGCTGTGGAAGAAGTTACCGCGGTAGAAATCGACTCACGCCTGGCTGCACAGCTGCCCGATACCGTGGCTGAGCGCGCCCCGGAATATGCCCAGCGCCTTCGGGTGGTGGAAAAGGATGCACTGCGGGTAACAGAAGCTGACGTCACTGAGCCGACCGCTCTGGTAGCCAACTTGCCGTATAACGTCGCCGTCCCGGTGCTGCTGCACCTATTGGAGACTTTCCCTTCCATTCGTCGCGTGCTGGTTATGGTCCAGCTAGAGGTGGCGGACCGCCTAGCTGCGCAGCCGGGCAGCAAGGTGTACGGCGTGCCTTCGGTCAAAGCGGGATTTTATGGCAAGGTCTCCAAGGCGGGCACTATTGGTAAGAACGTCTTTTGGCCTGCGCCCAATATTGAGTCTGGGCTGGTGCGTATTGACGTCTTCGACTCTGCTCCTTGGCCCGTCACTGACGAGTCGCGTGCTAAGGTCTGGCCGGTTATCGACGCCGCCTTTGCCCAACGCCGCAAGACCCTGCGTGCGGCATTGTCGGGTCACTTTGGTTCGGGAGCAGCCGCCGAGGAAGCATTGCGAGCTGCGGACATCGATCCGAAGCAACGCGGCGAAAAGCTCGCCGTGGAGGACTTCGTACGATTGGCAGGAATCTAATGACCGCCCCCATCGATAGCGAACCATTCGTCTACACGGCGCGGGCTCACTCCAAGGTCAATATTCACCTGGGAGTGGAGGAACCGCGAGAGGATGGGTTTCATGAGCTTGCCAGTGTTTTTCAGTCCTTAGAGCTACATGACACAGTAACGCTGACTGACTTGGGGAACCCCGAGGTAGATAAGCCACGCATTCAGGGCCTGAAGGTTACAGGCCCTCACGCGCAGGGCGTGCCAGAAGACTATACGAACCTAGCGTGGACCGCGGTAAACCGTATCATGCAGTACCTGTACAGCACCCATGGGCCGAAGGCGCTGCCGGAGGTAGCGCTGGAAATTCACAAAGCCATTCCTACCGCCGGTGGCATGGCAGGTGGTTCGGCGGATGCGGCGGCCGCGCTGCGATTGGCCGAGCGCTGCTATGGCGGCTATTACGGCATCGATTTGGTGGGGGAGCCAATCCTAGACGCGCTGGGCGCGGCATTGGGCTCGGATGTTCCCTTCACCTTGCTGGGAGGCACCGCGCTCGGCACGGGGCGCGGCGAGCAGCTGACCCCGATGATGACGCGCGGTACCTACGATTGGGCGCTCATCGCCTCGGACCGTGGGCTTTCTACCCCGCAGGTCTTTCATAAGCTCGATGAGATGCGGGAAAAGGGCCGCGGAGGTGAGCCACACATGGACACCGCGGCGGTATCGCAGGCGCTCATCTCGGGCGATCCGCACCGAGTGGCGCAGCACTTGCATAACGATTTGCAGCCGGCAGCGCTGTCGTTGCGCCCAGACCTGCGCAAGACCCTGGAGGCCGGTGTGGCCGCCGGAGCCCTAGCAGGGATTGTCTCCGGCAGTGGTCCGACCTGTGCCTTCCTTTGCGCTGGGGCAGAAGAAGCTCAGGAAGTAGTGTCCCAAGTGACGGTGGAGATTCCCGGAACCAAGGGAGTGGCTACCAAGGGGCCAGCTAGCGGCGCCGTGGTGCTGTAGCTAGAGCACCGTCATTTCGGTGGGCTCGATGTCGAGGTCGAAGCGGTTGACTTCCTTTTCCTGCAGGAGGTCAATGACTACGAGCTGCTTCTTCTGGGCGTCAGTGATAAAGGCATAGCCATCGGCAGCCTGAAGGATAGGTCCTGGTTGCTGCCATTCCTTGTTTTCCTTCCACCGGGAGATGGCATCAATCTGCTTGGTGATTTCACCGGAATCTGGGTCGATGACGTTGAGTTTGCCGTCGGTGGTCAGCACAAGTGCCTCGCCCAGCGGGCCGCGGGCTAGGGAGCGGAACCAATAAGAAGCATCGAGGTCTACCTTCTTGGCCGAAAAATCCTTGGTATCTACCAAGGTTACGGAGGTAGGGCGTTCGAGCTCTGCGTCTTTGTCGGTCTTATTATCGGCCAGGATGACATCGGATTCTTCCGAACCGGCGGCATTGCCAGAGCGCTGGTAGTCGCCTGCACCGGCATAAGCAGAGGCGTCTACCTTGTGAAACTCCTTGCCATCAAAGACCACCGGGCCGTCCTCGCAGCCAAAGAAAATATTGCCGTTTCCAGCGGCAGCCTCGCCGTGGACACCAGGGCATTTGGTGGTCTCAGTAAGAACTTTGCCCTCCTTATCCAGATGCTGGATGGTGTGGCGCTCGTCCTCGGTGCCCTTAGTGATGACCACCGAGCCATCCTTCAGCGGTACGGCCACGCCGTGGTGTGCGGCCCCGGTGTCAACGGTATTGACTGGCTGGGCGTCCTTTTTGCCAATGTCTTCGGTCTTATAAATCTTTGCCACGCCATCACCATCGGAAAATAGTGCGGTAAAGCCATCGTGGTGGACCACGTGGCCGGCATGCGGTGCCTTAATGGGGGCGTCGCCAAGCGCGGGCTCAGCGGTGTAGTAGTGGTTGTGATCGCCATGGCCCTTGGTGATGCGCCCAGTGTCGTAGGTGAGGAAGCTATCGCCCTTAGTCACCATGACGTGGCGATTATCGCCGGCATCGCTGAGACGAAGGAAGGCATTCATCTTGTCCTCGCCGATTACTTTGCCCGTTTTGGCGTCATAGGCGGTTAGACCATCCGCATGGGAGATAACGATGCGGGTGGGCAGCTGGGCTACCTCGGTTTCTCCCTCTTCGGCTTCAAAGCCTTCGTGTGAGTGTCCGGCGTGGTCATGGCCGTGCTCGTGGTCATGGTCATGGTCGTGTTCATGGGCATGCTTGGCCTCGCTATGTGCGTGGTCGTGGGAGTGCAGTGAGTCCTTTTCTTCCTCGGTGGGGGCAGAGCAGGAAGCGATGGCTATCGCCGCAGTGGAAAGCACGGCGCAGAGAGAAAGTGTGTAGCGTTTCATACATTGGCAGAGTATTGGACTTGAAAATCAATAGCAATAGGTTGCAGAAATGCGGGGGTACAGGCAGGGAGGTATTAAGATGGACACTCGTTATGGCAAACCTGATTAACCTCGAGCAAGTCAGCAAAACTTATGGATTAAAAACCCTTTTAGACGGGGTGTCCCTAGGTGTGCAAAGCGGCGATCGCATCGGCATCGTCGGCGTTAATGGCGGTGGCAAAACCACCTTGCTGGAGGTACTTACCGGCATCGAACCACCCGATGCCGGCCGCGTATCCCATACCTCTGATCTACGCATGGCCGTGGTCACCCAGCGCTTCGATCTACCCGATGAACTGACCATCGCCCAAGTCATTATCGAACCCCTCGAACTGGAAACCTATGAGTGGGCATCAAATGCCAAGGTGCGCGATGTCTTGGGCGGCCTGGGCATTGTGGATTTGGGATTGGATACCCCAGTTGGCTCACTCTCCGGTGGCGAGCGCCGCCGCGTGAACCTAGCCGCCGCGCTGGTACAGGACTTGGATCTCGTGGTGCTCGATGAGCCCACCAACCACCTTGACGTGGAGGGAGTGCAGTGGCTCGCAGATCACCTCCTTAAGCGCAACTTGGCCGTAGTCGTGGTCACCCACGATCGCTGGTTCCTCGACACCGTAGCCACGTGGACCTGGGAAGTCCACGATGGCGTGGTTGATACCTACGAGGGCGGCTACAACGATTGGACCTTCGCCCGCGCCGAGCGCGCCCGCCAGGCCGATGCCATGGAACAGCGACGCAAGAACCTCGCCCGCAAAGAGCTGGCATGGTTGCGTCGTGGCGCGCCTGCCCGCACGTCCAAGCCGCGCTACCGGATTGAAGCTGCCGAGGCGCTCATCGCAGACGTGCCGGAGCCGCGCAATAAGGTCGAGCTCATGGCCTTTTCTAAGCAGCGCCAAGGCCGCGTGGTCATCGAGCTTGAGGATGCCACCGTGAAGTCCCCAGACGGTCGCACCTTGGCGGATCACCTTACCTGGCGCCTAGCCCCCGGCGAGCGCATTGGTTTGGTAGGCGTCAATGGCTCCGGCAAGACCACGCTGCTGCGCACCCTGGCCGGCGAATACGAGCTGGCGGCCGGCAAGCGCATCGAGGGCCAAACCGTGCGCCTTGGCTGGTTGCGCCAAGAGCTCGATGACTTGGATCCGCAGCGTCGGCTTATCGACGCCGTCGAGGACGTTGCCACCTATGTCCAGCTCGGCAAAAAGGAACTTTCTGCCTCCCAACTTGCTGAGCGCCTAGGGTTTTCCGCCAAGCGCCAGCGCACCCCGGTGGGGGATCTCTCCGGCGGCGAGCGCCGCCGCTTGCAGCTCACCCGCGTACTGATGGCCGAGCCCAATGTGCTGTTGCTCGATGAGCCCACCAACGACCTCGACATCGATACCCTACAGGAACTGGAGTCTCTCCTTGACTCTTGGCCGGGCACGATGGTGGTTATCTCGCACGATCGCTACCTCATTGAGCGCATCGCGGACAATACCTATGCGCTCTTTGGCGATGGCAAACTCACCAACCTTCCCGGCGGCATCGATGAGTACCTGCGCAAGCGCGCCGCACTTGAGGCGCAACACAACTCCGGCGTGCTCAACTTGGGCGAAAAGAAGCCAGACAGCTCTGCTCCTAAGCCGGAAAAGAAGCTCTCTTCCCAGCAAGAGCGCGAAATCACCAAGAAAATGAACGCGCTGGAGCGCAAGATGCACAAGCTCGAGAAGGCGGCCGCGCAGATTAATGAGAAGATGGCGACTGCCGCGGAAAAGGTCGACACTCAAGCCTTGACCGAGCTAGACGGAGAACTAAAGGACAACCGTAGCGCCTACGAGGAACTGGAGATGGAATGGCTAGAGTTGGGGGAGAAGCTCGAAGGGTAGAAGCCCGCATCGCCGATATCGTCGGCCACCTTGACCTGTGGGGCATTATCGGCGCTGCGGCGCTTTTTACCCTAGGCCTTACCCCATCCCTCCTGCCGCGTGACTGGCTCTACCAAGGGCTGGTCTCCGGCATTGCCGCAGGACTTGGTTATACGCTGGGTATTGCCCTCAAACACGTGTGGTACCGCCTCGTAGTGCGTTATGCGGCACCACGGTATTCCTGGCTCGATGCCACCACGTGGCCGCCCCGGCGCTACCGCCTTGCTTCTCGCATCGCCACCGGAGTTTTTGTGCTGTGGATGGTGGGCTTTGCGGTCTTCGCCGTGCGCTGGCAGCGTCAACTTGCAGATGCCCTAGCCGCCCCAGCGCCGACCATTGCCAGCTATCTTCTTGTGGTTCCGCTCGCTCTTGCAGTATTCACTGCTTTCCTTTTTATTCTGCGCGTGCTGCGCTTTTGTGTGCGTTGGCTCTCCAGCCACTTTCCCCACCGCTTTCGCGCCGCCTACCGCGTCGTGGGTGCGGTGCTCATCGTTGCCCTAGTGGGCACGTATACCGTGGAAAACCTCATCCCTGGCGCCATCGTTGGCGTGGGCGAGAGGATCTTTACCGCTCAAAACGCCGACCCCGATCCCGCCATGAAGCGGCCCATGTCCGCAGAGCGCAGTGGTTCCCCGCAGTCCCGTGTGGACTGGAACGGCGTGGGCCTGCAGGGCTCGCGTTTCCTTTCTTCCGGTGCGCACCGCGCGGAATTGGAGAAGGTAAGCGGAAAGCCTGCCAAGGAACCCATCCGCGCCTATGCCGGATTGGGCAATCGTGACTCGAATGAGGAGCGAGCGCAGCTGCTCATCGACGAACTCGAGCGCACCCACGCCCAAGACCGCAAAGCCCTGCTTCTCATTATGACCACCGGTACGGGCTGGGTGTCTTCCTATTCTGCTCAAGCCTTCGAACTACTCTACGGTGGCGATACCGCCATTGCGGCTGCCCAATACTCCGCTATGCCTTCCGCCCTGCACTTCCTATCGGGCGGTGGCCAGGTAGAGCGCGCCGGGGAAGAGTTCATCAACCCCATCGTGGACTGGTGGAACGGTCTGCCAGAACGCAAGCGCCCGAAGCTCTACTTATACGGCGAATCCTTGGGTACTACGGGCATCGAAGCAGCGTTTTCTGGAGTGCGTGATATTGCCAATTCTGTGGACGGAATCCTCCTTACCGGCCCGCCGCACTTCAATCGCCTGCGCACGCAATTTGTGGAAAGGCGTGATCCCGGATCCTCCGAAATTTCCCCCGAATACGCCGGAGGCCTCGTGGTGCGTTTTGCTAACGATGACGCGCAGGTACGCCAGTGGGGACCGGTGCCGGAAGAAGAGTGGGGACGCACCCGCATGCTCTATATCCAACATCCCTCGGACCCAGTGGCCTGGTGGTCTCCACAGATGGCTTTCAAAGAGCCGGATTGGATGCGCGAACGGACGCCGTATTCTGCCGAGCGCGTGATGCGATGGATGCCCATCATCTCCTCTCTCCAAGTGGCGGCCGATCTGCCCGGTGCAAAAGACGTTTCCGATGGGCACGGTCACAACTATGGAGCATCGGTACTTGATGGCTTTGCCGCCATCGCAGGTCCAGACGTGGCAGGAGCCATCGACCCCGATGAGCTACAGCACGAATTCGCCGCGCTCGACGTCGGCGTTTACTAGGTGTTTAGCCAAACAGGGCCGCGATCGCCAACATCGCCGGCAGCGAGAGGAAGGTCGTGAGAAAAACCGTATCCCGGGCTACGGTTTCTCCTACCTCATAGGTGGCGGCATAGTTGTACACGTTCTGTGCCGTGGGCAAGGCAGCCAGAATTAACGCAGCATACAACTCCGCGCCGTCAAGACCTAGCGCTGCACCAACGGCCAGCGCGATAGCGGGCATTCCCACCAACTTCAATACCGTCGCGGTAATGGTGGGCAGGCGGTCTTCCTCCAGCAGCGCGTCGCCCTTTAAAGAGGCACCAAAGCTCATGAGAATCATGGGGATAGAGGCGCCGCCCAGAATCTCCAGTGGCTTCATTATTACTTCCGGTACCTGCCACCTTGCCGCGGAGACTATGAATCCCGCCACCGCTGCCAACACTACGGGCGCGGTAACCCCTGAGACTACGGAGCGCCATATAGATTGCAGGCTTGTACCCTGCGCATTGAGCCCCGCGATGATAAACGGAGAAAGCACCGCCATTTGCAGAACTAAGGCCGGGATAGCATACGTGGCATCACCAATGACATAGGTAGCGATGGGCAGACCGATATTGACTGAGTTGTAATAGCTTGCCGCTGCGGCACCGGCCATGGTTTCGGCACCGCTGCGGGAAAAGAATAGCTGGCTACACAGCCAATACAACGCCATGGTGGCGATGGATGCAGCAGCTATAACAGCCACCACTGGGGACACGAAGGCAGAGGTATCGGATTTAGCCACGCTGGAGAAAATGAGTGCCGGCGTGGCCGCCCAAAAGGCCGTTCGATTGAATTGCAATCGTGCCTCGCCTTTGCCAATAACGCCCCTGTGCGCCAGCACAAATCCCACACCGATGACTACGAAAATGATTGCAAAACCGGTCAATACGTCCAGCAACAGTCAACAACCTTTCGCAGTACTAAAGAAAAATTCGCTGTGGGCAATTGTCCCATTATCTCTGTCGGTCATAAGACACGGGGGACCATAACAAAGTTGTATCGAAATGCCTGAGCACCACGGAAACGCCTTCCACACTGCTTGTGCTTTATGGCACGGTGGAGGGCATGAAGCTTTCTCACCGCGCAATCGTAGCCACCGTATCCACCGCTCTTGTCGTCACCGGTACTTCCACCGTGGCCTCTGCTCAGCCGGCCTTGCCGCCACAGATCCAGCAGGCTTCTTCGCAGGCTCAGCAGCTTTCTTCTGATCCTTTCGCCGCTTTAGAAGATTTCCGCCTCACCCTGCCGCCGCAGGCCTATGAGCTGGCTGAGAAGTACAATATCCCGCTGCCAGAATTCCTCGCCAAACCGGTGGGCCAGGCGCCCAAGGTTGCCGGCCAGCTAGGCGCCGCCACCACCGCCCACCTCGAAAAGGCTGGGCACCATAAAGATGCGCGTGCAGCGGCTATCGCCCAGGAATGGGCCAATCAAGGTGCTGCCGGCAAGCTTGAGTACAAGGGCGGCATTGCTCACGGTTTGAATCACAAGGACGAGGGCCAGGGCACAGTTCGTCGCCTTAGCGAACAGCAGGCGCAAGATCGCCTGAACTGGTTCAACCGCGATGTCCCGGTCAACGCTGCTCCCCAGCACGGCTTTGGCGTGGCAACCGCCTACGACGGGATCTACATCTATGTTGCGGAGTTCTTCCTCAACTAAACTTTTCCCCAAGCCTCGATTCCGCCGCGTTCTTAGCATTCATCTGCAACGATGACGAAGCCGCACGGCGCCGGTAGAATCGGGGCATGATTTTGATCAACGTACAGTTCCACGTCAAGCCCGAATACGCAGAGACCTTCCTCGATGAAATCAACTGGTACACCGAGGCCTGCAATGCAGAGCCGGGCTGCATCGACTTCAAGTGGTTCCGCGATCCAGAAGATCGTCAGCGTTTCTTGCTTTTGGAGTCCTACGCCGACGGCAAGGATGTCGAGCACGTCCAGAGCGAGCACTTCCAGCGCTCGACCGAGGAGTTCCCGAAGTACCTCGTGGAAACCCCAGACATCATTAACGTCCATATTGACGGCCGCACCGGCTGGGACAAGATGGGCGAATTTTCCGTCGACTAATCCTAAAGGAAAAGGCTCGTCCTCTACCACGTGGTAGAAGACGAGCCTTTTCCTTTAGCTCACTACCCTTCGCGCTCACTGTGGTCGTTGCTATCCGTGGAGCACGAGCCCTCCGTGAGCGCGAAGGGCGGGGGAGGGGCTAGGCGCTTGCCGACGCCGTTACCTCCCCATATTGCCTTTGCCTTACTGCGGCACGCACTGCGAGGACACGGTCTTGTCGTATTTCGAGTACTGCTGCAGAGCATCGTAGAATGCGTTCGAGTACTCGCCGGTGCGCTCTGGCATTGGGTGAACACCATCGGAATAGAGGATTGCGGGGTCGCTCTGAGCGTGTCCGCACCAGTCAGCGACGTATACATTGTCGTATTCTTTGGCTGCGTCGAGGACATCCTGCTGGGACTGGGACATCCATTCACGGTCACCATAGGGTACAGCCATGACAACGGTGCGGTCTTTGCCGATGATATCGAGAGCTTCCTTGATCTGATCCGGGAAGGCAGGGCCATTGGTACCGAACCCGAGGAAGACGGTATTGCGCAGCTTTCCGGAATCCTTGAGTTGCTGCAGAATCTGAATGCCTGCAGTGTAGTGGCGGGATACGTCTGCGTCGACGTAAATCTGCGGGAAGCGTTGTTTGAGGGCGCCGCTAGAAGCCAGCATCACTGAGTCACCGATGGCGGTAATGTCCTTGCCCTGCGGCATGGGGCGGGTCTTCGTATTCTTCGAGTCATCCTTGTCGGCGTCGCCCGCGACAGGCGGCTGCGGGGCAGCATCATTAGGTTGAGCCGGAGCATTGTTGCTGCTCTGGTTCTGCTGCTGAAGCTGCTCTAATTGCTGCTCCAACTCGGTCTTATCGCTGGAGTTAATTACGCCGTAGACTACCCCGGCCACCGAGGCGATGACGAGGAACGGGACTACCGGCCACATGGTTTTGCCAAATCCGTCGCGCAATTCGCTAAAACCTGGGCGGGACGACCAGTAGGTGTTCCATGTCTTCTTATAGCCGCCGCGGCGGAAAGGATTCTCAATGAACTGGTAGGAAATCTCGGACAGTAGCAGCGAAATAGGTACGGCCACCAGGCCCAGAATCCACGATTTATCGGAATTCTGGTTGCCCTCGAAAAGCGCCTTGAGCATCATGATGACCGGCCAATGCCAGAGATATAGCGAAAAGGACCGCTGACCAAACCAGCGCATGACCTTGGTCCTAAATAGCGGGGTCATAGGACCGTATTCGCGGACCACGCCCCACACCATAAGGACACCGAGCACGCTGGTGAGGAAGAGCCCACCGCGGTAGGTGAACTCCGCGTCATCCGGCATGAGGAATAGCTGCGCACCGTAGCCGATGAGAGCCAAAGTGCCGATGACTCCAGCGATGCGGGATTCAGCCTTGCCCGCCGCGGCCCAAGAATCGGCCTGTGGATTCGATTGGGTAGAAGTCATCAGGAGAGACAGCACGGCGCCAGTGAGCAGGCCAAAAGCGTGGGTGTCTGTGCCGTAGTAGACACGCGTCGGGTCCTCACCGGGCACGAAGATAAGCGCCATGGCCACGGCGGATCCGAGGGCTAAAAGCGTGGACACGAGGATAGGAAGTCGGCGCGGCTTATGGCGAGAAATGAGGAAAATGCCCGTGATAAGGAGCGGCCAAATTACATAGAACTGCTCTTCCACGGCCAGCGACCAATAGTGGGCAAAGACCTGAATCTCATTGTCCGCGAAGTAGGACTGGGAGGTCGCAATCTGTGTCCAGTTATTGACAAAGAACAAAGTGCCCAAGAACTGTTGGCGCAAGCCCACCGCTAAGTCCCCGCCGATCCATGCCACCAGTGTGGTGCACATGACGAGAACTGATACTGCGGCTGGGAGGATACGCCGGAATCGTCGCACCCAGAAGTCCTTCAAGCTAATCCTGCCGGAGGTACGGAATTCACGCACCAGCAACGAGGTGATGAGGAATCCGGAAAGGACGAAAAAGAGGTCAACGCCCAAGTAACCTCCGGGAAGGAGGGCAGGGAAGAAGTGATAGAGCACCACGGCAATGACCGCGAGGCCGCGCAGTCCGTCAAGCCCCTTGACCTGGCGGAGGCGGGCATGGCGCTTCTTCTTGACTACCTTGCTCTCCGGCGGTGTCGCCAGCGCCTCAGGGTCCTTGGTCTGTTTTTGAAGCGGATATTTGGACTTGCCTTCTGACTGCCCAGCCGGAGCCTTCTGAGGTGCAGGTTTATTCGCAGCCGCTGGTGCCTGCGTCGCCACAGCTTGGGCCTTTTTCTTATCGGACGCTGGTTGCTGTGACTGGGGCGACTGCGCGTTTTCGCGCTTCTTCTCTGCGGCGGTAGCGGCTACCGCACCCGAGCCCGCGATGGCGCCCTCAGCCGCGGACTTGCCTGCCTTGGCAGATGCTCCCTTAGAAGCAGCTTGGGGCTTTGCCTGCTTCGGCTGAGGCTGTTCAGGCTGTTGCTTATCCTTTGACTTCTGGGCAGCGCGTGCTGGATTTTGCTGAGCCGGGGTGGGAGTGCCTACCTGTTGTGACTTTCGGGCCAATCCGCGGCTGATATCGGTTGGCTTTACCTGTGGACGCAGCTTTGTAGCCTTCTTGGCCTTGTCCTGTGGCATAGACTCCTTGGGCCGTGGCTGCTGTCCCTGCGGCTGCTGCTTGTGGAGGTTGGTTTGTGAAGGGCTGCCTTGCTGAGGCTTTGCTGGCGCTGCCTTCTCCTCCTTGGCGGCGGATTTATTCTGAGCCGGCTTAGTTTGCTTTTGGGGAGCGTTCGCTGGGCCCTTTGGGGTGTTTTCCTGTGGCTTTGGGGCAGTGGTGCCCTTCTTCGGCGCTGGGGCGTTCGATGATGCTGCTGGGGCAGACTTCTGCTGTGGTGCCGTAGGCGTGCGCGATGAACTTTTGCCTTGAGATGGCTGGGAACGATTAGAAGGCTGAGCCTTCTTCTTAGGTGATGATGGCTGTGGCTTGGACTGTTCCTTTGTCGGGTGTGCCTGTACGCGTTTCTGTGGGCCTGGCTTGTGCGTTTGCTGTTTACTTGGGGACGGTTTGGTGGTGGCAGGCTTGGGCTGTTGCGGCTGGGATTTTTGTTGTGCGGCCGGTTTAGAAACCGTCTTTGCTTCAGTTGCGGACGAGCGCGGTGCCGCCGCTTCCTGGGAAGCCTTTTTTGCGCTAGGCGGAGTGGATGGCTTGGGAGGCTGCGCTGGCTTTTGCGTGGCAGGCCGAGCCTGCTGTGAGGGCCTTCCGGTCTCTTGCCGAGAAGGCTTTGCGGCAGGTTTAGGGGAAGCACCACGGGCAGAGTCGTCTTTTGAGGCGGCCTGGGATGGCGGGGTACTAAAATTCGCACCGCGGCGTGGACGCTGAACCGGCTCATGTGCGTTGCGCTGTGGCTTCTTTTCCGGCGCGCGCGATTCTGCCTGCTTCTTTGTAGCTGCTTTAGGAGAAACCCCTGGCGCGTCTTGCTTGGCGCCGGCAGGCTTAGGCGCAGACTTTTGAGTGGCAGGCTTGGCCTTTGGCTCCTTGGCTGCAGGTGTCTGCGCGGACCGCTTAACCTGTTGCGGTTGAGCGGAAATGGTCTGAGAAGCGTGCGGTTTCGCGGTGCTGGGGCGGGGGGTGCCCTCAGCCGCGGGTTTGGCCTCGGGGGCCTTTGTAGGCTTCTCCTTGGCTTGGTCCTTGGACTTGCCTTGCGGCGTCGTGGGCTTTGCACCGGTGGTGGACTCGGTGTTGTCTGATTTTTGGGGCGCGGAGGCCTTGTTCTCAGAAGGGCGAGATGTACTGGTGGAGCCAGCTTTGGGCTTTACTGCCTGATAGACCGATGGGCGTGGTTCATCTGAACGCCCAGGTTTCTTCTTGCCCAGCAGTGAGCGCAAAATCTGCTTCACAAAAACTCCCAAAGCACTACGTATATTTTCTAAACGGACTATTTTAGCCTGCGTACGAGGTTTTCTCCCATGAGGGTGAAGTAAAGAAGCGGCACGCGGGCCGGAGACGAAAATTCGATTCTAGGACTCTTCGCTGTCAAAAAGCTGACGCAGGACTGTCATGACACCAAATTCGGTATTGGGTGGGGCTATGAGATCGGCGATTTCTTTCAATTTTGGGTGCGCATTTTCCATTGCGATAGCAGTGCCGGCCTCGCGGAGGAGCTCGTAGTCATTCAGGAAATCGCCGAAGGCGGCGGTGCGAGACATGGGAACCGCGAGGAGCTCGGCCATGGTGTGTAGCGCTTCGCCTTTATTGACGCCCGCGGCCATGACGTCGAGCCAGACGGCGCCGGAAATGGCGATATTGTGCTCCGGAACGGCCGCGAGGAGAGGCTGGTGGAGGTGCTTTTCGCTGCCGTCGGCGCAGTAAGCCGCGATTTTGATGATGTCCGCGTCGAGAAGGGCACCGAGGTCATCTACCCATTCCACTGACCTGTAGTACTTGGAAATTTCTGCGCGGGCCTGCTCATCGGCGCCCTTGTGGACAAAAGCGGTATCTGGGGTACACAGCACGACGGTATGCGCGGCGTCGACAGTGCGGAGAGCGGCAACGACGGCGCGGACTGCCGCGGTGGGCAGGGTAGTAGCGCTAATGACCCGATTATCGTGCACGACGACGGAGCCATTTTCTGCAATGAAGGTATCTTCATGCGGAAACATTTCTTGCAGGGTGGCAAGCTGGCGGCCCGAGGCAGGGACAAGGGTGACGCCGAGCTGGCGGGCGCGGGTGCTGATCGCGGAAAAATCTGGTGGAAGCTGGCCGTTGCCGTCCAGTAGGGTGCCGTCCATATCCAGGGCGATGAGCTGTGGGAGCAAAATCCGAACCTATCTGTGAATCAATCAATGGTGGCTAAGGGGGTGAGCTGTGTGTCACACTAGGGGGTATGACCAACGCTTCACCCATCGTGTCCTCAATCCGTAACCATACCGGAGTGATTGAACTCAACCGTCCCAAGGCTCTCAATTCCCTCACCCCGGAGTTGGTAGAACTCATCGCGGCGTCGCTAGCGCAGTGGCGTGAAAACGATGAGGTGGAGCAGGTGCTTTTTCTCTCGGCCAGCCCAAAGGCATATTGCGCCGGTGGTGACGTCCGCTATGCCCGCGAAAGGGTCCAGGAAGGAAAATTAGGCGAAGTCGACACGTTCTTTGCGGATGAATACACCTTAAACGGCGATATCGCGGAGTATCCCAAGCCAGTTATCGCGCTCATCGATGGCATCGCTATGGGAGGTGGCCTGGGTATCTCCGCCCATGGATCCCATCGAGTAGTTACGGATAAGACCTTTGCTTCTATGCCAGAGATGAATATCGGCTACGTCACCGACGTAGGCATGGCCTATGCCGCCCAGCGCGCGGTGGGAACGCGCGGAAAGGCCTCGCCCGAGCTAGCGAAGTTCTGGGGTATTACCGGGTATCGCATGTACGCCGCAGACCTCCTGTGGAGTGGGTTGGCCACTCACTACGTGGCAGACGCAGAGGCTTTTGCTCACGCGGTAATTGAGCAGGGCATGGCCGCAGCGCTAGCCCAGCACGCCACCGAACCCGCGGGTGAGCCCGCTTTGATTGAGCTTATTGATTCCATCGAAGACGCCTTCTCCCACGAGACCTGGCAGGATATCACCGCGGCCTTGGATAGTCACCCAGAGCTCAAGCAGCTGGTAGGGGAGCTGACTGCGCAGGCCTGCCCCACCTCTATCGTCGCAGCCATGGAGCTATTCCGCGCCGAGCAGGAGTGCAGCAGCGTGCGGGAGGCGCTGGACATGGAAACCAATCTGGGCGCCTTTATGTATCGGCGGGCGGACTTCGCCGAGGGAGTGCGTGCGGTTTTGGTGGATAAAACTAACGATGCGGCATTTACGCCTGCCGCGCTTGACGACGTCGACGTGGACGCCATCCGCAGCGCCCTACACGTCCACCCCGCGAAATGACGCGTAGGCGGCGCGGGCACGATCTGCATCGAGCCAATCGGGAGGGCTAACTTCTAACGTTGCCGCTGTGGCGGTGGGCGTAGGCTTGGGCAAGTGCAGCTCCGGCGCATCGAGGAGGACGAGGCCCACGCGGCCGTCGGAAAGCGTAGTGCCAGCCAGCGTCCAGATGCCAAGGATAGGCAAAGCCAGGTGGGGCAGTTGTTGCCTGCGCGCCAGCTGGAGCGGAAGGTGTGGGCGAACCAACTCGGGGACGACCTCGTTCATGCCAAAGCGTGCCAAACTGCCTGCCCACCGGGCGGCCGCAGAGTCCTTAAGCGAAGGATCGGCCCAAGCCCAGGTGAATTCCTCAGCGGATATGGTGGCTATAAGCACCGCCTTCGCCGCAAACTGCCCACCGCGATAGGACACGGTAGCGGTGGCCTTGTCTACATCGAGGTCAATTGTGGCGGCGGGGAAACGGCCCTGGAAATAGAGTTGGTTCTCCACACCGAGATAAAAGGCATCCTCGAGGATGCTGGTGGCGCTAAAACCCGGGGTGATGCTGGAAATCTTGTGCACGCCGTGGTCGGCTGGTTCGAAACACACCGTGGTGCCATCGGAAAAATGCACGTACGGCTCTTCCTCGGTGGAGTCCATGTCCAAGTAACGAGCAAGGGTGAGGGTAGGGACCTTTTCATCCTCGTCCGCTCTGCTGTGCCGCAGGCCGTGCAGCAGGGCCTGGCGAAACTCCAGGCGAGGGTGAAAATCTACCGCAACGATAGCCACGTGCTCACCCTGCTGGGCGCGAAGTATCGGCATATTGCCCACGATGAGGGAAGCTAAAGCAATCATGCTTTCAGGGTCTCTCGTCATCGAGATACTCTGTGGCAAATCAGCATAATTCTCGGTGGCCGTGGTGGTCCAGTGCCAGGTGCCGGCAGAAATGACGGCTAGCCGCACGCCACGGAAATCAGAAACCTGCCGCGTGGAACTTATTCTCGCCTCCACTAGCTGATCGGTGACAAAGTTGCCTTTATCGTCCGTGGAGGGGCCGAGGAAATTAAATTCCACGTCGGTCGCCTTCCCAATGCGGTCTTGAAATGCGGCATTAACGCCCGCCTGAATGAAGCGGGCATTATGCGCGGTGCTCGATATAGGGGCTTTCTTATCCATAACTACTGCCGAGCATACGGATTAAAGCGCCCATTAGGCTAGCTAGTCGATGGCGCGCACGGTAGCAAAGGCCGTGCGTACTATCTCATGCTTGGCGTGAGCACTCAGTGATTCTTCGGCCTGGGAGCGGCGGTGGATTTCTTTCATGCTCACCGCGGCGGCGCCCGCACAGGCCTGGAGGATGACCGCGACCTCAAAGCGCGATTTATCCGGAACGCGTTGGTGGAAAGCTTCCAAAACTTGCTCGGATACGACCTGGAATTGTTGGCGCTCTTCTGTGGTATGGCTCAAGTTTTCTAAAGCCTCGCCGATAGTGAAAAGAGAGGTGATGGAATGCAGCTCTTTTCCCTCATTTTCGGTGGCATCGAGCGTTACCTGTTCGAAGAATTCAGAAATAGATGAGTTAGGAAAGACAGTGGGCACTTCCTTAGAAAACTCGGCAAGCACATTGGTGCCAAAGGACAGTAGCGCATCAGAAACCGAGGAGAAGTAGTTATGGAAGGTGCGCGGGGAAACCCCGACGGCGGCAGTTATGCCTGAAACCGTGGCAGCTTCAGCGCCACCGTCGAGGACGAGGCGCGCTGCCGCATCGGCCATGGCCTGACGAGTAGCTCGCTTCTTTTCTTCGCGCAGACTAGTCACGGTGTGTTTCGCCTACCTTCTCCCGTTGGGTGCGCAAGAGCTCCTCGCGCTCAGAGTGCAAAGCCTCTCCCTCAATATCCATGTTTGGGGTGATCTTATCCAACCAACGTGGGAACCACCATGCCTTCTTATCCAGCACGAACATGGTGGCCGGGATGATCATCATGCGGACCACGAAGGCGTCGATAAGCACGCCAGCAGCCAGGGCAAAGCCCATGGTCTTAATAAACGGCTCATCCATCAAAATGAAGGCGGCGAAGACCGAAATCATGATTAGGGCCGCAGCGGTTACCACGCGGGCGCCATGCTTAAAGCCATTGGAGGTAGCGTTGCCAGCCGTCTTGCCATTGACAAATCCCTCGCGCATGCGGGTGACCAAGAAAACCTGATAGTCCATGGCCAGGCCGAAGGTAAGGCCGATGAGCATGATGGGTAGGAAGGAAAGAAGCGGCTGCGGGTCATCGACGATGCCGAACATACCCTCCTGCCAAATGGCTACGGTGATGCCGAAGGTGGCGGCCATGGAGAGCGCGAAGCCGGCTGCGGCGATAAGCGGCACCCAGATGGAGCGGAAGACCAGCATCAAGACGATAAAGGCCAAGCCCAGCACGATGGCTACATAAGGAATGAGTACGTTATTGAGGCGCTCAGAAATGTCATCGAAGATGGGGGTGATGCCGGTGATGCCGTAGGAGCCACCGGTCTTTTCAAACTCACCCTGGTAATCGCGCAGGTGGTTGAGGGTCTCGGTGGTTTCTTCATCGGTGGCGCCAGTGGTTGGCGTGATCATGATCTGTGCAGCATCACCGTTGTCAGTGGTCTGCACGATCTGGGCGTTTTCTACACCCGAAGTGCCATTGAATTCCTGCAGCAGGTCCTGGAACGCCGGCATGCGATCCTGTTCGGACACGTTAGCTACGTCAACGAAGGCGATCATTGGCGCATTGCGGCCTGGGCCAAAGGCATCTGCCGTAATCTCATAGGCCTCGCGCTGCGGGGTACCCGGCTTCGCGGTGCCATCGGTGGGCATGGCCAAGCGCAGCTGGGCGAATGGTACAGCCAGGATGCCCAGCAAGATGACGCCGGCGATAAGATGCAGCCACGGATGGGCGCGCACACGGCGCACCCAACGCAGACCCATGGTGGGCTTTTCGTCCTCTGGG
Source organism: Corynebacterium nasorum (assembly GCF_022347325.1). Lineage (NCBI taxonomy): Bacteria > Bacillati > Actinomycetota > Actinomycetes > Mycobacteriales > Corynebacteriaceae > Corynebacterium > Corynebacterium nasorum. The sequence goes on from NZ_JAKRDU010000004.1 coordinate 99,322, forward strand.
TCCGGCACCTTGGGGCCGGGGACGCGGCCGGCAAAAATCTTGGTGCCCAAAAGTCCCAGGAGGGCAGGGATAAAGGTATTGGCAACGAGCACTGCGATGATGACCGTTGCTGCCGCGGCGATCGCCATGGTGCCCAGGAACGGGATGCCGATGATGGTCAGAGCGGCCAAGGCAATGACCACGGTGGTGCCGGCGAAGACGACGGAACCGCCCGCGGTACCCAGCGCCATGCCCATGGCGTGAGAACGGGTGGCCTTATCCATCTTCTTGAGCTCTGCGGCTAGTTCCTTAGACGAAAGATCATTGAGGCCAGAAGAGGTAATGAGCTCATTGCGGAAACGATTAACAATAAATAGTGCGTAATCGATGCCGACCGCCAGGCCGATCATGGAGGCCAAGGTCGGGGTCATATCGGAAATGGTATCCGTGAATACGGTGGAAACCTGCACGCCAAGGATGCCGATGCCCACACCAATGATGGCGGAAATAAGCGGCATGCCGGCGGCGACGAAGGAACCGAAGGTAATCAGCAGCACGATTGCGGCAACGATAATGCCGATAACTTCGGCGCTGCCACCCATCTCTTGACCAGCGGAGTTAAAAGCATTGCCCTGGTACTTGACCGTGAGCTCGCCCTCGTCGTACTTGTTCAACGCATCCGTTACCGCAGTCATATCCTCTTCCGGGATGTCCATGACATTGTCGGCGTTGAAGGTAATAGTGACGGTACCGGTAGTTTTATCCTCGCTGAGAGGGGAGAGCTGTTGCAGGTTCTTCTTCACCTGCTCCTCCGGCATGTGCTGGGCCTTCATTTTTTCGCCCATTTGCTTTTCCATGCCAGCGGCGGCCATAACCGGGCTGACCAGCTTGTCTTGGTCCTTGAGCGCACCGGTGTCCTTGAGGTCACCGAGGAGGTTATCCACCTCGCCGGCCACCTGCTTATCGGTGAGGTCTTTGCCCTCCGGTGCTTGGATAACCACTGTGCCCTCGGGAGCGCTCATGGCATCGGTGTCTTGGCCAAAGCGTTCCATCATCTTGTCTTGGGTGGTGGTCGAATCCATCTCCGGCATGGAGAAGTTGGGGTTCGGCGACTTGGCAAAGCCGGCGGTTAGGCCCACCATGGCCACCAAGACGATAAGCCAAAAGGCCAGGAAGGGCCATACCTTGCGGTATGACCAACTTCCTAGTCGGTAGAGAAATTTAGACATATGCGTGCTTTCTAGTCGAGTGAACGGGCAATGTTATGCGCGCGGATAAGCGCGGATATGCGATCCGCGAGCAAAGATTGCATTTCATAAGAAACATTGCACAGTCTATGCAAAATTACTGAGTGTACGCAAAGGTACGTGTGGTGCATCATAAATTGACGCTCTCGAGAGATAAAACATTCAATCTCTGCAGCGTCGGAGATTTCGGCGTGGAGCGGTAGACTATCCGGCATGCTCCATGCCGTTAGTTTCGCCCTTTTGGATTCCGTTAATGCCTTGCTTATTGGCATCCTTGTGGCCGTCGGCATCATTTTGCCCCGCGGTAAGTACCGGCGCATCGCCGCATTGGTGGTGGTAGGAGATTGGGTCGGGGTGCTCGTTGCAGCGGCCGTGGTCATGTTTTTGCTGCTTGGGGTAAAAGATCAAATTGAGGCCATTTTGAGCTCGCCCATTGCCGGCTGGGTGCTGGTCGCAGTTGGTATTGCAGTGGCTATCGGCTCGTGGCGTTCCAAAGGGCAACCCAATGCCCTGGTCAACCGGCTATTAGAGCCGTTGCGCACGCCGTCGCTGATTACGGCACTCATCGGCTTTGTGATGGGTGTGGTGCAATCACTGACCTCGGTGCCTTTTTATTACGGGCTCATGCACTTGGCCACAGAAGATATCTCTCCAGCAGCACAATATGGAGGCCTAGTGTGGTATGCCAGCCTAGCTCTATCCTTGCCTACCATCTGCGGCCTATTTATCGCTGTGGTGCGCGCACATCCCGATTCGGCGGCGGGCAGGCTTTTTGCCGCTGCCCGTGCCAATAGCACCCAAGTGGCGCTCTTTGGTGGTTACCTCGTGGCGATCTTTCTTATCCTCATGGGCGTATTGTCGCTCTAATCGAAGAGGACTTCATCCAGGCTTAATGCCTCATTAGATTGGCGCTGGGCGCACTCCACGTAGCGCGCCGCATGTGGGATGAAAGCTTCCGACTCCTCTGGGCTGAGTTCGCGGCGGACCTTGGCCGGCACGCCGACGGCGAGGCTGCGCGGCGGGATTTCTGTGCCCTCCAGTACCACGGCACCGGCGGCGATAAGCGAGCCCGCACCTATAGTGCAGCGCGAAAGTAGCGAGGAGGACATCCCAACTAAAGAACCTACCTCCACGTGTGCGGCGTGGACCATTGCCATGTGCCCCACCGTGACATCATCTTCCAGTACGCAGGGGGTATCTTCTTCCACGTGGAAGACACAGTTGTCCTGAATATTGCACCGCGCACCGATCCGAATTTCCCCAACATCACCGCGCAGCACGCTGCCATAAAACACGGAGGATTCCGGGCCGATTTCAACGTCTCCAATGATGGTGGCATTAGGGGCAATCCACGCGCTGCGATGGATGCGTGGCTTCTTTCCAGCAAAGGGCAACAGGAGCATGTGCGGATTCCTTTCAAAAGTTATTCGACTACTAAAGCCAAGGCGGAGGAGAGCTCATATTCGCCGGGGCGGGGAAGGTGGTCTAAGAGGGCGTCGGCAAGCGCGGGCGTAAGCGGAATAACCCAGCCGCGCCGGGGATCCTTGATGGGCAGGGCATCCTTCTTCGCAGCCGGGAAATGAACCGTTGCGGTGGGAGAAACCAGGGTGGCCGACTCGCGGGAGCGGGCTACCTCGCGCAGAACCTCCGCGCCGGGCTGATTGGTGACCACTATGATCAATGAGCCGGCGGTGTGGATTTCCAGCCTTTCCACCTGGGCAGTGGGGGCAGTGGAATCGGGGTGCGCTAAGCGCGGGGACTGCGTGCCGGTGAGCCGAGCAAGTGCATCTTTTAATCCCATAAGCCTCTAGCCTAGTGAGCGCGCACGGTAACGGTGTGGCCGCGCTCTAGATCGAAGTAGGTGCGTTGTCCCGTGGCGGCAACGTGCTCGCGAGCGAGAGATTCGTCTTGGGTAACCGACGTAGCAAAAAATACTAAAGGGCCGCCTGGGTGGCGCCAGGTACTGAAATAGCGTGCGCCCTCTCGCCTGGCTCGTGCGAGGGCTGTGCGTATCGCGTCCGGAGTGGGCTCATCTGCTTTCAGTAGCGCCGTTGCGGTAGGGGCGTAGGCAAACCCGGTGCGGGGTTGCTGGCCGGTTTCGATATCGAAGGTGCCTTCCTCGTCCGCGAGTAATTGCCGGAAAATGCGCTTCATTGGGTCCAGCGTAGTATGGGGCATCATGATTGACGCTAAGAACACCGCACTCGTTATCGAAGGCGGCGGCATGCGCAATTCCTATACCGCCGCCTGCATGGTTAAGCTCATCGAAGAAGGCGTGGACTTTGGTTGGGTAGGCGGTGTTTCAGCCGGGGCATCTCACACCGTTAATTATTTATCGCGCGATGCCCGGCGTGCGGAAGAGTCGTTTACGGACTTTGCCAAGAATCCCAGCTTTGGCGGCGTGGGCTCGCTGGTGCGTGGATCCGGCTATTTTAATGCGGAATATATCTACGAGCGCGCTGCGGATAAGGATTTGCCCTTTGATTGGAAGGCTTACCGCGAGCACCCAGCCGATATGGTGCTGGCGGCAGCGCGTGCGGATACCGGCGAGTCCGTTTATTGGACGCGCGAGGATGTTCACACCCCGGAGGATCTTTTTGTGCGGGTGCGAGCCTCGTCCACATTGCCACTGATTATGCCGATGCGCTTTATCGACGGTGCACCATATGTAGATGGCGCATTGGGCTCTTCCGGCGGCATCACCATCGCGCAAGCGGAGGAGGCCGGCTACGAGAAGTTCCTTTTCATCGGTACTAAGCCGCGTGGGTATGTACGTCCTGAGGTGGCGCGCCCGGCCTTAATCCGCCGCATCTTCCGCAGGTACCCCGCTATTGCCGACGCCCTTATATCCCGCCCCGCTATCTACAATGCCGCCAAGGACCGCCTTGTGGAATTGGAACGCCAAGGTAAAGCCCAACTATTTTTTCCGGAGGACATGCAAGTGGCCTCTACCGAGCGCAATGTGCACAAGCTGAGCGCGAATTATCAAGCGGGTAAAGCCCAGACCTATACGGAGTGGCCGCGGTGGAAGGAATTCCTCCTCGACTAGTTTACTTTGGATAGTTGCTGTGAGATGTACCGCTGCTGGGGGTGGTCGGTCGACGGTGAAACTGGTCTAAGCAGTAGCGATGCCGAGTGCAGGCTTTGAAGAAAGTGTCTTTCACGTGGCACTTTGCTGGAAAATGCCTAAACTATTCCAGCGTGTTAGCAATTTTTGATGGAAATATATGGCTGAGCATCTTTTTCATAGTGCTGCTCGGCACGTTATTTGGCATGATTCCTTTCGGGCCGCTGCGCTTTGGCGCGGCCGGCACGCTTTTTGTGGGTTTGGCCTTCGGCTCGTTTATTGACCTGGACAAAGACATCCTAAGCTCCCTGCAAGAGCTGGGCTTGGGACTCTTTATTTATATGCAGGGGCTCTCCGCTGGTGAGCGCTTCTTCAAGGGCTTTTCCAAGCAGATGAAGCACATGCTCACGGCGGCCATTGCGATTGTGGTGGCTGCGGGCGCAGCCCTCCTCTTTGGTGGCATGCTGGGGCTGGATACCTTGGCTTCCGTTGGTGTATTTGCCGGCGCCACGACCTCGACGCCGTCGCTGGCAGTTGCCCAGCAACAAACCGGTGAAGAGCTACCCGCCGTGGGCTACTCGCTGGGCTATCCCGTGGGCGTGGCGGTGGCCATTTTGGTCGTGGCATTCCTGCTCAAGCAGAATTGGCCCGCCAAGCACGATAAGGACAATTCTGCCTCCAAGATCTTCCGTTCCCGCACCATTCGCGTTACCAAAGACGTGAACTACGATGATTTGGAAGAACAGTTCAAGGATCACTTTGTTATCGCTACCATTCGCCGCGGTAATAAGGTCCGGGTTGCCGGCGATCGCCCCGAATTGCACAAGGGCGATATCCTGCGCGTGATGGTCACCAAGGCTAAGGCCCGTGAGCTCACCCAAATGCTGGGCAAGCGCCAGCCGCAGACTCCGTTCGTGGATAAGCGCCTGGTCATCGAAACCGTGGCTGTATCTAACCAGGATATTGCCGGTCGCACCGTAGAGGAGTTGAACCTGTTTTCTCGCTATGGCGGCCGCATCGTGCGCGTACAGCGTGGCGACGAGGAGTTCCTAGCCAATAATGAAACCCACTTGGCCTCTGGCGATACGCTGGAGCTCATCGTGAAGTTTGACCGTTTGGGCGATATCCGGGATTACTTCGGTGACTCCGTTAAGTCCTACTCCGAGTTGAACTGGGTGGCACTAGGCGGCGGTCTTTTCTTGGGCTACCTGCTCGGCCAGGTCGTAGTACCGATGCCGGGAGGCGCTTCCTTCGAACTGGGCTTTGCACTCGGACCGCTGATTACCGGCCTGATCCTCGGCGCGCTGCACCGCACCCGCCGCATCCCGTGGCAGGTTCCGGCCTCCATTAATACCGCCTTCCAGCAGTGGGGCCTCGTCATCTTCTTGGCATCCGTGGGCCTATCTTCTGGTGAGGCATTCCTGTCCACCGCATTCTCCTGGATGGGGCTGAAGTGCATGATCCTTGCTGCCATTGTTACCTCGGTGGCTGCTGTGTTGTTCGCCGTGGCGAATCGCTTCATGGGGCAATCTGAAACTCGCACCGTCGGCGGACTCTCCGGCATTTTTGCCCAGCCAGCCGTAGTCAATTACGCCACGGGGCTTAGCTCCGACTCGCGTATTATGATCGGCTACGCCGCCACGATTGTGGTGGCACAGGTGGTCAAAATCGCCGTTGTCCCAGTGATGTTGATGCTTTAACCGGGCAACCGAAAAAGGCTGCTTCCCAAGAATGGGAAGCGGCCTTTTGCTTGTCTTGTAGAGAAAAGAAAGCAGTGCTGCTTTAATCCGCCACCAGCGTTTCCATGGTCAGCTCTGGGTGTTCTTTCTCAATGAAGGCGAGCTTCCACTTATCACCAAAGAGCGCGATGAGCTCGCCATCTTGGCGAGTAAAGATCTCCACTCCGCGCTGACGGCCTAGTTCCGGGGCGGATTCAGCATCGGTGCGCCGGGCCACGGAATAGGGGATGGGTTCGGTGGCGGTTTCTACGTTGTATTCGAATTCCATGCGGGCCTGCATGACCTCGAACTGCATGGGGCCAACCGCCGCCATGACCGGCGAGGCATCGCCACGGGCCTCGTTCTTGAGAATCTGAACCACGCCCTCGGCTGCTAGCTGATCCAGGCCCTTGCGGAAGGCCTTGTACTTGCCCAGCGACTTCGCGCGCAGAATCTGGAAAGCCTCAGGGGCGAACTGAGGCATCGGCTTGAATTGGACCTTTTTGCCGGAGTAGATGGTGTCACCAGGCGCGAGTGAGCCGGCGTTGACCAAACCTACGATATCGCCCGGATAGGCGGTATCCACGGTATCGCGCGTGCGGCCGAAGACGGTCAGCGCATACTTGGTGGAAAAGCTGCGGCCAGACTGGGCGTGGTGCACCTGCATGCCGCGCTCAAATTCGCCGGAGACCACGCGCATGAAGGCCAAGTTATCGCGATGCTTTTGGTCCATGCCTGCCTGAACCTTAAAGACGACGCCGGAGAATTCATCGCTTACTTCGCGGACCTCGTCGATAGCACTGGTGGCAGCCTCAACCGCCTTAGGATCAGATTCGCGCGAGTGCGGGGCCGGGGCAATGGCACACAGCGTATCCAGGATTTGGTGCACACCAAAGTTCAGCATCGCAGAGGCAAAAATGAGTGGGGAGGTCACGCATTGCTCAAAAAGCTCCCGATCATGCAGGGCACCATCGGCGGCGAGGAGCTCGGCCTCTTCGACCGCGGTTTCCCACACATCTTCTTCCTTCTCACCGGCGGAATCCGGGTCGAAGTGTTCCTCCGGTGCGATGGTGGAACCACCTGCGGTGCGGATGAAGTGAATATACTCATCCGCCTCGCCGTCATCATTGATATGCGCCAGACCGCGGAAGTCACCGGCGATGCCCACCGGCCAGTACAGCGGGGTGGGCTGCAGCTGGATTTCGTTGACGATCTCATCAACGAGCTCCAAGGGCTCGCGGCCCACGCGGTCCCACTTATTGATCACGGTGACGATGGGCAAGCCGCGGGCCTTGCAGACGCGGAAGAGCTTGAGGGTCTGGGGCTCGAGGCCCTTGGCGGCGTCGATAAGCATGACTGCCGCATCTACCGCGGTGAGTACGCGGTAGGTATCTTCAGAAAAATCCGCGTGGCCTGGGGTATCAACCAGGTTGATCATGTAGGGCTCGCCCTCGTGTCCCTCGGGCGCATACTCGAACTGCAGCGCTGAGGAAGCCACGGAGATACCGCGGTCCTTCTCCATGTCCATCCAGTCAGACACGGTGGACTTGCGGTTGCCCTTGCCGTGGACCGCGCCGGCCTCATTAATAACGTGTGCGTGTAGCGCCAGCGCCTCCGTCAGCGTGGACTTACCAGCATCCGGGTGGGCGATGACGGCAAACGTGCGGCGGCGTGAGGCCTCAGAAACGACAGAACTCATGCGGCATAGTCTAGTGGGTTTGCGCTACCACTCCACATTGAGGCGGCGCCCCAAATCATCAAAGACGCGGCGGGCCACCGATAGCTTCTTCGCAATGGGGCGCTGCAGCCCGGGTTTGCGCTTGTCGTTGTAGTATTCGCCGGACTCAAAATGGACTCCCTCAGTGCCGGTCAGGTAGTAGGCGAGGTTATCGCCGCCTTCGGCAGGCTTGCCAAAGGTTTTGCCTAGAACCCCTGAATAAATCTTGGACATCATGCCCGTCGAGGACTTGGAAAAGTCCGTGGCCAGCACGCCCGGGTGGAAAGAGACTGCATTAAGCCCGTGGGCATCGAAATAGCGGGTAAGCAGGATATCTCCCAACTTGGCGTTGCCATAAGCACGCTCGGGGCTAAAGTGCTCCACGGTATTGGGATTGTCTGGGACAAAGTTGGACATGAGAAAATTGGCCAGCGAAGCGGTCTGGACCACGTTCGCGTTATCCTCGCGCAGTTTGTCCCGAAGCAGGGAAGTCAGCAGAAAGGGCGCAACCACGTTGACTTGCCAGGTGCGCTCAAATCCATCAGCAGTGGTGGAGGGGCCATCGAAAATGCCGCCAGCATTATTGCCTAGCGCATGGATATGCTCCAGCTCGCTCAACTCTCCAGCCAGGCGGCGCACCTGCCCCAAAGACTCGAAATCGGCAAGGAAGTACTGGCCGCCCACTTCCTGTGCCACCGCGCGAGTCTTTTCCGGGTTGCGGCCAATAATAACCAGGTTGTCTTGCGGGCGGGTGCGGTGCAACTGGCGTGCGGCCGCGGCGCCCAGCCCGCCCGATGCGCCCGTAATCACAATCGTCTTGGCAGTGCTATGTGGCGAAGTCATAGCCCCAATCTTAACTTCGCGGCGGGGGTGGTGCCTGCTAGCAGTTTCCTTGCACCCCAAGCAGGTCTATACTTCCGCTCGTGAAACATCTGCTTTCCATACGGCAGTGGGGACCGGCGCGCTTAACCGCCGCCGGCTTTCTTTTGCTCATTTTGCTGGGAACGGTTTTGCTCATGCTACCGTTCGCCGAGGCCGGCACCGCCCGCGCTTCTTTTCTGTCTGCGCTTTTTACCGCTACGTCTGCGGTATCGCTAACCGGACTTATCGTGGTGGATACCGGTAGTTTTTGGAGCCCGGCCGGCCAAGTGATCATCTTGGCACTCATCCAACTGGGTGGTTTGGGCATCATGTCCCTGGCCTCGCTATCCGGTCTGCTTTTTACCGGCCGGATTAGCTTCAAAGCACGCAAAACGGGCGCCTATGAGGGGCGCCCCATTGCTTCTGGCGGAATTCGCAAGACGCTGATTTTTACCTTTGCCTTTACCGCCGTGGCAGAGATCATCATCGCTCTCATCGTGGCTGCGCGGTTGATGATTGGCTATGGTCATTCCTTTCCGCGCGCGGTATGGGAAGGCATCTTTCACGCCATTTCTGCATTCAATAACGCGGGATTTAGCACCAATAGCGATAATCTAGTGCCCTTTGTTGCCGATGCCTGGATTCTGCTGCCCTTAGCCGCCGCGCTGATCGGTGGCGGCTTGGGATTTCCGGTATGGGCGGAGCTGGTGCGCCTCGTGCGCCGCAACCGTTACGTGGTCCACCGCATCTCCATTACCGCGCGCATGACTTTGGTTGCTACGGCCGTGCTCTTGGTCGCTGGTGCGGTCTTTTTCGCCTGCATGGAATGGACCGGGCTGATGTCGTCCATGTCGCTGGGAGAAAAACTGCTCAACTCTTTCTTTGCCAGTGCATCTCCGCGCACGGCCGGCTTTAATGCCATCGATTACGGGCAGGCTCACCCCATTACCCTGATGGGCACCGATATTTTGATGTTTATCGGCGGCGGGTCTGCCGGTACCGCCGGCGGCATCAAGGTCACCACCGCGTGCGTGCTCTTGGCGGCGATGGCGGCTGAGTTCACTGGGCGCGAAACCACGACCATCGGGCACCGCAGCCTTCCGCGCTCGGTAACCCGCCAGGCCCTGGCTTTGAGCTTTGCCGGAGTCATGGTGGTCACACTCGGCGTGGCGGCCCTGCGCTTTTTTGATCCGGAATTCAGTGGTGACCAAGTCTCTTTCGAAGTACTCTCCGCATTCGCTACGGTGGGTTTGTCCACCGGAATTACCGCCAGCCTATCTGCACCCTCGCAGATAGTGCTGTGCCTCATCATGTACCTGGGCCGTGTTGGCCCAACCACCTTGGTAGCGGCGCTGGCTGCAAAAACCGTAAGTCGACGTTTTAGCTATCCCGAAGAAAGGCCGTTCCTTGGCTAATATTCTCAAGGCGCTGGGCCGCACCCGCGCCGGCATCGATATTCCACCCGTCGTCGTCATCGGACTGGGGCGCTTTGGCTCCTCGCTAGCCCATGAGTTGATGGCCAATGGCGTTGAGGTCCTTGGCATCGATTCCAGCGAAAAGCGCGTGCGCGAGGAAGCGCCTTACCTCACTGAGACCATTGCGGCAGATACTACTGACCCGGAAGCCTTACGTCAGCTGGGCGTGGAGGAAGTCGAGCGCGTCATCGTCGCTATCGGCTCCCACCTAGAAGACTCCATTCTTACCGCATCTAACCTGGTGGAGCTGGGGGTGAAAGATATCTGGGCCAAGGCAGATTCGGAGGCGCATGCGCGCATTTTGAGCCAGATTGGCACCCACCATGTCATCCGTCCAGAGCGAGATACGGGCCGCCGCGTGGCCTACCTTTTGGGCGGGCGTTTCCGGGATTTTGCGGAGATTGCCACCGACTATGGCGTGACCCAAATGGCCGTTCCTAGCTCATTGGTGGGCCGACCGCTCGACCTTTCCGCCATCTGGCGCACCCACCGCGTGCAATTGGTTTCGGTGCGTTGTGCGGAAGGGCAGTGGGCCCCGCTTGCCGACGCCACCGAACTTGCCCCCACCGATTTCATCGTCGCCGCCGGCAGCCCGCAGGCCCTAGAGAAATTCTCCCAGTGCTAGCGCGAGTGGTTAACGCGAGTGGATCTGGTTTTGGGCTTTGCTTAGCCCTTCGGTCACGATGAGCCGAGCCGCCTTAGCTGCAGTGGCAATGGCGTCGTCAAAGTCCGCGCCGGTATCCACCGGGCCTAATACATAGTCTGGAATCGACGAGCCCTTGGGCGGCCGTGCAATGCCAATTCGTACACGCAAGTAGTCGCGCGTGCCTAAGCGCTCGGTGAGGTACTTGAGTCCGTTGTGCCCGTTTTCATTGCCACCCTGCTTGAGCCGGACCTTATTGGCCGGCAGATCGAGCTCATCGTGGAGGACAATCACATGGTCTGGAGCGATTCCTAATTGCTGCGCTAGCGGTGCCACAGGATCCCCCGACAGGTTCATAAAGGTGCCCGAACGCACGGCAAGTACTTTGTGGCCCTCCCAATTAAGTGAAGCTACCTGGACATCCATCCCGCGCACCGGTTCGAGGACATCTCCACCGGCTGCGAGGAGATCATCGATGGCCATATAGCCCACATTGTGGCGGGTAGCGGCATACTTCGCGCCGGGGTTGCCCAAGCCTACGACAAGCCACTCCGCCTCAAGCTCGGACGGTGTGAGTCCTAGTTGCGGCTTATCCTTCGAGCCAAAGATCCGCGCGAAAAAATCTCCTAAAGCTGCCACTGCGCTAGCTTCCTCTCTCGGTAGGGTGGGGTGGTATGAGTCAGGTTATTAGCTCCCTTTCCCGTAGCGTAATTCCCGCGCCAATGGCCGGTGGCCCCACCACCCCGGAACTGGTGCACGCAGCTTATGCGGCTGGGTCTTTCGGCACCCTAGGTTTGGGCTCTGCCAGCATCGACTCTGCTCGCACACAGATAGAACAGTGCGCCGGAATTCCGTTCGGGGTGAATCTCTTTTGCCCACAGGAACCACTTACCGAGCCGTACTTGGCAGCCGCACGCGAGCTGGCTCAAGCAGAAAACCAGCCGCTATCCGAGCCCGACTATTCCTTTGGCTATGAAGAAAAGCTGGAGCTAGCCCTGCGCGGCGGCGCCCGGGTGGTGTGGTCCATGTTTGGAACCTTCACACCCGAACAGATAGAGCGAATCCACGCTGCGGGCGCAGAGGCGTGGACCACCGTTACCACCCCTACGGAGGCAATTGCGGCCGCACGTGGCGGCGTCGACGTGCTCTGCGTCCAAGGTCCGGCGGCTGGTGGACACCGTGGAACCTGGGAGCTTTCCGCAACCCCGGATTCCCGGGACTTAGAAGAGCTAGTAGCCGATGTGCGCGCCGCTTCTCCAGAACTTCCCCTTATCGCAGCCGGTGGCCTGCGCACCGCGGCTGATGTAGCCAACGCTATGTCCTGGAGCGGAGTTGCCGCCTGCTCTTGCGGGTCCGCCTTTTTGCTCGCTGCCGAGGCTGGCACGAGCGACTATAACCGGCAGCTTCTTCGCCGTGGTGGGAAAACCGTGTCCACCCGTGCATTCTCAGGCCGCTTCGCCCGCGGTTTGGAGACCGAGTACACCCAGAGACACCCTGACTTGCCCCCGGTCTACCCACTTTTGAATCCGGTCCTAAAGAAACGCCGTGCGCAGCACGATGATGCCGTATCCTACTGCCTCGTAGGTACAGAGGTAGGCAAAATAAACGGGGGTACTGTGGCCGACATCCTTAACCGACTATGCCAAAACCCACACTAGTAGGCGCTAATATTTAGGTTTGAAGATTTAATGCCACCCCCGTGACAGAAAAGGAATGAATTTCGTGACTGCGAACGCACATGTTGGCCATGATGATTGGAACGAGCGCCTCGAGCTGGCGCAGCAGATGATTCCACTCATCCACCAGCTGCACCGCAACAATAACGTTGTCACCACCATCTTCGGCCGCCCGCTGGTGGGCCAGACGGATATCGACATCATCAAGTCCCACCGCTACGGCCGCCGCATTGCGCAGCGCCACCTGTCCACGGCGGAGACCCTGCCAATCCTGGTGGAATTGGCGGACATGAACCTAGGCGCCGCCAGCGTTGACCTCGGCCGCTTGGTACTGGGCTGGGAGGAGTCCAACGAGGAAAACCTCCGCATGTACCTGGAAGGCGAGCTATGCGAGATCGTCGGTGCAGGCGTGGATTTGGAAACCACCGACGTCGTCCTCTATGGCTTTGGTCGCATTGGCCGACTGCTTGCCCGCCTGCTCGTCGCCCGCGAGGCAGCCTATGGTGGAGTCCGCCTGCGCGGCATCGTCCTGCGCAAGAAGGGCGATGGGGACATCCTCAAGCGCGCCTCCTTGCTGCGCCGCGATTCCGTCCACGGCGCCTTCAACGGCACCATCTCCGTGGATGAGGAAAACGAGGTCATCTGGGCCAATGGCACCAAGATCCAGATGATCTACGCTAACGATCCCTCCGAGATTGACTACACCTCTTATGGCATCAACAACGCCATCTTGGTAGATAACACTGGCGCGTGGCGCGACCGCGAGGGCTTGTCCCAGCACCTCAAGGCCAAGGGCATCTCTCGTGTGCTTTTGACTGCACCGGGCAAGGGCGATATCAAGAACATCGTCTACGGCATCAATAACGAAAAGATCACCGATGAGGATCAGATCCTCTCCGCCGCGTCCTGCACCACCAACGGCATCACCCCAGTACTCAAGGTCATCAATGACCGCTACGGCGTAACCCACGGCCACGTGGAAACGGCGCACTCGTTTACCAATGACCAGAACCTCATCGATAACTACCACAAGGGTGATCGCCGTGGCCGCGCCGCGGGCCTGAACATGGTGCTTACCGCCACCGGTGCAGCTAAGGCTGTGTCTAAGGCCCTGCCGGAGTTCGAAGGCAAGCTCACCGGCAACGCCATCCGCGTTCCTACCCCGGACGTGTCTATGGCCGTGCTTAACCTTGAACTGGAAAAGGAAGTAGACCGCGAAGAGGTCAACGACTTCCTGCGCAACGTTTCGCTGCACTCTGACTTGCGTCAGCAGATTTCCTATATCGCCTCCCCAGAGGTTGTTTCCTCTGACTTCATCGGCAATACCCACGCTGGCATTGTCGACGGTGTTGCCACCATCGCCTCCGGCAAGCACCTCGTGCTTTATGTGTGGTACGACAACGAGTTCGGTTACTCCAACCAGGTAGTACGCATCGTAGAAGAGCTGGCGGGTACCCGCCCGGTAGTTCTGCCGAAGCGCGTATCTCCTGCTGAGCTATAAAGCTCAATGAACTATAGCCCGCGGTTACCCGCGGGCTTTAGTCGTTTTCCGGGGCATTTTCAGCAAAGCGTAAAAGGTTTGAGCACCGAGCACCACTCGGCTTAGTTTGCCGGTCGCAGCGCTTTAGTCTTAAGCAGCCGGATGACCATCCACGTACCAGCCGTGGCGAAGATTCCTGTCAGCACCACCGCAAGAAAATAGCGGGCAGGGGAATCCGCGTTCATGGGCCATGCGGGGAAGGCGATCAACCACAGCGGGGTTCTAGCGAGGATGTCTCCGCCCAGGGTCACGGAGACGATAGTGCAGACGATGCACAGTGCCAGGCCACTCATGATGCCCAGACGAATCACGATGAGAAGAGAGAATACCGAAATCACATACCCCACCCCAATGGCTAGGGGGAGTTGGATGGCGGTCGCCGAAGCCGGGCTGCCAGAAGCACTAAGCGCGAGCGAAGCGCCCATGCATACTGTGGATACTATCCCGAAAAACCACCAGAGGAGGGCGCTGGAACAATGGCGGGATTCAATGTGACTGAGCGGCCATACCGGCGCGAGTAATGGCCACACCACAACCGGCAGCACACCTGCCCCTACGGGGAGAAGCAGAAAAACAAAGAAGCCCTGGACGTAAGTCGGAGGATAGAAAAGGGCAAGAAATAGCAATGCCAAGGCACTTAACGCCAAGCAGGCGATAACCGCTGGGCTGCACGCCGCCCGGTGGAGACCAACTAGCGCGCCTGCAAAGCGGGGGCGGGCGGTGGCACGCGGTGCTGTGGCCGGGCGCCACGTGGCAGTGGCGCCGCTAAAGGCAGGGGTCGTCTGGCCGCGGCGAGGTAAGGCGAGGCGGCGCAGGCGGCGCGGAGTGACGATGGCCGCATAGATGCCCATTACTGCGAGAAGTAGCGTCAGAGCGAGGGCCGGCAGCGGATTTTCTTGCAGGAGCGGATCGCCTGGATCCAAGGGCACGGAATTTTGATGAATGCGCAGTGAATGAAGCAAGAGTCGCATGGGCCAAGCTGGTGGAAAAACCCACCACGTAGGGCCTTCGACGACCTTGGAAGTCACGCTTAAAACCTGCCAGATAACGCTGAGTATTAGTGTCGCGCCAAGGCCATAGCGCCGCGAGCAGGCAGAGGCAAGGCCAGCAATGCCAACAGCACCGAGGAAAGAATAGAGCCCGGCGAGTGCCACAAGGTGGTGCTGTTCGCGGCCTTGTGCGAACACTACTGCCCAGGACACCCCAAAGTTGAGGAGATGGAACGCGGCCAAGCTGGCGAGCACTACCACCAAGCGTGCAGTGTGTTCGTAGCGAGTAGTGAGGCGGCGCCACCAGGTGCCGCCGCCACGGGCGAGAACCTCTCGGCGCTCTGTAACTGCGGCAAATACCGCAATGAGCGGCGCGTACATGCCGGTGACAAACATAGATTGCCAGCCGAGAACACCGGTAGCATCCTTAGCCGGGGAAGCGAAAGCAGAAAAGACTATGGTCATTAGCGCAAGCGGTAAGGCGAGAAGAGGTAGCCACTGCACAGCGCTGCCGCGGCTGCGTATCAGCTCTGCCGAAAGGTAGCGCTTAAACATCGGCCTCACCACCCGGAGAGGTGAGGCGGAAGAACTCGGACTCCAATTGTCCGCTGGGGGCAAGCTCCTGCAAGGACCCGGAGTAGCGAATGGTGCCCTGAGACAAAATGGTGATGTCGTCGGCCAAATGAAGGACCTCGCCAAGCTGATGAGAGCTGACCACAACAGTGTGGCCGGCTGCTGCCAAGTCTCGCAGCAAAGTACGCAGCTCCACTATGCCCTGTGGATCAAGACCATTTTGAGGTTCATCCAGTAACAAGATTTCCGGATCACCTAGCAAAGCCTGCGCCAATGCCAAGCGGGCCTTCATACCAGTGGAAAAGGACTTGGCCTTCTTGGAACCGACCTCGGTGAGCCCCGCAATGGCTAAAACACGCTCTACCTCAGACTCCGGCAGACCTAGCAAGCGGGTATGTACGCGCAGGTTGGCAGCGGCGGAAAGATGCCCGTAGAAGGCGGGGCCATTCACGGATGCCCCCACATGGTCGAGTACTTCACGTGACCACGGGGCACCAGCCGCGCGTACTATTCCGGAATCTGCCGGCAGCAGGCCAAGGAAGATGGAAAAGAGAGTGGATTTTCCGGCCCCGTTGCGTCCAAGCAAGGCGTGGACGCGGCCAGGGGCAATGCGAAAGTCCACATCCCGCAGCACCACGTGGGAACCAAAGGATTTGGTGACGTGTTCAAAGGAGATCTCAAAACTCATACCGCCCAGTCTCGCGGCAGAGCGCCGCAATAACCTCCGCCTAGGCTATGGACCTTAGCGCGAAGTTCTCCTACCACGGTAGGAGGCTTAGGCGATGCCAGCCTTTTGCGCCAAGAGCACTAGAGCTACGCGGTCGCGTGCAGCCAGTTTGGAAAGCAGAGAGGAAATATGTGTCTTGACAGTCGTATCCGCGATGACCATTTCACGGGCAATTTCCGCGTTGGTGGCACCGCGGGCGATGAGGGCTAAGACTTCTCGTTCGCGACGGGTGACAAGGCTTAAGCCTTGGCGCTCTCGCGCGCTCAGCTGTCCGCGCGCAATTGCGGCGCGGTAGGTCTGCAAGACTGGGCCGGTTACCTTAGCAGCTAGGACCGATTCGCCCTTGGCGACGTCCTGCACAGCCCCCACCAGTACATCTGGGTCGGCGTCTTTGAGGAGAAACCCATGCGCGCCAGCGGCGATAGATTGAGCCACCAAATCATCTTCATTAAATGTAGTGAGCATGATGATTCGGCAGTCAGGCACCCGAGAAAGGATGGCTTGAGTCGCGGCAATGCCGTCCATTCCGGGCATTCGGATATCTAGAATCGCGACGTCAATGCGGTGGCTTATCGCCGCGGTAACGGCTTCGTTGCCGGTGTGCGCGGTGGTAACGACCTCAATATCCTCCTGAGCATTGAGGATCGTGGACAAAGCCGCGACGAGCAGCGCTTGGTCATCGGCAAGCAGTACACGAATCTTAGACACGGTTTTCCTTCTGCAACGGAAGTTCGGCGAGCAGGGTGAATTTTGTGGCATCGCCCCAGCTCTCTAGCTTTCCACCCAATGCGTTGGCACGTTCTTCCACACCGATCAGGCCCACGCCGCTACCTGGGACTTCGCTGGGAGTCGGGGAGGGCGTGGAAGAAATTAGGGTGAGTCGGGCGACGTCGGCAAGCGCAAGCTCCACATCCACCTGGGTTCCTGGGCCCTGGTGGCGCAACGCGTTGGTCAAACCCTCAGAAATGATGCGCACCAACGCCAATTGCGTAAGTGCTGGAGCCTCGTAGGCCTCAGGTATATGCGCGTTAATGTCCAAGCCCGCCGCCCGGAAGCCATCGATAATGCCCTCGATGTGCTCTAGCTGCGTGGTGGGCTCCAGTGAGGTAGGTCCGGTGCTTCGCAGTGCAGTGACGATGCCGCGGACCTCTTCCAAAGCAGAATCCGCGCCATCACGAATACTGGCCAGCGCATCGTGGGCAGCCTCAGTGTTTGCACGAGCGGCAATGATCCCGGCGTTTGCCTGAACCTTGATCAACGTGAGGGAATGAGCGAGTACATCATGCAGCTCCCGTGCGATGAGCAGGCGTTCTTCTTCTTGGGCTTGGCGAAATCGCTCTTGCGCTAGCTGCTCGCGCTGGCGTGCTAAATCGAAGTAGCGCGCAGCTATAAAATATGTGCTGCCTAGAACCGCCCAGTGCACGACCAACATGGCCAAGTAGCGGCGGTCCAGTTGGTAATGCAAAAAGAAAGACTCCGGATCTATGCGCCACATGAATGGCGAAATGAAGGAGCCAAGAATAGTTAGAGCCAGTACCGTGCGGGGAATGGCGCGGCGTGTGACATAGCGGGAGGTGGCATACACCGCCATGGGTGCAGTCAGGGCCCACGGGGTAATTCCCAGGTTAGTGGGAAGCTGGCTCATCCAAGCCATCGCCCAAGCTGCGAGAAGCACGATAAAGCCCGTGGCGCTGAGCACGGGACGGCTCCGCCAGACCCACATAAATGGCAGGAATAGCAACGATAGACCTGCCTGAATAATCTCAATTATGCTGGGATTCTTCGCGGCAGAAATGACATAAAATAGCGCAATGAGCACCGCCACCGCAGTGAGGATTTTATCTCCTAAACGCGCTTCCGCGACGGTGTCAGTGCTCATGATTGAAGATAGTAATACGGCCGGTGCTGCTACTTCTTCTTATCCTTCTTCTTGCCCTTCTTTGAGGTTTTCTTCGCCGTCTTCTGCTCGGACTTGCGCTCCAGCTTGGCTGCTACATCAGGCACATAGCGGAACTCTTCGCGGGCGGGGCGCTCGTAGGTCTCGCCATCAGATTCAGGGCGCTGCGGGATTTCAGGCATCTTGCGCTCGATCTTCTCGTAGGGAATGGTGCTGAGAAGGTGCGAGATGACATTGATACGCGAGCGCTTCTTGTCTTCCGATTCCACGGTGTACCACGGGGCGGTTGGGGTATCGGTGTGAATGAACATGGCATCCTTCGCGCGGGAATAGTCCTCCCAGCGGGTAATGGATTGCAGGTCCATAGGGGAGAGCTTCCAGCGGCGTAGCGGATCATTGCGGCGGGACTCAAAGCGCTTAATCTGCTCCTCATCGGAGACAGAGAACCAGTATTTGCGCAGCATGATGCCGTCTTCTACCAGCATCTGCTCAAAGGTAGGTGCTTGGTGCAGGAAGCGGACGTATTCCTGATCGGTGCAAAAGCCCATGACGCGTTCGACGCCGGCGCGGTTGTACCAGGAGCGGTCAAAGATGACAATTTCGCCCTTCGTTGGCAGCTTTTCCACATAGCGCTGGAAGTACCACTGGCCCTGCTCACGGGAGTTCGGGGCGGGCAGCGCCTCGACGCGGCACGTACGTGGGTTGAGGTACTGGGTGATGCGCTTGATAGCAGAGCCTTTGCCGGCGGCGTCGCGGCCTTCCATGATGATGACGACGCGGGCCCCGGTTTCAACGACCCACTGCTGCATGTCCACGAGTTCTGCCTGAAGGCGCTCGAGTTCCTTCTCGTAGGCCTTCTTGTTGAGTTTCTTAGGGGCTTTACTGCTCTTTGTGCTCATTGTCTCAGCTTAACCGCCGTTGATAGCAGGGGAGAAAACTGCACCGCCCTCGTTGGAGTGAGAATCTGGGCACAGTCTAAGAGCAGGTACAGCCTGGACCGCAGCCTGGTTCGCCGAAAAAAGTTGTATTGGAAATATGCCCCAAGCCCTCAATAGCAATGGTGACATTTTGACCATCTTGAATAAACTGCTGCGGCTCCCGTGCAAATCCAACGCCCTCTGGGGTACCGGTAACGATGACGTCTCCCGGATTGAGCGGGTAAAGCTGCGAGCAAAACTCGATCAGCTCAGCAACTGAAAAGATAAGGTCATCGGTGTTATCGCGCTGCCTTTCTTCGCCGCCCACGGTAGTAGTAAGTAAAGCACCAGAACCAGGTGCCCATTCCTCCGCGGTGGTGAGCCACGGGCCGAAGCCTGCGGTGCGATAGAAGGACTTACCGGCATGGAACTGGCTCGTCTGACGCTGGAAATCGCGCAGCGTGTAGTCATTCATGATGGCATAGCCGGCGACATAGTCGAGCGCCTCATTCCGGTTCACGCGGTGGGCGCGCTCGCCGATGATGACCGCCAATTCTCCTTCATAATCCAGCTTCTGTGTGGCATATTCTGGAATGAAGACATCATCATAGGGGCCGGTGAGGGCATCGGCGAACTTGATGAACAAGGTGGGGTGTTCGGGGAATTCGCGGCCCATTTCGCGGATGTGTTTGGCGTAATTAAGCCCGACGCAGATAATCTTGCCGGGATTCGGGACTACGGCCTCCAAGTCGGCGTGGTCGAAGACCACGGGTTCGCCGGAAAGCTGTGCGGCTTTTCGCCAGTCCTCGCTGCGTAGCAGCTGGCCCACATCCTCATAATCCAATTCGACACCCACGTTATCGCCGTCGATGCGGATAGCGGAAGTGCCAAAGCCGGTGCGGAGGGTAGCCAGTTTCATGGCGACTATCCTACGCGCAGGATCTCATCCACCGAGTTCGCGCAGATAATGGGGATCTCCACCTTTTCCTGCTTTGTCCACGGCTTGAGCACAAACGACGCTGGATCCATACGGCCTGGTGGGCGCCCAATGCCAATCGAAAGGCGCTTATAGTCCTTTGTCCCCAGGGACTTGGTGGTGGAGCGCAAACCATTATGGCCGTGGTCGCCGCCGCCGTCGCGGAGTTTAATGGTGCCGAAATCGAGCTCCAGTTCATCGTGGACGACGATGATATCGGCGGCGGAGAGATGAAAATATTGGCTTAGGGCTTTGATCGGCCCGCCGGAGAGGTTCATGAAAGACCGTGGCTTAGCACAGATAATCTTGCGGCCACCTGTCATGCCCTCGGCGACCTCGGTATTGGTCTTCTTGTGCACCGAAAAGCTGCTCTTGAGCTCGCCAGCGAGTTCTACAGCTACATCGAAGCCGATATTGTGGCGGGTTCCTGCGTACCTGGGGCCAGGGTTACCAAGGCCTACTACGAGAAGTGGAGTCACGCGCTCAATTGTCTCATACAGCGAAAGGAAAACGGCGAAACCGCCGCGAGGTGTATTTCTCACGGCGGTTTACGTACAGGAAGGGGAAGGGACTACTCCTCTTCAGAGTCAGAGGACTTTTCGTCCTCATCTGCGGACTCGGCACCAGCGTCAGCGCCGCCTTCCTCAGCAGCCTCGGCTGCTTCCTCGAGCTCCTCATCAACCTCAGGCAGGGAGATGGAGACGATAACGGTGTCTTCCTCTGCCACCAGGGTGGTGTCTTCCGGCATGGTGACATCGGCGGCGGTGATAACCGCGCCCTCCTCGAGGCCCTCGATGGAAACCTCGAGCTCCTCCGGAATGTTCAGTACGTCTGCCTCAACCAGCAGTACGTCAGCATCCTGGATGTGCATAGTGCCTGGGGCTGGCTCGCCGGTCAAGGTAACCGGAACCTCAACCTCAACCTTCTCGCCACGCTTAATAGCAAGCAGGTCAACGTGGTCGATATCGAAGGTCAGGACGTTCTGATCAACGTGCTTAACCATGGTCAGGTACTGCTCACCGTCGATCTCCAGCTCCAAAACGGCGTTGACACCGTTGTTGCGGACGAGGGACTGAATGTCCAGCAGCGGAACTGCGAAGTGAACCGGCTCCTGGTGGGCACCGTAGATGACGCCTGGGACCTTCCAGTCGCGGCGCAGGCGGCGTGCGACACCCTTGCCAAACTCGGTACGTGCTTCAGCCTTGATTACTGGGCGCTGTGCCATGCTTCATTCTCCTTAGTCAAAGTAGTGCGGCGCGGCCAACGCGATAAAACGACGAAAGCCTGCCGATGGACGTCTTGGACGAGTCATCGCAGGCGTATATAAAAGCAACGTGCTCTAACTTCAATCGCGTCGATAACGGCTTCCTCATCCTGAGGTCGCCCTCGCCGAGACTGGGTTAGATTAGCACGCGTACCGTTAGCAAATCAAAAGCCGCCGAAGTAAATTCTCGGCGGCTAGTGATAGTAGATCATGTTTAGGCGCGGTCAAACAGGGTGGTTACAGAACCATTCTCGAAGATCTCGTGGATGGTCTGTGCCAAAAGCGGTGCAATGGACAGCACCGTGAGGTTGGACCAGCCCTCGGTGGACTGCGGCAGAGTATCGGTGGTGATAACTTCCTCTGCACCGCACTCAGACAGGCGCTCGCGGGCGGGATCGGAAAAGACGCCGTGGGTGCAGGCAATGATGACCTTCTTGGCACCGGCGTCCTTCAGCACGCGCACGGCGCCGGCAATGGTGCCGCCGGTGTCAATCATGTCGTCGAGAAGCACGCAATCCTTGCCCTCAACATCGCCTACTACGCGGTTGGATACCGTCTTATTGGCCTCGGTATTGGAGCGGGTCTTGTGTACGAAGGCCAGCGGGGCATCGCCCAAGTCATGGGCCCACTTTTCCGCAACCTTTACGCGGCCGGCATCCGGGGAGACAACCGTGATGTTATCGGTGGCGTACTTGGACTTGATGTAATCGGTCAGGATGGGCTGAGCATGCATGTGATCAACCGGGCCATCGAAGAAGCCCTGAATCTGATCGGTGTGCAGGTCCACGGAGACGATGCGGTCCGCGCCGGCTGCCTGCAGTAGGTCTGCCACTAGGCGAGCGGAAATCGGCTCGCGGCCCAAGTGCTTCTTATCCTGGCGTGCATATGGGTAGAAGGGCAGGATGGCAGTGATGCGCTTCGCGGAGCCGCGCTTGAGAGCGTCAATCATGATGAGCTGCTCCACCAGCCACTTATTGAGCGGCTGAGTGTGCGACTGCATTACGAAACAGTCTGCACCACGCACGGACTCTTCAAAGCGGATGAAGATTTCGCCGTTAGCGAAATCGCGGGCGGTAGTAGGAACCAGATCCGTCTTCAGCTCCTTAGCCACAGCCTCCGCCAGCTCTGGGTGTGCACGCCCAGAGAAGAGCTTCATGTTTTTGCTGCTACCAGTTACCTTGCCAGTCATGGGAGAATATGCCCCTTACTTTTCGTTGTCCTGCGCACGGGCTGCGGCCTCAGCCGCGGGAGTACCCGGACGCTTCTTTTGAACCCAGCCCTCGATGTTGCGCTGTTTGCCACCGGAGACTGCGAGTGCTCCCGCAGGAACATCGTCCTTAATTACTGTACCCGCACCGGAGTACGCGCCATCACCGACATTGACCGGAGCGATAAACATTGTGTCAGAACCGGTGCGCACGTGGCTGCCGATGGTGGTGTGGTGCTTGTTTACTCCGTCGTAGTTTACAAAGACGGAAGAGGCGCCAATATTGGACTGCTCGCCCACGGTGGCATCGCCGATATAGGTCAGGTGCGGCACCTTGGAGCCGCGACCAATTTGCGCATTCTTTGCCTCTACGAAGCCGCCGAGCTTTCCGTCCTCGCCCACCACGGTCTTCGGGCGGATATAGGTAAACGGGCCGACCTGAGCGTTGGTGCCGATGACAGAATCGCTGCCATGAGTGCGCACGACGGAAGCACCTTCGCCCACTTGCATATTGGTCAGGGTGGTATCGGGGCCAATCTCGGCATTATCGGCGATGCTGGTCGCTTCCCACAGCTGGGTGCCGGGGTGAATGATGACATCGGAGCCCACGGTGACATTGACACCAATCCAGGTGGTCTCCGGATCTACGATGGTGGCTCCGCCGCGCATCGCCTTTTCCACCATGCGTCGGTTGAGCTCGCGGCCGGCAGCGGCGAGCTGCACGCGGTCATTGACGCCCGCCAGTTCGGCCGGATCCGCTGCCACATGCGCGCCGACGCCGTGTCCAGCGGTGCGGGCGATCTCGAGCACATCGGTGATGTATAGCTCGCCTTGGGCGTTATTGGAGTCGAGCTTCTGGAGGGCGTCGGCAAGCACGCGGCCGTCAAAAGCGAAGACGCCGGAGTTGACCTCATCGACTCGGCGCTGCTCTTCGGAGGCGTCCTTTTGCTCGACAATGGCGGACACGCTGCCGTCCTCAGCGCGGATGATACGGCCGTAGCCGGTGGGATCCTCTAAGCGCATGGATAGCACCGTTACCGCATTGCCCTGCTCGGTGTGGGTAGCGCGCAGGCCCTCGATGGTCTCTGGGGTAAGTAGCGGTACGTCGCCATTAGTGACGATGATGGTGCCCTCAAACTCCGGAATCGGCTCCAAGCCGCAGGCCACTGCGTGGCCGGTGCCCAGCTGTTCTTCCTGTACTGCCTGCAGCACCTCGCAGTCCAGCTCCTGGGAGATGGCATCCACAGCGGGGGAGACCTGGTCGCGTTGGTGGCCTACCACCGTGACAATGCGTTCCGGATTAATCCCGGCCGCGGCATGCAGAGCGTGGCCGAGCAAGCTGCGCCCGCCAATCTCGTGCAAGGTCTTTTGCTTGGTGGATTTCATGCGGGTGCCGGCACCAGCCGCAAGGACGACTACGGCACACGGGGTTGTTGCTACCACGGGTTTTTGAGCTCCTGGGGGTCGAGTCTAATTCTTATTCGGACTACATCCTATAGCCCGAGTGCGATTTATGTGTGAGAAACCTCTTTCAGGCTGCGGGCGCGCCACACCCCGAGAAAGCCGATGAGGGCGAGGAATAGCAGGGCCGCCTCTGGCCCGGCCAGCGCCACCACGGAGGAAATGCCACCGACGACGAGCAAGATGATGCCCATCATCGTATTAGCCGCACCTACGTACTGGGTGCGCTTATCGCCACCGGCCATATCCACCACGTAGGTCTTTCGCGCCACTCGAATGGCCGTGTGCGCCAGATTCACGGCGAAAAAGCCAATGGGCATGACCCAGGCATTGACCCCATCTGGGGCCCAATGTGAGCTGGCGACCAAGAGCACCAGCACGATGGAAGCCACGGCCGCTCCCACCGCCATGGTGTTTTTGGAGGACTTATCGGAATACACCCCGGAGATTCGCCCGCCCACCAGCGAGGCTAGCCCCGAGGCAAGCACGAATCCGTAGAGCCCGGACAGGTTG
Organism: Corynebacterium nasorum; assembly: GCF_022347325.1. Classification (NCBI taxonomy): domain Bacteria; kingdom Bacillati; phylum Actinomycetota; class Actinomycetes; order Mycobacteriales; family Corynebacteriaceae; genus Corynebacterium; species Corynebacterium nasorum. The sequence goes on from NZ_JAKRDU010000004.1 coordinate 123,769, forward strand.
GTGCTAAGCAGCACGATAAAAGAAGTTGAAAGCGCCGATACCAACAGCAGCGCGCGGACGATGACAAAGTTGCGAAATTGTCCGTCGCTAGTAAAAAGCTGCCAGGTATCTTTCCACCACTGCTTATCGATGCCCCCTTCGGTTTCCTCTGGCACCGGCTCATCCACGCCCGAAAATACCCACGCGGCGATGGCCCACGTGGCCGCGCCAACGCCGAGGACCGTGCCCATCATGGGGATACTGAGCTCGCCCAAAAAGTAAAGGATAACGCCGGTCAGCAGGGTAGCGCCGCCTCCGAGCGCTGCCGCGCTGCCGGTTACTCGGCCACGCGCACCCTTGGAAATCGTGCGCGCCTGTACGTCCTTGCCCGCAATCGAGCACAGTGCGCGGAAAAGCGAAAGCGCCGCTAGGGCCACCAGTGTTACTACTCCCAGTGCTGTCCCACGAAGGAAGAATGCTGCTAGCGCGATGACCGCGGCGGATATCGCTTGGCCCAGCGAACCGATAATCCACAGGCGCTTACGGGCCCTATGCGTGGTCACCCACGGGGTCAGTGCCGCCTGCGGCAGCATCGAACCAGATTCGCGAATAGGGGTGAGCAAACCGGCGAAGAAGGCAGGCACGCCGGCTGCACTAAAAAGCGCTGGCAGCACCGTCTTGGCCGCCACAATCTGATCGCCCAAATTTTGCAGGCCATTGGACCAGATGAAATACCGGGCATTGGATTGAGACATGAGAAATTCGATCTTTCAGAGAAATGAGTTGGTTAAATTAAAGCCATGCTGACACGCCGGAGACTAAAACACGGCCGCAGTCACGCCGAAATTCTACCCGCGCGGCAGGAGGCCTAAGAATCATGCATGATGTTGATCCCCTCATCAATTCCCTCTATCAAGCCTTTGACCTCCTTGGCGTGGTGCTGAACGGCATCATTGGTGGCACCATTGCCCGCCGACGCGAATTCGACATCGTGGGTTTTGTATTCCTCGCCCTCTTTTCTGGGCTGGCCGGTGGCATGATTCGTGACATGCTCATCGCAGATGGGGCAGCGGCTGCGATTTCAGATCCGTGGTACCTCGGACTCGCCTGTGGAGGAGCCCTCGTTGCGTTTCTTATCGATCTTAAGGGCAAGGCATGGGAGCTTTTCCGCGAACATGGTGATGCCATCATCCTCGGCGTGTGGTCCACTACCGGTTGCGTCAAAGCACTCACGCACGGCATGCCACTTATTCCCTGCGTTTTCCTTGGCGTGCTTACCGCGGTGGGCGGCGGAATGGTTCGCGACGTAGCTTCTGGGCAAATCCCCTCTATCTTCGGCGGCAGCCCTCTTTATGCCGTGCCGTCCATCCTGACCGGCATCGTTATGGTGACCTTCGCCCACAACGGGCATTTTGCCCTCGGCATGATCATTTCCCCCATCGTCGGAAGCGGCATGGCCATCTTGTCTTATTGGCGCGGCTGGGTGTTGCCCCGCGCTGGTGTAGCCCCCGTTAATTACACCGCGGCCCAGGTGGCTGCGATTGCGAAGAAAGCCGAGCTCAAAGGCTTTCGACGCGGCAGGAAGAAAAACTAAAAAAGCTTCCCCACCAGGACTCGAACCTAGAATGACGGTACCAAAAACCGCAGTGTTGCCGATTACACCATGGGGAAACACAGCAAATTGCTGTAGACATAGCGTACCTGACGCACCCGGGTAAATCACAAATTGCGGGGCGAGGGATAGGGTAGAAGGTATGGCTCGACAAAGGATGACCGGCCGAGAACGGCGCGAACAACTCATTTCCATCGGACGCACCGCATTTGCGGAACTAGGGGTTGAAGGGGCCAGTGTCGAAGAGATCGCGGCTCGCGCCGGGGTATCCAAGCCCGTTGTCTATGAGCACTTTGGGGGTAAGGAAGGCCTCTATGCGGTCGTTGTTGACCGCGAGATGTTGGCACTGGAAAAGGTCATTACTGATTCTTTGGAAAACGGCAGCTGGCGCGAGCGCATCGAGCAGGCCGTGATGGCCATCTTGACCTATGTTGAGGAAGAAACCGATGGATTTCTCATTCTGGTGCGCGATGCCAAGCCAGGCGATGAACGCAGTTTCTCTACGCTGTTAAATTCCGCGGTAGGCCAGGTGTCTTATATTTTGCGAGAAGCGTTTGAACACCGTGGTATCCAGCCGGATTTGGCGGATATTTATGGCCAAGCGCTGGTAGGAATGGTATCTACCACGGCGCAATGGTGGTTAGATGAGCGCAACCCGGACAAGGAAGTCGTCGCCACGCATATTGTCAATCTATGCTGGAATGGTTTGTCCGGTATGGAAATAAAGCCCAAGCTAGGAGGCAAATAGATGGCGACCCCAATGCTGGCCGGCTTGCTCAAGGTAGCAGCCTCGGACCCCAAGCTTAAGGGCATGATTTCTCATGTGGGGGAAGACCTCCACATCACAGGTTTGGATCAGTCTCGGCCGTGGGCCTTGGGAACTTTGGCCCATCACGCCCCGGTGCTGGTGGTGACCGCCACCAGCCGCGAGGCGGAAGACCTTAGCGCAGAGCTTACGGCGATGCTGGGGGAGAAGGTGGCCATGTTTCCCGCGTGGGAGACCTTGCCGCACGAGCGGTTGAGCCCTGGCGTAGACATCATCGGCCGCCGCGCCCAGGTTTTGCACAACTTGGACAATGTGCAGGTCATCGTCACCGCTGCCCGCGGGCTGTCCCAGCCTATCCTCAAGGAAGTGGAAGGTCGTGCTCCCATTCACCTCGAAGAAGACCATGAGTATGACTTCGATGAGGTGGTCCGTGAGCTTGAGTTCCGCGCCTATAAACACGTAGACATGGTGGCCAAGCGCGGCGAGTACGCCACTCGAGGTGGCATTATCGATATTTTCCCCACCACGCTGGATTATCCGGTCCGCGTTGAGTTTTGGGGCGATGAGATTACCGATATTCGCCAATTTTCCGTAGCTGACCAGCGCACCATCCCGGAAATCGAGGTCGGCCGTGTAGATGTTTTCCCGGCCCGCGAGCTTCCTATTACGGATGCCATCGCTGAACGCGCGGCCGACCTTGCCGTCAAGCACCCCGGTAATCCCGCCTTGGTGGAGCTTTTGACCAAGGTGAGCGAGCACATTCCGGCCGAAGGCATGGAGGCGCTTTTGCCCGTGCTTTCCGACGCCCCCATGATCACCCTCCCCGAATTCCTCCGCCCCACCACTCACGTGGTGATGGTCGGCCCGGAAAAGATTCGTCGCCGCGTCGCGGATTTAGAAAAGACCGATGCTGAGTTCCTCGCCGCTGGCTGGGAAGCCGCGGCCATGGGTGCTGATGGCCCATTGGCCACCGAAGGACTCGATACCGAGGCCGCGAGCTACCGCTCCTATGAATCGCTCGAGGTTTCCATCGGCGAGTCCGACCTGCCGCTGTGGACTTTTTCCCCACCGGGAATGCTTGCCGCCCCAGAAGAAGAGACCCTCCCACTCGAATTCGAGCCAGGGCCCACCCCGCGCGGCAATATCGAAGAAATCGATGCCATGATGGCCCAACTCCTCGCGCATACCAACGCCGGGGGCCGTGCGGCCTTCATCGCTCCGGCACAGGGCGCTATCAAGCGCATGGTGGATCGCTTCGCGGAAAAGGGCATCCGCACTAAGGTTGCTACCCCTGGCTGGGAGCCCACCGCCGGAGAAGTCACCCTCTATCAGGCGCTAAGCCATGCTGGATTGGTGTTCCCCAAGGTGAAAAAGCCTAAGGACGCCGAGGCCCTCCCGCTGGTTGTCGTCACCGAAACCGATCTGACCGGCAACCGCGTAGGCGATATCGCCGAAGCGAAGCGGCGCCCCGCCAAGCGCCGCAATAAGGTCGATCCGCTTGCCCTAAAACAGGGCGATTTTGTGGTGCACGAAACCCACGGCATTGGCAAATTCTTAAAGATGGCCGAACGCACCATCCAGTCCGGCGATGAGACCAGCCGCCGCGAATATATCGTGCTCGAATACGCACCCTCGAAACGTGGCCAGCCCGCCGACCAGCTCTGGGTCCCCATGGACTCTCTGGATTTGCTGAGCAAGTACACCGGCGGCGAATCGCCCCACCTGTCTAAGATGGGCGGCTCCGATTGGAAGAACACCAAGAAGAAGGCGCGCGCCGCAGTACGCGAAATTGCGGGCGAACTCGTTGAGCTTTATGCCAAGCGACAAGCAGCACCCGGCCACCAATTCGCCCCTGACAATCCGTGGCAGGCGGAGATGGAGGATAATTTCCCCTTCGTCGAAACCGAAGACCAGATGCTTGCAATCGACGCCGTCAAACAAGACATGGAATCTACGGTGCCGATGGACCGCGTCGTCGTCGGCGATGTGGGCTATGGCAAGACCGAGGTGGCCATCCGCGCTGCTTTCAAGGCCGTACAAGACGGCATGCAGGTGGCCGTTTTGGTGCCTACCACGCTGTTGGCGCAGCAGCACTTTGATACTTTCAGCGAGCGCATGACCGGCTTCCCTGTCAAGATCGAGGTGCTCTCGCGCTTTACCTCGAAGAAAGAAGCCAAAGACATCTTTAAGGGCTTGGCCGATGGCAGCGTCGATATCGTCGTTGGCACGCATCGCCTCCTGCAGACCGGTGTGCACTGGAAGAACCTTGGTCTCATCGTCGTAGACGAGGAGCAGCGCTTTGGTGTGGAGCACAAGGAACATATCAAGGCTCTTAAAGCCAGTGTGGACGTGCTCACCATGTCCGCTACACCTATTCCGCGCACCTTGGAGATGTCCATGGCGGGCATTCGCGAGATGTCTACCATCCTTACCCCGCCGGAAGACCGCCACCCCGTGCTGACCTACGTCGGTGCCTATGAAGACAAGCAGGTCGCCGCGGCCATCCGCCGCGAGCTGCTGCGCGATGGTCAAACCTTCTTCATCCACAATAAGGTCTCTGATATTGAAAAGAAGGCCCGCGAGCTGCGTGACTTGGTACCTGAGGCTCGCGTCGTCGTCGCGCACGGCCAGATGAACGAGGAAGTGCTGGAGCAGACCGTCCAAGGCTTCTGGGACCGCGAATATGATGTCCTTGTGTGTACCACCATCGTGGAAACCGGCCTGGACATTGCTAATGCCAATACCCTCATTGTGGAAAACGCCCACCATATGGGCCTGTCCCAGCTACACCAGTTGCGTGGGCGCGTGGGTCGTTCCCGTGAGCGCGGCTATGCCTACTTCCTGTATCCGAAGGGCGCTACGCTTACGGAAACCTCTTATGACCGCCTTGCCACCATCGCTCAGAATAATGACCTTGGTGCAGGCATGGCAGTAGCCATGAAGGATTTGGAGATGCGTGGTGCCGGTAACGTGCTCGGTGCCCAGCAGTCCGGCCACATTGCCGGCGTTGGCTTCGACCTTTACGTCCGCCTTGTTGGCGAGGCGGTAGAAACCTTCAAATCTCTCGCTCGCGGCGAAGCTCCTACCGTGACGGATGAGGGGCCGAAAGAAATCCGTATCGATCTCCCCGTGGACGCGCATATCCCGGAGGCTTATATCGATTCCGAGCGCCTGCGCCTGGAGGTCTACCGCAAGCTTGCAGCCTCGCAAGATAACGATGACCTCAAGGCCGTCATTGAGGAAATGGAAGACCGCTTTGGCCCGCTGCCACAGGAGGTCTTACGCTTACTGTCCGTCGCTCGCCTGCGTCACCAAGCGCGCCGCGCCGGGGTATCGGATATTACTGTGCAGGGTACTCGCATCAAGTTCCACCCAGTGGAGCTGCCGGATTCCAAGCAGGTGCGCCTCAAGCGTTTGTATCCAGGATCCAGCTTCCGCGCGGCGGCGAAGGCCATCAACGTGCCATTCCCCAAGGCGGGGCGCAATGTTACCTCGCCGAAGCTGCGCGATACCGAGCTCATTCAGTGGGCGGCGGATTTCCTAAGCGCGCTTTTCGACGTCGCTCCCGTCAACGTCAGCGGCGCCCAGCCCAGCTCCTCGAACGTGGTGAGCGTAGGGGAGTAGCTAGAGCGTGAGCCAGCCGGTGCTCAAGCCCCAAATGGCGGCGGCGGCACCGGCCAAGACAATGGCCACCACGCACCACTCGAACGTGTTAAAAATGCGTTCCTTCTTCCACAAACGGGTACCGACATAGGGGATAAGGCCGGGTACCACGGCCAGCGCGCCGAGCAGGACGTAGACGGGGTCGGCCGCGTAAATCAGCCACAGGGAATAGATGAACGCGAGCAAAGAGATCATCAAATGCTTGCGATTTTCCTTGCGGCTTACCTCTGGTCCGGAAAGATCGAACTTGATGCCCGCCTGCGGGTGAGACAGCCCCTTGCCACGCAACGTCAGAAGCAATAGGTACAGGGAAGAAAAGATATACGGCAGCAGATACATGATGGTCGCTAGCTGCACCATGGCGTTATAGGACGCCTCGTTGAGGTAGAAGACGATGATGAACAGCTGGATAGACATCGTGGAAATCAGCTGCGCTACCCACGGCGCACCGGCTACGTTGATGGTGCCGATGCGCCGGGGAATGAGGCCGTCGATGGCCATCATCACGATGGGCTCGGCGCACAACATTTGCCAGGACACGTAGGCGCCCAGAACGGACAAGCACAGTCCGATGGAGATGAGGGCGCCGCCCCAGGGGCCGGTGACTTCGGTCAGCACGGACGCCATAGAATTATCTGGCAGCGCGGCCAATTCTTCCTTGGTCATGACGCCAAAGCTCAAGGTGGACACAGAGACCAACAGTGCCAACACGGAAAAGAAGCCGATCACGGTCGCGCGGCCGACATCGGTGCGCTTGGAGGCTTGCTTGGAATACACGGATGCTCCCTCCACGCCAATGAAGACCCACACGGTAAAGAGCATGATTCCTTGGACTTGCTCGAAGACGCTGGCCTCAGAAGCGCGTCCCCAGAAATCCACGGTGAATTTATCCCAGCTGAACCCGAGGAAAGCAATGAGCACCACGAAAGCCAAGATGGGCACGATCTTGGCAATCGTGGTGATGAGGTTCATGAAGGCGGCCTGCTTGATGCCGCGGGCGAGTACCGCGAAAATTCCCCACGACAAAAGGGAGACGGCGATGGCGGAGGACCAGTAATGGTCGGCGTCGAAAAGCGGCAGGTAATGGCCCAGCGTATTGAAAAAGAGGGTGGCATATCCCACCTGCGCCATAACGGAGCCCAGCCAGTAACCCCAGCCTGAGGTAAAACCAATAAAATCGCCGAGGCCGGCGCGTACATAGGAATAGACACCAGAATCAAGGTGCGGCTTGCGGCGGGCCAAAATCTGGAACACAAAAGCCACAGAGAGCATGCCGACGCCCGCTACCAGCCAGCCAATGAGCATCGCGCCTGGGCCGGCAACGGAGGCAATGTTTTGCGGCAGCGAGAAAATACCCGCGCCAACGGTGGAACCGATAATGAGCGCGACGAGGGTCCACAACGTCACGGAGTGGGATTTATTCTGGCTGGAGGTCATTGGCCTAAAATACCTTGAATAGCCCCATAATGGGAACTCGGGCTAGACTTTGTGCACATGACTGTGCTGTTGCTCGATGAACGTTGGCCCACGATGATCCCCATGCAAGCACACGGGAAGCTACGCGGCCCCGTTTACTTCACCGGTGAAGTTCCGGTTTCCGTGCGGTGGAACTTTTCCGATCTCCTCGTAGGGGAAGATTCCATCGGAACCTTAGTCAGCACCGACGAATGTGATCCTGAAACCCGCGCTCGCATAGCTACTGGGGAGTCGGTCATTCGGGCCGAATCCCTCGCGGATCCTGTCATGCAGGCGCGCCAGACTATGGCCACTGCGCGGCGCATTGGTGAATGGGAGCGTGAACAAACCCATGCCTCCCTTTTGCCCTACCTTGAGGAAGAGTCCGCCGAATTCGCCGCGGCCGTACGCAACCGTGAGCCGGAAAGCGAGATTCTCAAGGAACTGGGCGATATCTTCCTGCAGGTCCTTTTCCATGCGGAAATCTCTGCCTTTTCGCTTGACGACGTCGCCCAGAGCTTCGTCACCAAAATGCGCGCCCGCGCCCCTTACCTTTTTGATGGCACCACTGAGATAGTCGATGTTGACACGCAAGAGCGGCTGTGGCGCGCAGGCAAAGGAGATGTAGGATAGCTTCCCATGAAGAGGCTGCTGCAGATATTCGGGGGCTGCGGGGTAGCCGTAGTCGTGATCATCGCGCTAGTAGCATGGCTATTGACTGGGCACGGTACTTCTCAGCAGCCCGTACCTGAAAACATCCCGCCCGTTGAAGGCAAAGAGGTCGCGCACATTGACGTCAATGCGCCCGGACGCACCGCAGATAAACTCACCTACTGGGCCTCTGACTTAGCTGATCGCACTGGTATCCCGCCGGCCGCCCTGCGCGCCTATGGCAATGCTGAGCTCATTGCTCAGCAAAAGTGGCCCAATTGCCACCTGCGTTGGAATACCCTTGCCGGCTTGGGCTACATAGAAACACGCCACGGTACCTATAACGGCAATTGGTTTAAGCACTCCAAGCTTGACGACGCCGGCTACCCCCAACCCCCCATCAACGGCATCGCCCTCGATGGCCTGAACAACACGGCCCACACCCCAGACACCGATAACGGCGAAATCGATGGAGATTCCGAATACGATCGCGCCGTAGGCCCAATGCAATTTATCCCCACCACGTGGGAAGCGGTGGGCGCTGATGCCAATGGTGATGGGAAGGCTGATCCCAACCAAATCGATGACGCCGCTGTTGGGGCGGCCGGACTTTTGTGCTTCGGTGACAGAGATCTCTCTAACCCAGATCAGTGGAAGGAAGCAATCCTAAATTACAATCAGTCCAGCGACTATTTGCATAAGGTTGCGCACGCCGCCAATGCTTACTCAGTTCCACAAAGTGCCAAGTAGTGTCACACGGCTACGTTTTCTGCAACAATTGAGAACGTGGCTGGGCCGGCTGGTCCAGAGCGAACATTTTGATGAGGAGTGAAGAACAGCATGGCTGATATCATCCACACTTTCGCCCGCGAGATTCTCGATTCCCGTGGCAACCCAACCGTTGAGGCAGAGGTATTCCTTGACGATGGCGCCCGCGGCGTAGCAGGCGTTCCTTCCGGTGCCTCTACCGGCGTGCACGAGGCCCACGAGCTGCGCGACGGCGGCGAGCGCTACCTGGGCAAGGGTGTTTTGAAGGCTGTTGAGAATATCAATGAGAAGATTTCCGATGAGATTGCTGGCTTCGAAGCTGACGATCAGCGCCTCATTGACCAAGCATTGATTAGGCTGGACGGTACCGATAACAAGTCTGAGCTGGGCGCTAACGCTATCCTGGGCGTTTCCATCGCCGTAGCCAAGGCCGCCGCAGAGTCCGCTGCACTGCCGCTGTACCGCTACATCGGTGGCCCCAATGCTCACGTACTGCCAGTGCCGATGATGAATATCCTCAACGGTGGCGCACACGCTGACTCCGGCGTTGACGTCCAGGAATTCATGATTGCCCCGATTGGTGCTGAGTCCTTCGCTGAAGCTCTGCGCATGGGTGCCGAGGTCTACCACGCACTGAAGGCAGTGCTGAAGGACAAGGGCCTGTCTACTGGTCTGGGTGACGAGGGTGGCTTCGCTCCTTCCGTTGATTCCACCAAGGCTGCTCTGGACGTCATCGTTGACGCCATTAAGAAGGCTGGCTACGAGCCGGGCAAGGACGTAGCCCTCGCGCTCGATGTTGCTTCCTCCGAGTTCTTCAAGGACGGTAAGTACCACTTCGAAGGCGGCGAGCATACCGCTGAAGAAATGTCCAAGGTTTATGAGGAACTCATCGATGAGTACCCGATTGTCTCCATCGAGGATCCTCTGCAAGAAGACGATTGGGACGGCTACACCGCCCTTACCACCGCCATTGGCGAAAAGGTACAGATTGTTGGCGATGACTTCTTCGTTACCAACCCTGCCCGTCTGCAGGAAGGTATTGAGAAGAAGGCTGCCAACGCACTGCTGGTGAAGGTAAACCAAATCGGTACCCTGACCGAGACCTTCGATGCCGTCGAGCTGGCTCACCGCAATGGCTACCGCACCATGATGTCCCACCGCTCCGGTGAAACCGAGGACACCACCATCGCTGATCTGGCTGTCGCACTGAATTGTGGTCAGATCAAGACCGGTGCTCCAGCCCGCTCCGAGCGCGTAGCTAAGTACAACCAGCTGCTGCGCATCGAGCAGGAGCTGGGCGACGGCGCAGTCTATGCTGGCCGCTCCGCATTCCCACGCTTTAAGGCTTAATCGCCTCCTTGTGTAGCGCCCTCGTATTACTGCGGGGGCGCTTTCGCATGTCCAGATATTGTTGCCAAGTTTGCTTCCAATTCACGGTGCGCGGTGCCAAAGGTCCTTGGGCGCGATCAATCTCGAAGGTGCCGTCCGAAAAGAGCCAGACGACGTCCCCAGTGATCGGATCCATGATGTACTGCGCTCTTCCATCGGTCTTCACGTTGTGGTGGTGCTGACACAGCGTTACCAAATTATCGACGCTCGTCGGTCCACCGTCGGCATACTCCACTCGATGATCGAGCTGGCAATAATGCGCTGGCATTGAGCACCCTGGCCAGCGACATGTGGCATCGCGACCGTGGACCCATGTTCTGATTTGATCGGTGGGAACGTAAGAAGAAGTTTCTTGCGGGCACAGCTCACGAGTCATGGAGTAACTATTTAATTGCTCCGTAAGTACGCACCACCCCGCCGAAGGGATATACACCCGAGATGCATCATCGCCAGATGCATAAGTATTAATTACTACCTTTGTCTGGGTTCGGTTAAAGATTAACGCCTCCAAAGCCTCTGGTTTGGTGATGTTTTTCTTTCGCGCTGCTTTGTCGATATGGCGGGATATAGCGCTGGCGGTGGCTTTATCCGTTTTTAATGTGATGGTGGCTTGGCCTTTGGAATAGGAGATGGAAACGGATCGCTCGATTTCCTTTTCAATATCTGGCATGAGTATCCCGTCGATATAGTCACGCAAGAACCTCCGGATTTCGGATTCTGTGGGGACATGCTGAGCAGGTTCCTTTGGGGTAAGGAAGTCCGCGAGGGCGGCATCGACTAGTTGGATGCTTTCTGCGTCGTCGCCAAGCGGGGCAAGTTCGGCATCAATTACGTGCAGCCGCGGGAGGTCTAGGATCCAATGTTCGGTTTGCACCGCTGTGGTCAATGGCAATTCCTGCATGCGTAGGTGGGAGCGGAGCGCGGATAGAACTCGCCAGTAACTCAGACCCACACGCTTAGATAGAGCAGCGGTGGTGCATTCGACATCGTCCTCTAATCGTGGAAGCACAGATTGGTGCAACTGCCAAGATTGAATGCGCTGGAGCAAGGCCAGGAGGCAGACGGTGTCGTCGAGGTTATTGGTGGAAAAATAGGCCTTCTTTGACGGTGTGTCGGTAGCTGTCACAAAATAGTCCCCCTGAAATAAATCGCACACCTAATCGAATTTACGTCCCTTAGTCTAAAACACTCATTCGAGTCCTGCAAGGCCAAAAGCGAAATTGTGTGCGAAATTGCAGGGGAGGGCTAGAGGCTGAAGATAGCGTCAGTGACTGCTTCGAGTTCTTTATCGGTGTATTTATCACCGCATGTTGCCAGAGAGCCAACACTGGCCATGTATAGGCTGAATAGCCTGTCTTCAGGAGGGGCATCGGCTGATATATCAAGCGCTTCGTAGACGGGGGCGTATTTCTGATCAAACTCTTCGGGCTTGGCGGCGAGCTCCGCAAGTGCACCTTCGCCACGGGTTAGCAAATACTTGGCGTCGTCCAGGATCTGATCATTGTTGCAAGCAACAGCACCCGCCTTTTTCAGGGTCGTGGCATTGACCTCGTAGCTGGTGGGGCCTTCTTCGGCCTCGGAAGCTCCGGAGGCGAACACATTCAAATAGTAGTCCGGAATCGTCCCATGCTCTTTGATGTGGTAGATGAAGCCGCTCTTGGTATTGAGATCGTAGCTTCTGCTTGTGGTGGTGGGAACCTCGCTGCTGGTAGTGCTGTTGGGTGTGGAGGATTTAGTCTGGGCGGTAGATTCTTCCTCTTGGTCGGAAATGCTGCAGGCGCTCAGTAGAGTGCCGACGGCTACTAGTAGAAGAAGGCGCTTGAGGGGCATGACTATTCCTTAAGTGAGGGGAATATGATTCGAGCCTTTAGCTCGTGTGCATGGACGCCGCGACCTTTTCCAGTTCTTCATCGCTGAACTCATCGCCACAGGACATAACAGCCCCCAGCGGGGTCATCGCTGCGGCCATATACTTGTCATTATCAGGTGCGTCATCGGGGATGTCGAGGGCCTCAAAAACGTCACCATATTTTTCATCGGGTCCGCCTGCTGACGTTACAGCTTTACCTAGCTTGTCCGTATCGCCTTGGAAGAAGTCCTTTGCGATTTGCAGCAGTTCGTCATTCTTACAGGTAACTTCGCCGGCCTTCTTGACGGACGCTGCGTTGGCTTCAAAGCTCTCCGGCTTATCGTTCCCGTCTAGCTCCTTAGCATCGTGGTCGATGTAATCATCTGGCAGGGTCTTATATTCCTTGAGGTAGTCGGCCATGCCGTCTTGGGTGCTTAGATCGTAATCGTCGCCGTAGACGGGATACTCACCGTCTTGGGCAGAGGGACTGCAGCTGGCGAGAAATAGGCTTGCGGTAAGTACGGGTAGGAGGCGCTTGAGGGACATAAAAATTCCTTACTGGGAGGGAGAATTTCTTTTAGTGTACCCAAAATGCGCGTGCCAAGTCTCTGTTACAGGAGTGACGACGCTAGGATTGGAAACCTATGGCACGCGAAAGAAAGATGCAGCGAAACCGGAGCCGCACTAGGGTTCCGGTAGCCTCGCGTGCTGCAGATGTCCGTAAAGCTCAGCGCGCACAACTAAAGCAGAAGCAAAAGCCAGACCGGATGAGTATCGCCGGAGTAGGCGTGATCATGGCTATCGTGCTGGTTGTATTGCTGGTTATCGCTGTTCCCCTGCGCAATTACTATCATGGCCGGTCCGAAATTGCCCGCTTGAATGAGTCAATCGCTGCCAAGCAAGATGAAAAAGCTGCTTTGCTGGAAAAGATTGATAAATATAAATCCGATGAGTACATCAAGCAGGAGGCGCGGCGCCGATTCGGGGTTGTTGATGAGGGCGAAACTGCCTATCGCATCATTGACCCGCAGATTAAGCCGGAAGACCAGCTCACCACAGACGGACAGAAGGAAGAAGATTCCCGCGACTGGTATGAGGTCTTGTGGGATTCCGTGGCTGAACCCCCTAAAGAAGAAGCGCCATCCGAGCAGGTAAATCATCTTCCGATTGAGCCGGCACCGGAAGAGAAAGCGGATGTGCGATAATTGTCCGCATGACCGTCACTGATGCAGACATCGTTGTAGTAACTGAGCAATTGGGCCGCACTCCGCGCGGAGTGCTGGCGATTTCTTATCGCACGCCAGATGGCCAGCCTGCGGTGATTAAGACAGCGCCCAAGCTTGCCGACGGCACTCCATTCCCCACCCTCTATTACCTCACTGACCCACGGCTTACGGCCGAAGCTTCACGCTTGGAAGTTGCCCACGTCATGAAGTGGATGGAATCCCGACTGCGTGAGGATGAGGACTTGGCTGCTGATTACCAGCGTGCACATGAATACTTTTTGTCCAAGCGCAATGACATCGAAGATCTCGGCACCGATTTCTCCGGTGGAGGTATGCCGGATCGCGTGAAGTGCCTGCACGTGCTCATTGCCTACGCCCTGGCTGAGGGGCCGCAGCATTTCCGGTTGGGAACTGAAGCGGTAGCTATGGCCGCCGACCATGGCAAGCTTCGAGGAAGCGCTATCCCCCAGGATTGGCCCACGGTAGAAGATTTGGGAATTGACCTAGCGCAGTTCGATTTTTCTAACGCGGAATAGGAGGAATGCTATGACTCGCGTTGCTGCGATTGATTGCGGAACAAATTCGATTCGCCTGCTCATCTCTGAAGTTCAAGATGATGGCAAGGTCCGCGATATTACTCGTACGATGGAAATCATCCGTCTGGGAGAGGGCGTGGACGCCACAGGTGAAATCGCCCCTGCGGCTCTTGACCGTGCACGCGTGGCCCTGGAGGGCTATGTTCGCCAAATGAAGTTTGAAAAGGTCTCCCGGGTGCGGATGGTCGCTACCTCTGCTACTCGCGATGCCAAGAATCAGCAGGAATTCTTCGATATGACCGCTGATCTGCTCGGCCAAATCCAGCCAGGTGCTCAGGCAGAAGTTGTTTCGGGTGAGGAAGAGGCCCTGTTGTCCTTTAATGGCGCTGTGGCCGATTTAGAGCCGGACCGCGGTCCATTTTGCGTGATTGATCTGGGCGGCGGCTCGACTGAGTTCGTTGTAGGAACGGCGGATGGCGAAATCTTGGGCACTCATTCGGCGCGCATGGGGTGCGTCAGGCTGACCGAGCGCATCATGCGCACCGATCCACCTACCGAATCGGAGATCGAGATCGCTTCGGAGTACGTCGGTGAGCGAACAGCCGAGGTCGAGGACATAGTACCTATTTCTAAGGCTCGTACCATCGTCGGCTGTGCGGGCACTTTCACCACACTGTCCGCACTGGCGCAAGGCCTCGAGCGTTACGATGCCGATGCCATTCACGGCTCTGAGCTCCGTTTCGGTGCCCTGCGCGTGCTCTTGCAGCAGCTTATTGCCCTGCCTTCCGACGTCCGCGCCCTCAACCCCGTCATTCACCCCGGCCGTGCCGATGTCATCGGCGGTGGGGCAGTAGCCGTGGAAGGTATCATGCAACTAATCGAGCGAAATTGCGCTGCGCGTAGTTTCTTCATTAGTGAAAAGGACATTCTCGACGGCATTATTGCAGGTCTCGCTGCAGAGGGTACCCCTCGTTAACTCTTGCGGGGTAAGGTAGCCTAAAATATTCCTTGCCTTGCCCCCATAGCCCAATCGGCAGAGGCAGTCGACTTAAAATCGATTCAGTGTGGGTTCGAGTCCCACTGGGGGCACCGTGTGAAGTCTCGAGACATCGTTCCTATGGTGTCTCGAGATTTTGTTTTGGTAAGTCTCCACAGCCTTTATGCGGAAACTGTTCGCAAAACTTTTAGCTACATGGAAAGACTGCGGAACTTTATAGGGCGGTGTCTCGTTGAACAGGATGAGATAGCTAAATTGCACCTCTCTTAGAAAGGACAACCGTGCGTTCAAGCAATCCGGTAATGAGTTCTCTGACCGAAAATAGTACCCGCCAAAATTCTGGATACGGGGACGAAGCTGCTCGTCCAATGACCGTGGATGACGTCGTCACCAAGACAGGCATCACCCTCGGCGTCATTATCGTCGCCGCAGCCATCAATTTTGGGCTGGGAATGGTAAATCCAGGTATTGCCATGGCTTTGACTCTGGTCGGTGGCATCGGTGGCTTCATTACTGTGCTGGTTGCTTCTTTTGGCAAGAAGTGGGGTTCTGCTGCGGTCACACTGATTTACGCCGTATTTGAGGGACTATTCGTTGGTGGCTTCTCCTTCATGTTTGCCAATGTGAACTTCCAAGGTGAAGGCGGAATGGCAATCATCGGCCAGGCAATCGTTGGAACCATTGGTGTATTCATCGGCATGTTGATCGTGTACAAGACCGGTGCAGTTAAGGTGACCCCGAAATTCACCAAGATCCTCTTCGGCTTGGTCGCCGGAGTTGCTGTCATGGCGTTGGTTAACTTCCTGGGTGCAATCTTCTTCGACTTCAACCCTTTGCGTGATGGCGGCCCGATTGCCATCATCTTCTCGCTTGTTTGCATCGTTCTTGGTGCGCTGTCCTTCCTGACTGACTTTGATCAGGCTGACCGTATGATCCGTGCCGGCGCTCCCGCTAGCAATGCTTGGGGCGTAGCTCTCGGCCTCGCTGTGACCTTGGTCTGGCTCTACACTGAGATTCTTCGTTTCTTGAGCTATTTCCAGCGAGACTAATCAGCTTTTCACGTAGGCCCGCACTGTGTTGCGGGCCTTTTTGCTGCCATAAAACGCTTACAAGCGTGTAATTAGTGGGGTAGTTCGGGGGATAAAGTGAGGGTTTAGGCTTTATTTGGTCTAGAAGGGTGGTCTCAGGAGTAGTACAGCTAATAAGCAGGAAACTTCGCCTTTTAGGCGTTATGGATGCGACATATGGGGCGAATAATTTTGTTAAATCGCCGTTAACCTTCTTGGTTGCGTAGAAAATTCGTGGAGTTCCGTGCATGCTGTGTACCGGAACAGGAAAACGAAGTGAAGAGTTCTCTTCTTCACTATCTTGTTCCTCTCGTCAGAAAGTGAGTGCGCGAAGGATTGTTGTGAAGCGTCAGGTAACCGTAGCAACGTTGATGGTCAGTAGCTCCGTTGTGCTGGGTAGCTGCGTTGCGGACATCGGTACGAGGAGCGCGTCAGAGGAAACCACGAATGTGGACGAAACTGGCGGCATTAGTTCGGCCGACGGTGCAGGGGGAACCAACGGGGACCTGGGGGATGACGCGGACAGCAATCGGGGGGAATCGGCACGCACCGACGGCGAGGAAAATGTGCAAGGCGCCGGCCAACCGGGGGAGGCCGGCGCCACGGGGCCGGGAGAATCATCCGGTGTCCTACCGCCACTGGGGGAATTCGACCCGACTCAGCCAGGGTTCCAAGTGTTCGATCCATGTGTAGAGATTTCGGAAACCAAATTGCAAGAGCTTGGGCTGGAACGCTATGAGGACCCGGATATTGCGGAGTCTGGTTATAAGGGGTGTAGCTACAAAGCAATTTCTGAGGAGACAGTTCTTTCCATCAGTTCTACTTACGAACCATTTGATGATTCGAAAGTAAATCCAAATTTGGTGGTAGAAACTACAGATAGCGAATTGTCTGGAGTTGTAATTCAGCGGGGAGAAATTTTCCCGGAGCTCGCGTGCAGTGCAACGCTATCTACTGTGCGAGGAGTGGTTACGGTTTCAGCGAATAGCTTTGGAAACACCGAAAGTAGCGCTTGCGAAAAAGCTGGAAAAGTGACGAAAGATTTAATTTAACTGAAATTCGGGGGAATAAATGAAAATTAATGTTGCTAATGTAAGCAGAAATATAAATCAAATTGAGCGGTTGAATCAAGGCATTGCTGGCAACAATATTGCTGCTGAAAGCCCTCTAACCGGCAGCTTTTCTTCGGTGACTGGAATCGATCATGTTGGTGCAATTCATGAGCGAGTTTTGAGTTCGGATCCTGGATCTGCTCGGAATTCCATTTCCAGCTTTGTTAAACAGCTTGATTGGCTTTCTGATTCTTTGGGGAGGGAAGCACGTGGCTTTCAGGCGCAGGAGGACGCGAATAGCAGGGGAATGGAGATTGCGGATGCGGGTGGGGACATAGGCATTGAGACTATGCCGATTATGAACCAGCCGGAGCCAGGGTACAGTCCCTTCGGGTTTTCTATGCCGGTGGTGAATGTTGGCACCGACATCGTGAAGCTCGCGACGGACCTGATGTCGACACAGATTTGGAATGTGTCGGAGGCAAATGCGCGGTGGAGCTCATTGGCGTCGGAAGTCGACGATATTGTCAGCGGGTTAGAGGAAGCAGCCGGGTCTTTGGAAAGTGAGAATGACAGCGAGGCTACGTCGCGGGCTGCGGCGAAGATTCGGGAGGTGGCGGCGTCGGGAAGCCATTTTGTGGCAAATGCAAAGGTCATGGGGGAGAAGCTAACCGGATTCCATGCCAAGCTCATGGGGATGCAGCCGGCGGCGATGGCTATGGCTATGGAAGTGATGGCAATCCCAGAACCAGTGGAGCGCGAAGTTGCGGAAAAGGCCGCATTGGCCATGCTGCAACCAGACCTGCAGCGATTCGCCATAGAGGCCATGCCTTACCAGCATGCATTGATGGAGCAATCGCCGGCGTCGGGAGGCGGAGGCGTCGATGCGGGACTCGTCGGAGTAGAAGGTGATGGTCAGCGCTACACTACCGAAGCAGTGGTGTGGCCGAAAAAGATTGCTGAGGCGATTGCGCGAGGCGATTTGGGGCCCGGAAACTTTGACGTTGTCAATGGAAACGTGAACGGGTTGGATGCTGTGGGGATGAGCCCGCAGGAAATCAGCGATTTTCACCAGCAGATGCATACTAGTGGCAGAAATGCGCTGGAAGGGCTGGGGCTGGGAGAACAAGTAACCATTGGGGGCAACGAAGTATCCACCCAAGGGGCATCGATGCCGGGGGCTGTCGCAGCGAATGGGGTGATGGGGCAGGTTCCTAGTGGCACAGCACATCCCGTTGGTGCTGGAGTGAGTACGGGGGCGCTCAACGGTAGCGGCCCGGTTGCGCCACCAGCTAATGCGCATTCCGCGAGCGGGAGTATGGCACCGATGATGGCATCCGGAAGGCCTGCAGATGCCGGTCGCGGTGCTCTTGGTAAGCAACAGCCACT
The DNA here is from genome assembly GCF_022347325.1 of Corynebacterium nasorum. Lineage (NCBI taxonomy): Bacteria > Bacillati > Actinomycetota > Actinomycetes > Mycobacteriales > Corynebacteriaceae > Corynebacterium > Corynebacterium nasorum. The sequence goes on from NZ_JAKRDU010000004.1 coordinate 142,168, forward strand.
GCGTGGTGGGTTCGGAGCCGGCCCGGGAATCTTCAGCAGTAGCGCCGATATAAGGCATGCCGGAAGAGGTGCGCAACTGGGCCAAAGCCTTGGACGCGGAACTGGCGCGGCAATTCCCTACGCTGGAGTTGGTTCGCGCGCAGGTCTTGGCGCCAGTACAGGAACCGTAGGAGGACCCGGTATGCGTGCCGGTGCGGGCGGCAGCCTTGGTATTGGAACCGGAAGCGGCGAAAACAGCGCGGCAACGCGCGGGGGCAATGCCGGTCGTTCTACTGGCGGGGCGCGGGCTTATGGCCCGATGATGGGGATGCGCGGTAAGGATAGTGAGAAAAAGCGCGTAAAGTCCGTGACTACGCAGGTCGAAAGGGACCCCAATAAACGCGACCTATTAGGCGAGCCGCCCGCTGTAGTGCCCGGCGTAATCGGGGACTGGGTGCGGGAAGTAAACGTGGAAAAATAACATGAAAAAAGGGCCGAGGAAACCCTCGGCCCTTCCGTCTTTTTACTGCTGCGGCAGCTCGGTGGCGGTACCATTCAGGTGCGGCTGTGCTGGCTCCTCAGGGACACCGGACTCAACTACAGGCTGCTGCTCTTGAACAACGGACTCAGGTGCGGAAGAGCTGGTGTCAGCGTCCTTTTGCATTGGGGCCTCACCAGTGAAGGTAGAAGCATTTTCTACCTTGGAATCAGAGTCCTGCTGGTTGGGTGGGTGGCAAGCAGCGAGGGAGAGGCCGGCGGTGAAGACGAGACCAGCGGCAGCGTAACGGGAGAACTTCTTCATGGGGATATGCTCTTTCTCCAAAGTGGTAATTGGCTTAAAGTTTAGGACTCGCGCGGAGTAGCGGCCTTAGCAGAATCATACGGCGCAGCGGATTCGATGGTGACCGAAATGGTCTTGCCATTCGGAGCGGTGTACTCGCGGGTCTCACCTTCCTGCGCGCCGAGGATGGCAGCGCCCAGTGGCGACTGCTCCGAATAGGTTTCCAAATCCTTGTTGTCAGAAGCAGCGGCGCGGGTACCGATGAGGAAGGTCTCCTTATCGTCCTTGTCACCGTTGTAGTAAACGTGAACTACGGAACCAGTGTGGGCTACACCCTCCTGAACAGCACCGCGCTCGGTGGTGGCATTCGCGAGGACCTCAGAGATCTGCTTGATGCGGGCCTCTTCCTGGTCCTGCATTTCACGAGCAGCATCGTAACCGGCGTTCTCCTTGAGGTCGCCTTCCTCACGGCGCTCGTTGATCTCAGCCGCGACTACTGGGCGATGATCGATAAGCTCCTGCAGCTCGGCCTCGAGCTTCGCCTTGGTTTCTGGGGTGATGTACTGCTTTTGCTGCTCAGCCATTCTGCAACCTTCCGTAGATAGGAATTGTGGTCAAAGCCCCTAGTTGTCCCTGGGGCCATAAGTAAAAGTGGAACTAGGCAAATGCCCAGTTCTAGGCGCTACAAATCCTAGCACACGCGGCTAGCGGCTTTCCGCGTAGTCAGGGTTATCCATATCCAAGTATTCGGGGATATTGCCAGAGCAACCATAAGCGCCGCCAGCGACGGCGCGGGCGTTGGTCGGGACGTCAACAGCGATACGCTGGGTTTCATTTCCGCCAGCGGGAACAGGAAACTCGCGTCGGCCTACTTCGGACTTGGAATAATCAAAGGCTTGGACAATGCAATAAGCCTCTTCATCGGTGTGGTTACGGGTGACGTCGACCCAGACGCGGGTGGTGTCATCGCTCAAAACCTCTTGGGTCACGATGGAAACCTGCGCGTTCACGCGCTCCTTTTGTTGAAAGTACCGGAAGCCAAAGAAGATGAGCGCGATAAAAATGGCGATAAAGATCAGCACCAGCGCCTTATTAGTCCAGCTACCTGAGTTCTTTTCAGAAGGCCCCCGAGAGCCATAGCGGGCGGCTGAGCGAGATTTTCCGGCGGAAGTCATGCTTCCCACTCTAGCCGAGGACCACTGTTTTCCAATTATCTACTAGGATAATCATCTGTTCAAAGAACCTAGATTTATAAGGGGATGGATTTTCAGTGAGCGATTTTCGCCTACTAGCTATCCACGCGCACCCGGACGATGAGTCTTCCAAGGGGGCTGCAACCACCGCGCGCTATGCCGCAGAAGGCAACGAGGTTTTGGTGCTGACCTGTACCGGCGGCGAGCGCGGCGATGTGATTAACCCCGCCATGGACCGCCCTGGGATCAAGGAACATATGGGCGAGGTTCGTCGGGAAGAAATGGCTAAAGCTGCGCGTGCGCTAGGCGTGCACCATCGCTGGCTGGGCTACGTCGACTCCGGTTTGCCGGATCCGGTTGAAGGCAAGTCTATGGAAGAGCTGCTACCGGAGGGCTGCTTTGCGTTGCAGGGAGACGACACCGTTGCGCAGGAATTTGTCCAGGTGATCCGCGAGTTTCGCCCACACGTCATCATCACCTATGACGAAAATGGCGGGTATCCGCACCCAGATCATTTGATGGTGCATCGGGCCTCGATGATTGCGTGGGAAAAGGCTGGCGATGCCGAGTATCACCCAGAGTTAGGTGAGGCGTGGACGCCGCTAAAGCTGTACTACTCGCATGGCTTCGTCTATCAGCGCATGAAGATATTCCATGATTTGCTCTTGGAGGAGGGCAAAACTAGCCCCTATGGGCCGATGCTGGCGCGCTGGGACACCGCGTTTGGAGATATCATGGCGCGTGTAACGACCCAGGTGGAATGCGCAGACTATTTCAGCAATCGTGAGGAGGCTCTGCGTGCGCATGCCACGCAGATTGATCCGGCTGGTGCTTTCTTGGCGACGTCGGTGGAGGTACAGCAACGCCTGTGGCCCACCGAGGAGTTTGAGCTGGCGAAAACCCGCGTTTCTACCTCCTTGCCAGAAAACAACCTTTTTGCAGGCATCGAAGAAAAAGAGGAGGCTTAAGACATGAGCGTGTATGGCTCTTTCGTTCTAGCCGCAAATGATGCATTTGTACTTGCTCAAGGCACCCAGGGCGCCGAAGGCGGTCCAATGGGTCCTGAATTTGGCAAAGCTTCGCCCATCGGCTTGCTGATCTTGGCCCTAATGGGAGTTGCAGTGTTAATCGCGGGATGGAATTTTCACCGCCGTTACTCACGCTTCCGCCGCCGCATGATGTTTGCGGAAGACCACGGTATCGATCCATTTGATGAGGAAGCCGTGGATGAGGCGATGAAAGAAGCTGGCATTTACGATAACCGCAAAAAGTCCATTTTCTAGGCGGATAGACTAATGAGCGTGAGTTCTCTCAAACAGCTGGCTTACCCGGCTTATGAAGCGCGTCTGGCGCGCCTTATTAAAGGCAAGCCGCAGCCCAAACACATTGCCATCATGGCCGATGGCAATCGCCGGTGGGCGCGCGAGGCTGGTTTTACCGATATCAGCCACGGTCACCGCCAAGGCGCGAAGAAAATTGGAGAGATGATCTCATGGTGCAGCGATACCGATATCGAAGTAGTCACCATCTATTTGCTGTCCACGGAGAATCTAAAGCGCAGCGAACAAGAAGTAGAACTACTCTTTGACATCATCTCGGATGTGGTTATGCACCTATCCCACAGCGATGTCGGTTGCCAAGTCCGCCTTGTCGGCCACCTTGATCTGCTCCCGGATGATATTCGCCAGCGCATGGTGGCGGCGGCAGCGGAAACTAAGGACAATACCGGGGTCATCGTCAATGTGGCAGTGGGATATGGCGGACGCCAAGAAATCGTAGACGCAGTGCAGAACTTGGTGCGCGCGGAAGCCGAGAAAGGAACCTCTGCTGCGGAGATGGCGGATCGCGTCACCGCAGAATCTATTGGTGAGCACCTGTACACTAAGGGGCTTCCGGACCCAGACCTGGTTATCCGTACCTCTGGTGAACAACGACTTTCGGGCTTTCTCCTATGGCAGGCCGCGTACTCGGAGATCTGGTTTACAGATACCTACTGGCCGGCATTCCGCAAGGTGGATTTTCTCCGTGCCCTGCGGGACTATTCCCAACGTTCGCGCCGCTTTGGTAAATAAGCGCTAGAGCTTGCGCATCCGCACTTGTTCCACCAAGTGATGCGAGCCCTTTTTGAGTACGAGGGAGGCTCGTATGCGGGTGGGCAGGATATTTTCTACGAGGTTGGGCAGGTTGATGGACTGCCAAATTTCACGGGCTTGGGCGCGCGCTTCCTCATCGTCCATATCTGCAAAGGCAGAGAAGTGGGCATTAGGTTCGCGGAAAGCGGTGTGGCGCAGGGTGAGGAAGCGATTAATATACCACTGCTCGATATCATCGGTGCGGGCATCAACGTAGACTGAAAAGTCAAAGAGATCCGCCACGGTGAGCGTAGGGCTTGTTTGCAACACATTGAGACCCTCTAGGATCAGGATGTCAGGTTGATGGACTTCCTGGTATTTTCCGTCCACGATGTCATAGCTGATATGCGAATACAGTGGAGCCTTGACCAGTGGCTTTCCTGATTTTACGTCGGTGACAAAGCGGAGCAATGCGCGCCGGTCATAGGATTCCGGAAATCCCTTGCGCTGCATGAGACCGCGTTCTTTTAAGGTCTTGGTGGGGAAGAGGAAGCCGTCGGTAGTAACGAGCGCGACCTCGGGGTGAGAATCCCAACGCTGCAGAAGCACCTGTAGGAGACGGGCAGTGGTGGATTTTCCTACCGCTACCGAACCTGCCACGCCGATGACAAACGGAACGTGCGTTGGAGGATTTCCTAAGAAGGATTCAGTAGCTGAGGTGAGCTGCTGGCGCGCTGTGACCTGCATGTGGATAAGGCGGGAGAGAGGGAGGTAGACATCAGCCACCTCATCTAGGTCAATGCGGTCTCCTAGGCCGCGAAGTTTTTCAACCTCGGTCTCCGTGAGCACCTGGGGCATGGATTTACGCAAACCACGCCAGGTCTCGCGGTCAAAATCTAGGTAGGGACTCGAATCCAATGTGCGCGCCATGGCTCTATTGTCGCACTTGCCTAATCCATGGGTAAAAGTATGCCCCCTTCGGGTGCTGGGCACGATAAGATATGCAGCAGCCCATACCGCTTGATATTGAGAAGGGGACCACACTTTATGGCTTCTTTTACCTCTGACCTCCGCGACCTTGACCCGGACGTATTCGGCGCTATCCAGGGAGAGATTTCCCGCCAGCGCGAAACTCTGGAAATGATCGCTTCTGAGAACTTTGTGCCTCGCGCCGTGCTCCAGGCGCAGGGCTCCGTGCTCACCAATAAGTACGCTGAAGGCTACCCAGGCCGCCGCTACTACGGAGGCTGCGAGCATGTCGACGTCGTGGAGGACCTGGCTCGTAACCGCGCGAAGGAGCTTTTTGGCGCGGAATTCGCCAATGTTCAGCCACACTCCGGTGCGCAGGCGAACGCTGCGGTGCTGTCCACCATTGCTGAGCCAGGAGACAAGATTTTGGGCTTGTCCCTCGCTCACGGCGGTCACCTGACTCACGGCATGAAGTTGAACTTCTCCGGCAAGCTTTATGATGTTGCCGCCTACGAGGTGGACCCAGAGACCATGCGCGTGGACATGGATAAGCTGCGGGAGCAAGCGCTGAAAGAGAAGCCAAAGGTTATTATTGGTGGCTGGTCTGCTTACCCGCGCACCATGGATTTTGCGGCCTTCCGTGAAATTGCTGATGAGGTCGGCGCTTACCTATGGGTAGATATGGCTCACTTCGCTGGCCTCGTGGCCGCCGGCCTGCACCCGAGCCCGGTGCCGCACGCTGATATCGTGTCCACCACCGTGCACAAAACCCTGGGTGGCCCACGCTCCGGCATGATTTTGGCCAAGCAGGAGTATGCCAAGAAGATCAATTCCAACGTCTTCCCAGGGCAGCAGGGCGGACCGCTGATGCACGTAGTCGCTGCAAAGGCCATTGCCATGAAGATTGCCGCGACCGAGGAGTTTAAGGAGCGCCAAGAGCGCACCTTGGAGGGTGCTCGCATTCTGGCGGAGCGCCTTACCGCGGAGGATGCTAAGGCGGCTGGCGTGGACGTGCTCACCGGCGGCACCGACGTGCACTTGGTCTTGGCTGACCTGCGAAATTCCGAGTTGGACGGCCAGCAGGCAGAGGATCTGCTGCATGAAGTAGGCATCACAGTTAACCGCAATGCCGTCCCGAATGACCCTCGTCCGCCGATGGTCACCTCTGGCCTGCGCATTGGTACCTCTGCGCTGGCAACCCGCGGTCTGGATGCTGAGGCCTTTACCGAGGTCGCAGATATCATCGGCACCGCCTTGGTACAGGGCAAGAACGCCGATGTGGAGGCCCTCCGCGCACGCGTGGATAAGATTGCCCAGCACTACCCACTATATGAGGGCCTCGAGGACTGGAAGCTGGTCTAGTCCTTTACCTCATGCCCACGGGCCTGCGCCATGGTGGCGCGGGCCTGCTGGAGCCATTTTGGTTGCTCTTGGAGGAGCTGATTGATTTCCGCTGTGGTTAGCGGCTTATCCATATCGTTTTTCTTGAGCGCGGTAACGGAGATGCCCAGCTTATGGGCGACTTCCGGGCGGGGGTGAGGACCCTCGCGACGCAAGGTCTGCAGCCACTCGGGCGGGTTATGCTGCAATTCGCGCAGCTCTTCGTGGCTAATGGCACTATTTTGAAACTCGTCCGGCGCAGCGGGCAGGTAGATGCCAAGCTTCTTCGCTGCGGTCTGGGCACGCATGGCGGTGCCGGATGGTTGCTTATGTTCTTCAGTCACGTAATTACCGTAGCACTTTCAGTAGACTGTCCTCTATGCTGCGCTTAGCTTTTGCCACCGGTACGGAGCCTGGAAAGTGGTTCCGCCGATTCGAAGAAAATACTGCTCATGGTGGTTTATACACCGTTGATGCAGACGATGCGCTAGCTCCGCTGCTAGGTGGAGAGGTGGATGTGGCCCTCGCGCGTCTGCCGGATGCCCGCGTGGATGAGTCCTTTCATGTGGTGCGCCTTTATAAAGAGGCTCCAGGAATTGCGGTTCCGAAGGACTCGGTCTATGCCGAAGTAGGCGAGGAACTCACGCTTGCCGACGTCGCAGATGAACACCTCAACTACCGCCTCGCCGATTCCGGGCTCGTTGATGTCCCCGCGGTCCGCGATGCCCTCCAAGTGGTGGCAGCCAATGTGGGAATCGCGATTGCACCGCGCCCCCTGCTCAAGGTGCTCAGCAAGAAACAGGTGGTGCCACTCGGGCTAAAGGATGAGTCCGTGCCGGTGACGGAGATTGCGCTGGTATGGCGCAAGGAGGATGACGGAGAGGCAATTCAGGACTTCGTGGGCGTCGCCAAGGGCCGCACCGCACGGTCCTCACGGCAGGAGAAACCGAAGCGAAGCGCCAGGGAAAAGGTGAGGGCTAAGCAAGCGCGAAGAAACGTTAACAATTCGTTACAAAATAAAAAGAAGGCTTTTAAGCAGCGCAAACGGAGGTAGTACTTTAGTATTTGCTGTCTGCTTCCTGTCCGTGTGGGTGGCGCCCGCTGGGTGGTGTCATTATGGTGGGCTTCGTTCGTCATGAAGGGCGATTTAATAAAAATTAGAATTAACTTACTTTCTTGATGAAAGGATGATGCAGAAATGCAGAAGATGACTCGTCGTATCGTAGGTGGCTTTGCTGCCGCAACCCTGTCCGTTGCTCTCGTAGCTTGCTCCGATGCCGAGGATGCAGCTAACGACGCTAAGGACACCGCCGGTTCCGTAGCAGCTGATGCTTCCGACGCTGCTGGCTCCGCCGTTGATGAAGCTACCTCCGAAAAGGATAAGGACGCGGAATCCTCCGAGTCTGAGGATGCTGATGGTTCCGAGTCTGAGGATGCTGATTCCAAGGACGGCGACACCAAGACCGTCTCCACCGCCAATGGCGACCAGGAGGTTCCGGCAGCTCTGGCGTCTGCCATTGAGGAGAAGAAGGCTGAGTGGGGCGACGTACAGAGCGTAGAGTCCTCCGATAAGGGTTCTTTGGCAACCTTCGACGGCGGCAACCTGCTGGCTATGGCCAAGGATGGCGATGAGGCTCAGCCAATCGTCGGCAAGATCGCTGAAACCTGGAAGGAGCAGGGCGGTCTGGACGCAGAGGTAGGCCTGCCTAAGGCTGCCGAGGAGAAGGCTACTGAGGGCAAGGGCTGGACCCAGCAGTTCGACAATGGCGTTATCTCCTGGCTCCAGGATGAGAGCGGCAAGTTCACCTCTTCCGTAGAGAAGTAAAAAGCTCTTTTTGAGGTAATCCCTTCGCAGCATCTGCTGCGGAGGGATTTTTCGTTTTCTTAAAGTTCATCTTGCACCCATGTAATTTCAACCTTCGGTGCCTACGTTGGGTGGCAACCCCGGAATTTGGGGCTATACGGAAGAAGTTTGATCTACCGCATTTCAAGGGAGAACCCTGCCACCATGACTCGTCCCTCTGTACTTTCTACTCCGCTTGCCACAACCGATAACACCGTCGCTACCAAGACTTATGTAGTGGATACCTCGGTCTTGCTTTCTGACCCTTGGGCTCTGCGCAAATTCGCAGAGCACGATGTGGTCCTTCCCGTTGTGGTTATCTCTGAACTGGAAGGAAAACGTCATCACCCAGAGCTTGGCTGGTTCGCCCGCCAAGCTCTTCGCTTTTTGGAGGAACTGCGCGCTACCTATGAGGCGCTAGACCAGCCTGTCCCCGTGAACGTAGATGGCGGCACCCTGCGCGTGGAATTGAACCATCAAGACCAATCCTTGTTGCCCTCTGCCTTCCGTGGCCCAGAGGGGGACCACCGTATCCTGGCCTGCGCCCTCAACCTTGCACACGAAGGTAAAGATACCGTGCTAGTCACCAAGGACGTGCCACTGCGCGTGAAAGCCGGCGCAGTGGGTGTACAGGCGGATGAGTACCACGCCCAGGATGTGGTTCTGACCGGCTATACCGGAATGGCAACCGTGCAAACCAGCTCGGATGTCATCGACGCCCTCTACCGTGATGGGGAAGTCATGCTAGACGGCATTCACACTGAAAAGGGCACTGCCGTGGAGGAGCTACCAGTCCATTGCGGACTTACCCTAGTAGCGGGAGCGCAGTCCGCGCTGGGGCGCATCACCGCGGAAGGTGTGGTGGAGCTCGTGCGCGGCGATAGCAATGCCTTCGGCCTGCAAGGACGCTCCGCGGAGCAGCGCATAGCTTTGGACTTGCTGATGGATCCAAATATCGGAATCGTCTCCATTGGCGGACGCGCCGGCACTGGTAAATCGGCACTCGCCCTGTGCGCCGGATTGGAAGCTGTACTCGAGCGCGGCGAACACCGCCGTATCGTAGTCTTCCGCCCGATGTATGCGGTAGGTGGGCAGTCGTTGGGATACCTTCCGGGCACCGAATCGGACAAGATGAACCCATGGGCGCAGGCAGTCTATGACACCTTGGAAGGCTTGGTGTCTGAAAACGTCATGGAAGAAATCCATGAGCGCGGCCTGATTGAGGTCTTGCCCTTGACGCATATTCGCGGCCGCTCCCTGCATGATGCCTTCGTCATTGTGGACGAGGCACAGTCCTTGGAGCGCAATGTCTTGCTCACCGTGCTCTCTCGGCTGGGCAAGGGCTCGCGGGTGGTGCTCACCCATGACGTAGCGCAGCGCGATAACCTGCGCGTGGGCCGTCACGATGGCGTCCAGGCAGTGATTGAAAAGCTCAAGGGGCACGAGCTTTTTGCGCATATTACGCTGCAGCGCTCTGAGCGTTCCGCCATTGCAGAGCTCGTCACCGACCTGCTGGAAGGCGGCGATTAGGCCAGGCATGTTCGCGTATGGCGATCGTGATGTGTACAGCGTGGCGAAGTTGGGCATTGCCCAGTAATAATGTTGCATATGAGCGAGAACGCCAAGCAGACGTCTTCGGACGAAAAGAAGAAAGATTTCCGCATCCGCCCCTTTACCGCGGCGGACTATCCCCAGATGCGAGAGATCTATGAACAGGGACTCAATACTGGGCACGCCACCTACGAGACCCGTTCCCTGACCTTTGAAGAATTCAAAGCCGGCAAAATCATGCCCTCGGTGCATGTGGCTGTTGAAGCCGATGATGATTCGAAGGTCTTGGGATGGGTGTCTGCGGCGCCGGTATCTACCCGCACCGTCTTCCACGGAGTAGTGGAGGATTCTATTTACTTGGGCTCCGAGGCGCAGGGCCGCGGCATCGGCGGCGCGCTTTTGGATCGCTTGATTGAGGTATGTAAGGACCTGCACAAGTGGGCTATCCACTCGTGGATCTTCCCTGAAAACGCCGGTTCTGCGGGGCTGCATAAGTCCCGTGGATTCGTGAAGGTGGGCACTTACTCTCACATGGCGAAGATGACCTACGGCGAGCTTGCGGGCCAGTGGCGCGATACTGATGTATACGAGCTGCTTTTGCCCAAGCCGGAGGAAAAGAAGCGTTAGCTTTTCCCAGCGCACAGGAATAAAGTTAAGAGAGTATTCGTACGCTATCTCTCTAAGGCTTTTAAATGTCTGTGCGTACTCGTGCCCTTGCTTTGTCCACCGTTGCGGCTATGACGGCAGGGGCGCTTTCTGTTCCTACAGCGGGAGCTGTCCTATCCCTCCGCAGGCTCGGTGCCTGTTGCCCAGTTGGACATCACCCAGGTTGATGGTGGTGTGGCCTATGTGTTTGCCACTCCTGAGCTACAGTCCCATATCGAGACGGTGACCCGCCAGTTGCATGAGTTGCGCGCCAAGGCCTGGGATGCCAATCTTCCGTTTGCTGGTGCTAGGCTTCGCGACGTCGCACCGGACCGCACCGCATATATCAACGGCATATCCTGGAGCAGGGGATTGGAACACTCCGCGATGCAGCGCGCTGCGGAGGAAAACTACGATTTTGATCATCGCCGTGGAGACGGGGAGGAGCCGTGAACGGTAAAGTCCGGCGCCTTTTTCGCAGAAAACCTCACTTCTTCACCGATGGAACGCGCCATTGCTAACTGGTCTACTGATGGCGGTTCTGGCAGCGAGTGGAATCAGCTCATTCGCTCTAACGGTTCCTATTCTGGCGGTGCGGGGCATATTTACAGCTTGCTTAACCCAGCCAACCACTAATTTGCCCAGGCACAGGTTGGAAGCACGACGGCCGGCCATTATTCCGAGCACGCGGCGTCGGGCGCCTCAGAGCGCCTCGAAGGACGGCACGCATTTCCCATTGCGGTACCGGAAGCCGCTCTGGCAAGCGCGGCTACGTTTTAGCGGCGGTACCCATGTGGGCGATTCCGGCAGCATTGGCGTAAGCATTGCGGGATGGGACGGTGCCCGGTTAGGGGTGCCGGGGTCATCGCTAACCTCGTCCGATCCGGAGGTTCTTGCGGTGCATTCTGACGGCACATATGAGGCTTTGCAGGAAGGCACGGCCGAGGTGCGTATTACTCCATACCTGCTGCGCAACGGGGAAACTCGCCCGGCTGGAGAAGCACTGAACCAGACGGTAGCGGCATTGGTGGAGGATCGAGCGCCGGCGCGGCAATCGGCATCATTGCCGCCATCGTTGCCATTTTGGGAATTGGGTCCCAAGTTCTGCGGCAGATGGGTTTCTGGCAATAAAAAATACCCCGCCGAGAGCGGGGCGTGTGGGGCGCTACATCGTAGGAACGTCCCAGGGGCCGAACCAGCGCTGCGCCGATGAGCGCATGTTATCGCTCAAGCGGCTAAAGCGCGGGATTGGGATACCGTGTGCGCGGGCTAAGGAAACTAGATAGTCCCTAGTGCGCCATACCTCGATGGGGTTGGCATGAACATCCAATGCCGCCTGCAGGCCGCCAGGAGCATAGCCGAGGGCGGATTCAATGGGGGCGTCGGCAAGCGGGAGTGCATCGCGCAAGGCATGCAGCTCTTGGCTTGTAGCCACAGTTTCTGCAGGTGTGAGCGACATTAGTCAATGGTTTCCTTCAGTCGCTCCTCGCGCAGAGGCAGGAGGAGAAGGAGCGCGACGATGACCAACGGAACCATCAGAGCGATAACCGGGGTCAGGCCGTCATTATAGGAATTGAGGATTGCTTCCTCGATTGGCTTGGGGAAGGACGCGACCAAATCTGGGGTGAGGCTATTGGCACCGCCGTCGGCATTGCCAAACTTTTCTGCATAGGCGGCGCCCTCAGGGCCCATCTTTTGGAAGGCTTCTGGCATGCGGGTGGCCATCTCATCCTTCATATTGTGGATGAACATGGAGCCAACCAGGGAAGCACCCAGTGCGGAACCGATTTGGCGGAAGAAGTTATTCGCCGCGGTAGCGGTACCCACCTGGGACAGTGGGAAGGAGTTCTGGACGATGAGCACGAGGACCTGGATAACCATGCCCAGGCCGATGCCGAAGACCAAGAACTCGCAGCCCAGCTGCTTCAGGGAAGTCTCTACGGTCAGGTGAGACATCCAGAACAATGCACCAGCGGTAATGGCTAGGCCGATGATGGGGTAGACCTTGTAGTGGCCGGTGCGGGCAATGATGAAGCCCACGCCAGTGGAGGTGCCGATAAGGCCCACCATCATCGGGATCATCATCAGACCCGCCTTGGTTGGGGTCAGGGTGTGCACCATCTGCAAGTAAGTAGGCATGTAGCCCAGAACACCGAACATTGCCAGGCCCAGTACCACGCCGGACAGGGTAGTAAGGGCCATGTTGCGGTTTTTGAATAGGCGAACTGGAATGAGCGGTTCCTTGGCGCGCAGCTCCACCAGGATGGTGATGATGGCGCCAATGATGGTGATGGCACCTAAGGTGAGGATCATGGACGAGCCCCACTCGTACTCGGTGCCGCCCCAGGTGGTCATGAGGATAAGGGACGCGGTGGTAATAGCGATGAAGGTTGCGCCGAGCCAGTCGAAGCGCTTCATGTCGGCTTCACCGACGCGCAGGTGCAGCACCAAGGTGCACACGATGATGGCGAGGATGCCAAGCGGGATGTTCATCCACATGCCCCAGCGCCACCCCGGACCGTCGGTGAACCAGCCGCCGAGGACGGGGCCGAGGACGGAAGACAGGCCAAAGACGCCGCCCATGATGCCCATGAACTTGCCGCGCTCACGGGAGGAGGTGACCTCGGCGATGATGGATTGCGAAGAGATCATCATGAATCCAGCGCCAAAGCCTTGCACGGCGCGGGCGATAATCAGCAGCGACATGGAGTTGGCAAAGCCACCGAGGGTGGATCCCACGACGAAGGTGGCGATACCCCCAATGTAGAGCCACTTGCGGCCCAACATGTCACCCAGCTTGCCGGAGATAGGCATGGCGATGGTCATGGTGACAAGGAAGGCGGAGATGACCCAACTCATGTGGTCGACGCCGCCGAGCTCACCAACGATGGTTGGAAGAGCAGAAGAGAAGATCATTTGGCCCAAGGAGCTCATCAGCATGGTGAGCATTAGGGCCGAGAAAATAAGCCCGAGGTTATCGGCGCGGGACTGGCCCTGTGAGGGGGCCTTAGCAGCCGTATCTACCATCGCATTCCTTTCATAAAGTCTGTTATTAGCGTGAGGGAAGTATCGAGACGCGCGCCGAGGTCTAGGCTGCAATCTGCATCCGGGGATGCCATCGCCAACCAAAGTGCCTCACGGACGAGGCCGACGATGAGCATCGCCTCGGTGCTAGAAGAGCAGCTGTCAAGGACGCGAAGCTCCGGTTCTTTGTTAAGGCGCTCTTCAATGAGATCGATGAGCTCAATGGATTTTGCTCGCTTCCGGCTTATTGCCGCCGCAGCTGCATCTGGATCATTGGAGATGCGTTTGCGGCGATCCCGGATAGTCGGGTTGATGTGGTGGCCTTCCATATGCCGTCTGACCAACTGAAGGACGAGGTCTACCATGCTGGTCGTTGGCTCATTAAGGAAGAGTTCCCGCATCTCTTCCGTAAACTCGGTGCTTGGAGCGCCCAAAACGGCGGATTCCTTGGAATCGAAGTAATTGAAGAAGGTGCGCCGAGAAATACCGGCTACTTCGCAGATCCGCTCAATGGTGACTGCGCTAAAGGACTGTTCATCCACCAGTTTTGTGGCGGCATCCTCTATGCGCAGGCGCGTCTCGAGACGTTTCTGCTCGCGTAGTGATAGTTCTTCTTGCACGTCATGTAACGTTACACTCGGTGCAAACTTGCACCAAGTGCAAAAAGGGTGATTTTAGAGGTGCATCCTTCTTTATGTGAGATGTGCCATTGCTCTTGCCGACGTCCCCCTTACCCCAGGCATGCGAAACCCCGCCCGGGTCCTGCCCGGGCGGGGTAGCGGTGCGGCGGATACTTAGAAGTTATCGCGGTCGCGGTTAGTCATGCTCAGCACATCGAGGCGCTTATCCAGCTCTTCCTCGGTGAGGTTTTCGCCATCGACAAAGCCCAAATCAATGACGGCCTGGCGAACAGTGATCTTCTCATGCAAGGCATGCTTGGCGGCCTTGGCCGCGTTCTCGTAACCAATAGCAGAGTTGAGCGGGGTCACGATGGAAGTGGAAGACTCCGCAAAGTGCTTCATGCGCTCCTCGTTGGCCTCGATGTGATCGATGCACTTATCGGCGAAGACGCGGGAGGCATTGGATAGCAGGCGAGCAGACTCGAGCACGTTGCGTGCCATCATCGGGATGAAGACATTGAGCTCGAAGTGGCCCTGGGCACCGCCGAAGGCGACTGCGGCGTCATTGCCCACCACCTGGCCGGCAACCATGGTGACGGCCTCCGGAATGACCGGGTTGACCTTACCCGGCATGATGGAGGAACCTGGCTGCAGGTCCTTCAGGTGAATCTCTGCCAGGCCGGTCAGTGGGCCAGAGCCCATCATGCGGAGGTCATTAGCAATCTTATTAAGGGACACAGCAACCGCGCGCATGGCGCCGGAGAACTCCACCAAGCCATCGCGTGCGGCCTGTGCCTCAAAGTGGTTCTCTGCTTCCTTTAGTTCCGCAACACCGGTGAGCTTCTTGAGCTCTTCGGTGACCTTAGCGCCAAAGTCCGCAGAGGTATTCAGGCCGGTGCCGGTGGCGGTACCGCCGATGGCCAGCTCGCCCAAGCGTGGCAGGGTGGCCTCGATCCGCTCGATGCCCAGCTCAATCTGGCGGGCGTAGCCACCGAATTCTTGACCGAGGGTAACCGGGGTGGCGTCCATCAAGTGGGTACGGCCCGCCTTGACCACGTCGGCGAATTCTTTGGCCTTCTTGCTCAGGGACTCGTGCAGAACCTTCAAGCCCGGAATGAGGTCATTAACGGCGGCCTCAGTAGCGGCAACGTGGGTGGCGGTGGGGAAAGTGTCATTAGAGGACTGGCCCATATTCACGTGGTCATTCGGGTGAATCTCCACGCCATTCTGGTGTGCCAAGGAGGCGATAACCTCATTGGTATTCATATTGGACGAGGTGCCCGAACCAGTCTGGAAAACGTCGATAGGGAAAGCATCATTGTGCTTGCCCTCGGCGATTTCAGTAGCGGCGGCGATAATGGCATCGGCCTTGTCCGCGTCCAACTTGCCGGAATCCTTATTTACCTGAGCACAAGCTGCCTTAAGGAGGCCAAGTGCGCGAATCTGCGCATTTTCGAGGCCACGGCCGGAGATAGGGAAGTTGTCCACTGCGCGCTGGGTCTGTGCTCGCCACAGGGCATCTGCAGGAACCTTTACTTCGCCCATGGTGTCATGTTCGATGCGGTATTCAGTCATGTGAAGATCACCTCAGTTAATTGGGTAGTGTGTGCTTTCCAGTATGGCGGAGATCTACCAGGAGGGCCGCCTTCGGGGGTGCCCCCTAGTTTTTGGTCGGGGTGGTGTAATCCACTACGGAATATTCCTGCAGCTTGGATAGCTTATGGATGGAGTCGATGTAGCGGATGGTGCCGGACTTGGAACGCATAACCAGTGAGCGGGTAGTAGCGCCGGAATTGCGGTAGGAAACACCGCGCAGCATGTCACCATTGGTCACGCCGGTGGCAGCGAAGTAGCAGTTTTCGGAGGAGACCAAGTCAGTGGTCTTAAGGACGCGGTCCAAATCGTGGCCGGCTGCGCGGGCCTTTTCTGCTTCCTCTTCATCCTTTGGCCACAGCTTGCCCTGGATTTCGCCGCCCATGCAGCGCATAGCGCAGGCGGTGATGATGCCTTCTGGGGTGCCGCCGATGCCCATCATCATGTCGATGGAATTGGAATCCTGGCAGGTGGCGATGGCGCCTGCAACGTCGCCATCCATAATGAGGCGCACCTTTGCGCCGGCGGCGCGAATTTCAGAGATGAGCTGCTCGTGGCGCGGGCGGTCAAGGACCACGACGGTCAGATCTTCCGGGCGGATATTCTTCGCCTTGGCCACGGAGTTGATGTTCCACTCCACTGACTCGTTGATGTCGATAGCGCCGACTGCTTCTGGGCCAACAGCAATCTTTTCCATGTAGAAGACTGCGGAAGGGTCATACATGGTTCCGCGCTCTGCGGCCGCGATGACGGAGATAGCGTTGGGGCGGCCTTCTGCCATCAAACGAGTTCCGTCAACGGGGTCCACGGCGATATCCATGGCGGCGCCCTCGCCGGTGCCTACCTCTTCGCCGTTAAATAGCATAGGGGCCTCATCCTTTTCGCCCTCACCAATGACAACGACGCCGTTCATGGCTACGGAATTGATGAGCTTGCGCATGGCGTCGACCGCCGCGCCATCGCCCTCATTCTTCTGGCCGCGGCCTACCCAACGGCCGGAAGCGAGCGCTGCTGCCTCGGTGACACGAACCAGTTCCATCGCCAGGTTGCGGTCAGGAAGATAAGACGTATTTTCGGACATGTGTAGTGGTTGCCTTCCATAGTTTTCTCATCGAGGGGTGTTCCCCTTGATGCTCTACCTTTCCATTCTCGCACTTTTTTGCTCTAATGGGTCCGATTTTGCGCCCCATTTGTGGGGGATTCATCAAACTTTCGGGGGAGAAGGGGCCGTGTGGCTTTTTGGAAGCACACCGTGCGATACTAAGGCGCGTGGCTGCAGAAGAAAGACCAAAGATTTTTGAAGGCGCGAAGGATATCTCCCTGTCCCTCGCCGTCGTGGTGATCATGATGCTGCTGGCCGTAGGAGCGACCGGCCTATGCTCGATCAATTCCGAAACTCAACAGGGAGCGGTGCAGGAAGTGGATGAACAAACCTTCCTTGAAACCCAAGCTCGCGCAGGAATTGGCGCTATTCGCAATCCTGATATGCCAGAGGGCTGGGAGGCTAATGCTGCCCGCCGCGTTGATATGGGAGGAGAAAACGCCACCGTGGTCAGCTGGGTGACCGCTGACCAAGGGTTTGTGGAGTCTACTCAGACACAGGTGGCGGCCGATGATGCGGGTAAGGAATACGACGCCAACTACCGCGGCATCGAATCTGCCCGTGAGGTCAAAGGGCACCAAGTGCGGGTACTAGAAAGTGATGACGACTCCGTGCGCCGCCTGTGGGTGACAGATTTGGGCGACGCCCGCCTCATTATCTCCGGTGCCGCAGACGATAGCGATTTTGAGGCTGCTACCGCTGCGTTTATCGACGCCGCACCTATAGCCGAAAAATAACCTCGCCCAATCCTTCTGCCGCAGCGGTGGCGCTAAGACCGTCGCCGGCCTGGGCAATGACCTCTGCGAGGGATTCCTCATCTAAGCCGCTAAGGCGCGTCTTTCCTACAAAAACATCGATGCGCTCACGCTGGGAACGCTGCGGATAAATAGCGATTTCGCGTACCTTATCGCCTGTAAAGCGCAGCACCACGGATTGGGAGAAATAGCTCACCTCGTCATCATCGCGGGTATGTGCTGGGCCAAAGAATTCCTCTACGAATTCCCGGGAGTCTCCCGCCATGATGGAACCGGCGGCCGCAGACCTCGACACAAAATCCACCCGCTCACCTGGATACCCATAAATCTGCACTACTCGTCTCCTTCTGCGTCTGCTTTTTTGGCCCTCTCGAGCGCTGCTTCAACGCGCTTTGCTGCGCCGTCGAGATGTGCCTCGCACGTTCGGGCAAGGGCCTCGCCGCGCTCCCAATACTTCAATGACTCATCCAAGCCCATCTGCCCGAGCTCTAAGATCTTTACGGTTTCAATGAGCTCGTCTCGGGCTTGCTCATAACTCAATTTTTCTACTGGGGTAAAAGCATCCTGGCCTGGTTGACCGGTGCCAATGGTGTCCTCTGACATTGTTTTCTCCTCGTTCGGTGATTAATCGGCGGCCTGGGAGGCCATAGAAACAGCGGTAATAGACCCATCGCCCACGCGGATGCGCAGTTGCGCGCCGGGAGGGGATTGCTCATAAGAGGTGACAACTTCGGGGCCGGAGCCATCTTTGGGTACCACTTGGACGATGGAATACCCGCGGGCGAGAGTAGCTGAAGGTCCCAAAGCTGAAACGCGAGCACGCAGCGACTCCACGTGGCGGGTCTCGCGTTCTACCATGACCTCAATTTCCCGGCGCATGGTGGCACGAGTCCGCTCTATTTCCTCGCGGCGCGTACGAATGGGGGTCATGGGGTCTGCCATGACGGGCCGGGAACGAATATTGTCCAGGCCGCGTCGCTCCCTTTCCACCCAGCCGCGCAAGGCGGCAGCCATCCGGGAGCGTGCCTCTGCGATAACGGCACGCTCCTCGGCCACGGAGGGGACGACGCGCTTTGCGGCGTCGGTAGGCGTGGCAGCGCGCAGATCCGCGACGTTATCGAGCACCGGGCTATCCGGCTCATGGCCGATGGCGGAGACCACCGGAGTGCCAGCAGCCGCGACCGCGCGTTGCAGCGCTTCTTCTGAGAAGGGAAGCAGGTCTTCTACAGAGCCACCACCGCGGGCGATGATGATGACGTCTACCTCTGGATCCGCATCTAGCTGCTGGAGGGCATCGATAACCTCTGGAACGGTATTCGCACCTTGAACCGCGGTATTGAGAACTCGGAATTGTACCGCTGGCCAGCGATCATGAGCTACCGCCATCACATCTCGCTCCGCGGCCGAACCGCGGCCGGTAATCAGCCCGATTTTGTGCGGTAGGTAAGGCAGTGGCCGCTTGCGAGCAGGATCAAAAAGTCCCTCTGCCGAAAGCTGCTGGCGCAATTTCTCAATGCGCGCGAGTAGATCACCTATGCCCACATGACGAATCTCCGTGGTCCACAGTGAAAAAGAACCGCGGCCGGCATAAAAAGCCGGCTTGCCATGGACAATGACGCGGTCGCCGTCTTTTAGCGGTGCTGACAATGACTGCAACATTGATGATGGGCAGGTCAGCTGCACGGACTTTTCCTGCTGTACATCACGCAGCGTGAGATAGGACAGCTTCCAGGTGGGTTTGAAATTAATTTGGGTTAATTGACCCTCTACCCACAGGTAGCCCAGGCGCTCGATCCAGCCCTTGACTTGGTCGTTGACTTTACCAACGGGCCAGGGAGTATCCGGAGTATTTGCCGGTTGATTCACACAGCCTCCCTTTCTTCAGTCTGCCGTATTCTTCCGCCTAGTTTAGGGGCCAGCGCAGATGATTGCCCCGCTCGGGGTAGCCGGAATGGTGGCGGTGGGCCCCACTATTGTTTTGGGTGCTGTTTCGATACTCTGGGAGCCATGACTGAAGGTAAAAATGTTCTCCTCGCGGCGCCGCGCGGATACTGCGCAGGCGTAGATCGCGCGGTTGAAACCGTAGAAAAGGCGCTGGAAAAGTACGGCGCGCCCATTTATGTACGCAAGCAAATCGTGCACAACCGCTACGTCGTAGAGTCTTTGGCAGAACGCGGCGTCATCTTTGTTGACGAGGCCTCTGAAGCCCCAGAAGGTGCCCACCTAGTCTTTTCCGCCCATGGTATTTCCCCGGCCGTTCGGGCAGAGGCAACGCAGCGCAAGCAACTAACGTTGGACGCCACGTGCCCATTGGTAACCAAGGTGCATAAGGAAGCCCAGCGCTTCCAGCGCGATGGCTATCACATCCTCTTGGTTGGCCACGAAGGACATGAGGAAGTGGAAGGAACCGCCGGCGAAGCACCGGAGGTTACCCACCTTGTGGATGGCGTCGAGGGCGTTGCTAAGCTGCCGGATTTCCTGCAGGACGAGAAGCTTATTTGGCTGTCCCAAACCACGCTCTCGGTGGATGAGACGATCACCATCGTCAATAAACTGCGCGAGCGTTTCCCGCATCTGGAAAATCCGCCTTCAGACGATATTTGCTACGCCACCCAAAACCGCCAAGAATCCGTCAAAGCCATTGCCCCCAAGTGCGACCTGATGATTGTGGTGGGGTCTAAAAACTCCTCTAACTCGGTGCGCCTGGTCGAAGTCGCGCTCGAGGCTGGTGCTAAGGCTTCACACCTCGTAGATTTTGCCAAGGAGATCGACGATGCCTGGCTGGAAGGCGTGCGCACCGTCGGAGTCACCTGTGGTGCATCTGTACCAGAATTGCTGGTACGCGAGGTATTGGAATTTCTCGATGCGCGTGGCTATAGCGACGTAGAACAGGTAACTACCTCTACGGAGACGATTACCTTCGCCCTGCCGCGCGACCTGCGCCCAGCACGCACTTAAACAGGCGCGCGCTTAAACTACATCTAAAAAAAGAAAGGCCCGTTTCCGGGCCTTTCTTTTGTTTTAGTCCTCGTCATAGAGGTTATCGTCCCAACCTTGCTTGGGCGCTTGCTTGTGCTCCTTAGACGCCGGTACCGAATCGCCGGCGCGCCGGGTTGGATCCGGGCGCATTGGATTTGCGCGTTCCTCTTGCTGGAGGCGGCGGCGTTCCTCTCGGTCGCGCCCACGCAGGCGATCTTTGGGCGTGGGGCGGGACTTCCTTAACGTGTGAGAAGCGCGGGCGCGCTGCGGAGTGGCTGGAGTTTTAGTAGGTTCCTTTGCCAGCCTATCGCGCGCCATCAAGTCAGCGACCGATAAACGCTCAGCGCGATTGCGGCGGTCTTGCTCAGCATCGGAACGGCGGGAGGAAGTTTCCATTTTAGCGGTGCGACGTGCCGTCTTACGGTAGCGGACCCATCGCAACCAGCCGATGATTCCTGCGCCTACTAAAGCGATGAGGAGCCAGAGAAAGCTTTGGACAAGGGGGAAAGCTGCGGTTACGGTAGCCGTCTTGGAAAACGGTGATGCTCCCTCTGGCAAGTTGGCCTTGGTAATAAAGAATCCGGCCAGTACCACCGTGATGGCATACAAGATGGGGATGGAAGCCACCGTGAGGAAGAGGCCGCGTTCTTCTACGATGAGCGCCACCAGCAGCGAGCCGATGACGAGGAAGGCGAGGTAAGCCCACCCGATGGTACCCATCAGGATGGAAATCAACGCGCCGGTGAGCAAAATTGCCGCGAGCAGCCCAAGGCCCGTGCCCAGCGTGATGCTGGGGAGTCCAGAGCTTTGGGCGGCGGAAGACTTTCTTTGCTTGGCTTGTGACACGTCGGAAGATCCTACCGGTTCGTGCCTGCCCATGGCTATTTCCACGCACTAAGTCGCCGGATTTATAGTGGCGAATGCCCGCGCGGCCACGTATCGATGGCTATGGGCTCCCGTGGCGTGCGGTCCGTGCGGCCTGGGATATCCATCTCGTGCAATTTGCGGGCGGTGACGCCGACACGGGAATCTAGCGAGGACAGTGTGGCATTGTAGGCTTCGACTGCCTTTTCCAAGTTGTGGCCCACCCTGCCATAGTGATCAGAAAGTGTATTCAGGCGCGTGTACAGTTCGCGCCCTAGGCGCTGAACCTCCTTTGCCTTGGCTGAGATGTCTTCTTGGTGCCACCCCATAGCCACCGTGCGCAGGAGGGCAAAAAGCGAGCTGGGGGTGGCAATTACTACATTGCGTTCAAAGGCATACTCGATGAGTTCTGGGTCCACTGACAATGCAGCATCGAGGAAAGGATCTGCAGGGACAAACAGGATGACGAATTCGGGTGTAGGTTGAAACGCTTCAATATAGTCTTTGTGCGATAGTGCTTGGACGTGGCCACGCATCAAGTGTGCGTGGCGGCGCAAGAAGCCGGCGTGTTCTTCTGGGTCATCGGTCTCCAGCGCGTCGAGGTAAGAAGTAAAAGGCACCTTGGCATCGACAATGATATGGCGGCCACCAGCCAACTTGATAACCATGTCTGGGCGAACGATGCGACCACCCAGCGGAGCAGAAACCTGGCAGTCAAAGTCCACATGTTTGGTCATGCCGCCTATTTCAACCACCCGCTCCAATTGCACCTCGCCCCAACGACCGCGGGTATTGGGCGAGCGCAAGGCACTAACAAGTTTGTCAGTGCGTTCAGTCAGACGAGAGGAGGTAAGGGTTACCGCCTGGACCTGGCTAGAAAGGGAAGCGAGCAGCGCGGTGCGGTCTTCCTCAATTTCTTGGAGCTGAAACCCCAAGCGGTCCATGGCCTTTTCCAGCGGCTGGAGCTCAGCTTGGCGACGCTGCGATTCTTGCAGCGCGCGGTGTTCGGCACTTGGCGCCGAACGAGCAGCGGAGTAGGAATGGGCCAACCAACCCATTACCGCGCCGAGGGTGAGGCCGATAAAAAGTAGCAGCACGGGCAATGTGGAAGTCATGGAACCCAGCATGGCACGTACAGCCGACACAGCCCACTATTTTTTCGAATCTCCGTTCAAAAGGCCCTCGAAGGCATCGCGGGCACGGCGCAGGTTGGAGCGCACGCCGGGCTTCTCATGCTCTTTCGGGGTGGATTCCACGTTGAGGGCAGCGTCGAGGGAATTGGAGTTGCCGTCCGCGGCTACGTCCGCCACTGCGCCTTCTGGGGCTGCGTAGTCCGGCATTTTAAGCCACGCCTCGCGCTTATAGCGCCCTTGTTCCTCCGTATAACGGCCGATGAGGTAGCCAGCTACGGTGGAAAAGTCCAGCTCCGCGGCGGTCTTTTCGCCCGACTGGAGCTTCATCATATCTTGGCTGTAGCGATAGGCCACCGCGAACATCGCGGCTGCCGGAACCGCGAGGAAACCTCCCACCAGGCCAAATAGCGCAGAGCCTACGGTCACAGAAACCAAGACGATGACGGGGTGCAGGTCCATGGCCTTGGACTGCAGCCAAGGGGAAAGGACATTTCCCTCCAGCTGTTGGACCAGCAAGACCAGTCCAAGAACGAGCAAGGCCTTGGTAATACCAAGGGACACCAGTGCGATGGTGACGGAAAGGGCACCGGCCACAATTGCACCGACGAAGGGGATAAAGCCGGCGATGAAGGTGATGATTGCCAAAGCCATGGCCAGGGGGACGCCGATGAGGGCGAGGCCGATGCCGATAAAGACGGCGTCGACAAGCGAGACAACTGCCTGCGCACGAATAAAGCCTCCAAGCGTGGTCCATGCGCGGGTGAGTAGCTCAGTAAGGTGCCAGCCGGCGCGTTTGCCGGTGGCATCGCGCAGCCAGGGGAGGAACTTGGCGCCGTCCTTGAGGAAGAAGAAGGTCAGCACCAACACAATGAAGAGGGTGACCAAGATGGAGGTAGCGGTGCCGATACCGGTAAAGACGGAACCCGCGATGGCGCCAGCGCGCTGCTGCAGCCAGGAAGCCGCTTCATCGATGTAGCTGCTCATATCCTCGCTATCGAGGTTAAGGGGTGGGCCCTGTGCCCAGAGCTGCAGGCTTTGGATGCCGGAGACCGTCTGCAAGTACAAAGAGCGGGATTGGCGCATGAAGTCCGGGGCAACGAAGGAAATGAGTCCACCCACTGCCGTGAAAGAAACCAAAATGGTTACGGCAGCCGCCAACGCGGCGGGGAGGCCAATGCTGCGCAACTTCTTAGCCACTGGGGCTAGGACGGTGCAGATGATGAGGGCCAAAAGCACTGGCAAGATGCCCTGCCAGAAATTGCCGAGCAGGCGGTAGAGGGCGTAGAGGAAAACGCAGATGATGAGCAGGCGGACCGCCCATAGGGACGCAGACTTAACTACCTCGCCGGCAATGACAGAGCGATCTACCTGATCGCCCGGCGGATGTGGCGATACATCCTCCAGCTTGCTGGTATCGAAGCTTTCATCAAACTTATCGCCCAGGCCCGTCTTGGGAGCCTCGGGCAGCGGTTGGTTATCAGAACTCACCCCACCATCTTGCCTTAAAAGAAGGTGGGTGAGTTAGGATTGGCCCCGTGAGTCTTACACTAGGAATCGTCGGCCTGCCCAACGTGGGCAAGTCCACATTGTTTAATGCCCTGACCCGTTCCGAGATCCTGGCGGCGAACTACCCGTTTGCCACCATCGAGCCCAACGTGGGCCTAGTGGAGCTGCCGGACTCCCGCCTGACCCACCTGGCGGAAATGTTTAACTCGGAGCGTATCCTGCCCGCTACCGTGTCCTTCGTGGATATTGCCGGTATCGTCTCTGGCGCTTCGCAGGGTGAAGGCATGGGTAACGCCTTCCTAGCCAATATCCGTGAGGCAGATGCCATCTGCCAGGTGGTGCGCGCTTTTTCCGATGACAATGTCATCCACGTTGATGGCAAAGTTGACCCGCGCAATGACATCTCCGTTATTAATACCGAGCTCATCCTCGCGGACCTCCAAACCATCGAAAAGGCTCTGCCGCGCCTTGAAAAAGATGCGCGCAAGAATAAGGACCTGGCTGCTGAGGTGGAAGCCACCAAGAAGGCGCAGGAGATTCTAGAAGATGACCGCACCCTCTTCGCAGCAGCTAAGGAGGGCGAGATTGACCTCTCGCTCGTGCGCGATCTGCACTTGATGACGGCAAAGCCTTTCCTCTATGTCTTTAACTCGGACGAGGCCGTGCTTACCGACGACGCAAAGAAGGAAGAGCTTCGCCAGCTCGTCGCCCCGGCCGAGGCCGTGTTCCTTGACGCCCAGACAGAAACTGAGCTGCTTGAGCTGGAAGTAGACGAAGCGCGCGAATTGCTTGAGTCCGTGGGCCAAGATGAGCCGGGGTTGGCTACTTTGGCCAAGGCGGGTTTTGCCACGCTGGGGCTGCAGACCTATCTCACCGCCGGTGAGAAGGAAGCCCGCGCGTGGACCATCAAGCAGGGCTCTGCCGCCCCGCAAGCCGCCGGCGTTATCCACACTGACTTTGAAAAGAAGTTCATCAAGGCCGAAATCGTTTCCTACGATGACCTACTAGCCGCTGGCTCTATGGCCGAAGCTCGCGCGCACGGCAAGGTCCGCCAAGAAGGCAAGGACTACATCATGCAAGACGGCGACGTGTGCGACTTTAAGATCGGCGGTTAATTCCGCGTCTTCTAAGTCTTGGGCCTCCTAACGGAGAAGGCACTGCCCGCGCAGGCGGAGAAATTGTAGCGATTGAGAATCTTCCGCGTTACTGTGGGCAAGGTACCCAAACAATAGGAGGTCACATTATGGCTGAACTAGACAACAAGACCATTGCAATCATCGCTACCGATGGTTTCGAAGACTCTGAGCTGACTTCCCCGTTGGAGGCCGTGAAGAACGCTGGTGCTACCGTGCGCGTCATCGCCCCTAAGGCCGGTACTATCACCGGCAAGAAGGGCACGGAGATTTCCGTTGACGCCGTTACCGCTGACTCAACCGGCGAGTCTTTCGATGGCATTATCTTGCCTGGCGGTACCGACAATGCCGACCTGTTGCGCTTGGACAAGGCCGCAGTAGAAATCGTGCGCAACCACATGAGCAAGGATCTCCCGCTTGGTGCTATCTGCCACGGTGCATGGATCTTGGCCGATGCTGAAGCTCTTAAGGGTCGTACCTTGACGTCCTTCCCCTCCTTGCAGACCGACCTGCGCAATGCGGGCGCCACGTGGGTAGATGAGGAAGTTCACTGTGACCAGGGCTTGGTCTCCTCCCGCACTCCAGATGACCTGCCAGCCTTTAACGCCAAGCTGGTAGAAGAGTTTGCAGAGGGCCAGCACTAAGGCTCCACAATTTAAGCCACGGGAGTTTCCCGTGGCTTTTTTCGATCTTGCGCCGGTGTCACATGCCCTATAAAGTTAGGATTTCTTGAAGGGGAGTAGTTCCCTCGGTTAATTCCGAGATGACTGGTCGACATACTGGCGTTTAGCCCGGCCAGCCAGCGCCCGCAGTGCCCGCGGCCGTGAACGAGACCTTCGGTCCGCAACCGAACCGAAGGGAGAAGTGACTATGTCCTCCATGGGCTCAGAGCAGCGCATTCTTGAGCGCTTCATGCAGCTATCCATCGCCGCCGCTGTGGCTACCATCATCCTTAAGGCCTTGGCCGCGTGGCTTACCGGCTCGGTGGGCTTCCTATCTGATGCTCTCGAATCCGTAGTGAACCTCGTGGCGGCCGTCGCCGGTTTTTATGCCCTCCGGATTGCTGCCAAGCCGGCCGATGATAACCACCAGTTTGGCCATGGCAAAGCGGAGTACGTCTCCGCCTTGGTGGAGGGCGCGATGATTTTCATTGCGGCCGGCATGATCATCTATACGGCCATCCAGCGCTTCTTTATTCCGCAGCCGATTGTTGAGGCAGGCTGGGGCTTGGCATTATCTACGCTCTCGTCTGTGCTTAACCTGGCGGTGGGTATCGCGCTCATCCGCGCCGGCAAGCGCTACCGTTCTGCCACCTTGGATGCGGATGGGCATCACCTGCTTACCGACGTCTGGACTTCCGTCGGCGTCCTTGTCGGTATCGCCGCCGTTTATTTAACTGGCTGGATGTGGCTAGACCCTGTAGTAGCCCTCGCTGTGGGTATCAATATCTTGTGGACTGGTTACACCCTCCTGCGCGATTCCGTGAGCAGTTTGCTTTCTGAAGCACTTCCCGCGGATGAGCGCCAGCAGATTCGCCAGCTGCTGGCCCGGTTGGAAAAGGAGCAATCGGTTACCTTCACGGACCGGCGTACTGTCGCTTCCGGCCGTCAGCGCTTGGTCTACCTGACCATGGAGGTGCCAGGAGAGTGGAGCGTTATGCATTCCCACGAGGTTGCTGACGTCGTGGAAATCGCCCTAGATGAGCTGTATCCAAGCTGCAGTGCGTTCATTCACGTGGAGCCGGCGGGCGTGGAAAACCGCCGCCCGTACCTATTTCGCTAGGCCTTAATTTTCTAAGTTTTCGGGCGGTCACTGTGGCTGATTTTTTAGACCGACATGTGTGTAGACCCGTTCGAGTGAATAGGGCCTGTACATAGCCTGTGCTTTTTCGCAGAAAGCATACACCCTTCTGAAAGGACTCTGTGGGTTTAGTGGCACCGCCTTTTGGGGGTGGGGTAAGTCTTGAATGATTTGGAGAAAGTCGAGGGTGTTGACTACGGCGCTGCGGGGTCGTGAAACGACATCTATTTTTTAGATTCGGGCCATTTATGGTGCAGAATTCTTAACGTTATGAAAATGTTATTGATTGCTCTGAGCTGCATGAAGTCTTCTCTGGGTGAGTAAAACGGCAAAAATTTCTTGCTGGCGGTCGAAAAATTTTGAATTCTCCGTATGGTGGTTGTCACACCAAGCAAATAGCGATTCTCACCCCCGCATTCCACATGTGGGGGCAAGAATATGTCCTTTTGATTGGCTGAAGAGAGCTATACCAATAGCAGAAAGGATTTACTGACAATGGGTAAGAACATTAAGGATCTGTTTAACGCAACCGCATATGACAAGGACGGCGAGAAGCTGGGCAACGTTAACGAGGTATTCGTTGATGACCAGTCCGGCCAGCCTACCTTCGTTGAGGTTAACCACGGCCTGTTCGGTATGAACTCCAGCCTCGTTCCGCTGCGCGGCCACGACTTCTCCGGCGATGACCTGAAGCTGGGCTTCTCCAAGGACCGCATCAAGGACGCCCCAGACTTCGATTCCGATAAGCCGCTGACCCCAGAGGCACAGTCCGATATCTTCAAGCACTACGGCCTGGATAATGCACAGGACGTTACCGATTACAAGGACTCCAACCTGGACTCCAAGCGCGACGTTCAGGCTGGCGCTGACAAGGACCACAACTTGGCCGCAGGTGCCGGCGTTGCTGGCGCTGGTGCAGGCGTTGCTGGTGCACACGCTAACGAGAAGAAGGAAGCTGCCCACACCACTGATGCGGCTGCTGCTGAGCGTAAGGCTGGCGTTGCTGATAACGCTGCTACCAAGAACACCGCAGCAGAGCACACCAACAATGACGGTGAGCTCATCCGTTCTGAGGAGCAGCTGAACGTCAACAAGGAGCGCGTGGCTACCGGCGAGGCTCGCCTGCGCAAGTACGTTGTGACCGACACCGAGACCGTTGAGGTCCCGGTTGAGCGCGAAGAGGTCAGCGTTGAGCGCACTCCGATCAGCGCTGAAGATGCCAAGAACTACAACGGCACCATCTCCGGTGACGCTGAGGAAGCTTCCGTCACCCTGCACGAGGAGCAGGTTAACGTGAACAAGGAAACCGTTCCGGTTGAGAAGATCAACCTGAAGAAGGACACCGTTCGCGACACCGAGACTCACACCGAGGAGCTGCGCAAGGAGCAGATCGACACCGATGGTGTTGATGGCCTCAAGAAGTAAAAGCGCATAGCTAAACGCCCGCAAGGTTTTCCTTGCGGGCGTTTATTATGTTTGAGGGCTTATTTAAGCCTTGGCACCGATGGCTGCGGCCGAGTCAGAATCCATAATGTCTTTGACGCCGCTTTCTGCTGCGTCCCAGGTTGCCCTGTCTTGGATGGCGGCACGTTTAGCAACGACGGTGGCGCACAGTACCTGTCCGGTGACGTTGAGTGCAGTGCGTCCCATGTCAATAATCGGCTCAATGGCCAGCAGGAGACCGACACCAGCCAGCGGAAGGCCAAGTGTAGATAGCGTCAGCGTGAGCATAACCGTTGCGCCCGTGGTGCCTGCGGTAGCAGCGGAACCAATGACGGAAACAAAGATGATGAGCAGGTATTGGGTGAAGTCGAGGTTAATGTCGTAGAACTGGGCAACAAAGATGGCTGCAACGGCCGGGTAAACGGATGCGCAGCCGTCCATCTTGGTGGTTGCTCCTAGCGGAACGGCAAAGGAAGCGTATTCAGAGGGAACACCCATGGCCTTTTCGCTAAAGCGCTCGGTAGCTGGCATGACACCCATGGAAGAACGGGTAACAAAGCCCAGCGAGGTGACCGGCCAAACGCGCTTATAAAAGCCCATGACTGGAATCTTGTTGAACTTCAGTACGGCGGGGTAGACCACGACAAAAACCAGACCAAGGCCCACGTACATAGCCAGAACAAACTTGCCCAGCGAGCCCAAGGCGTCCCAGCCGTAGGTTGCTACTGCCTTACCGATAAGGGCGGCGGTGCCAATCGGTGCAAGGCGGATGATCCACCACAAGATGACCTGGATGACCTTGAGGAAGGACTCGGTAAAGCGCAGGAACGGCTCGGCGGACTTTCCGGTCTTGACTGCGGCGATACCAATGGCCAGGGAAATGACAAGCAGTTGTAACGCGCCGAAGCTGAGGGATACTTCGCCGTCGGAAAGCGAGGCAGAAAGTCCTACGAAGTTCTGTGGCAGAAGCTGCTCAAAGAACGCGGTCCACGAGCCGACGTGGGAAGGATCCTGCGCAGTGGCGGCATCGACGCTCGTGCCGACGCCCGGCTTCATAATGACGGCAACGAAAATGCCCATCAAGACAGAGAAGAATGCGGTAATGGCGAACCACACCAGTGTGGAAATCGCCAGGGAAGCCGCGTTAGCCACCTTGCGCAAATTGGCGACAGAGGTAACAACAGCGGCGAAGATCAGCGGCGGGATCATCACCTTGAGCAGCTGGACGTAGGCGCTACCGACTCCCGTGAGCAGGGTGGTCAACCAACCGGGATTGTCTGGGTCGGTATCCATGCCGGAGGCGATGAAACCCAAGATGAGGCCGATGATAAGGCCGGCAATAACTTGCGCGCCGAATCCTGTGGCCCAGCCTGGGAGCCTAGAGCGCGAAGATTCCTGTTGAGACATAAAGGTTCCTTTGAAAATAAAAATGGACAGATCGGACTAGTTTTCAGATACTGTCCTGTTCAACTTCAACTTCGCTCAGTTTATTCCTTCGACGTCTTTAGGCACAAGACGTGGGGATTCTCCCGTGGCTGCGACCTCATCCTTCGCGCTCACCGGGTGGCTTCTTAATACCTGGGGTTCTTTTCCCACTGAGCGCGAGGGGGAGGAGGAATTGCGGTGTGCGCCCTCGGCGCTCACCAGAGCGGGGTGGAAGCATCACCTTTACGCTGCTGGTGAGCGCGAAGGGCGGAGGGGGGGAAGGGCGGAGCGCGAGGTGCAGAGCGAGGAGGGGCTGCGATTTCTGGAATACTGGCGGCATGAAAATCCTCGTGACTGCATTTGACGCCTTCGGCGGAGAAAGCATTAACCCTACAGAACAAGCGCTGGAGCTATTACCAGAGGAGGTTGGGGGAGCGGAGCTTGTCAAGACGGTGATTCCGACCAAGTTTGGGGAATCCCTGCGCCGAGTAATTGCACTCGCAGAGGAATCATCAGTCGATGCAATTGTGTGCTTGGGACAGGCAGGCGGCCGGAAACATATCACCCCGGAGCGAGTCGCCATTAATGTGATGGATGCCGAGATTCCTGATAACGCGGGTTATCAGCCAGTGGATGTACCGGTCGTGGAGGGTGGCCCAGCGGCGTATTTTTCCACGCTACCAGTAAAGGAAATGGTCGCGGCGATGGATGATTGTCCGGCGCGGGTGTCGAATACGGCGGGGACTTTCGTGTGCAATCAGCTCCTGTATGGTCTCCTGCATCACTTCGCAGGGATGGAGGTGCGCGCGGGATTTGTACATGTTCCCTATATTGAGGAGCAGAACAAAGCGGATAAGCCCATGATGGCGCTAGCTGAGGTAGTCGAGGGGATAAAGCGGGCACTCTGGGCGGTGCAGGCTAGTTAGGGTAGCCTTTGTGGCTTTTTGAACCAGCGAAATATAGATTTATGGATATGTCTCGCTTTAGCCCTCTCAACTGGCCGGTTGTGCGCCAGCTGCGCAGCGGCGATCCCTTTGGCAGGGACGTCAATACGCAGTCTCAAAAGAGCAAGGATAAACATGGACGCACCGTGGAAGCGGACCGCGTGGTGCAGTCAGTGTGCCCGTACTGCGCGGTCGGTTGCTCGCAGCGCGTGTATGTCAAAGATGACCGTGTCATCCAGGTAGAGGGTGATCCGGATTCGCCCATTTCTCGTGGGCGCTTGTGCCCGAAGGGATCTGCGTCGGAGCAGCTAATTAACTCCGCTACGCGCCTGACCAAGATTAAATATCGCGCGCCTTACTCTTCGCAGTGGCAGGACCTTGATGAAGATACCGCGATGGAGATGATTGCGGATCGTTTCTTGGAGGCGCGTCGCAACGGTTGGCAGGATGTCGACGATGAGGGCCGCACCCTCAATCGCACGATGGGCATCGCCGGTTTGGGCGGTGCGACCTTGGATAATGAGGAAAATTACCTCATCAAGAAGCTATTTACCGCCGCTGGTGCGATACAGCTTGAGAACCAGGCGCGCATATGACACTCTGCCACCGTTCCTAGTCTAGGAACTTCGTTTGGCCGCGGCGGCGCAACCCAACCGCTGCAGGATATGGCGAATGCGGACTGCATCGTCATTGAGGGTTCTAATATGGCCGAGTGCCACCCAGTGGGATTCCAGTGGGTGGTGGAAGCCAAGAAGCGTGGGGCACGCATCATTCACGTGGATCCGCGCTATACGCGTACGTCCGCGTTTGCGAATCGCCACATTGGTATTCGCGGTGGCACGGATGTAGTGCTATTGGGTGCAGTGATTAATTATCTGCTGGAAAATGAGCTGTACTTCCATGACTATGTGGTGGCGTATACCAATGCGCCGATGATTATCTCGGAGGACTACCAAGACACCGAGGATCTAGATGGTTTGTTCTCTGGCTATGACCCAGAGACCGGAAAATACGTCACGGATTCGTGGCAGTACGTGCAGAAGCTCGAGGGTGCGTCGTGGAATGTGGAACGCGATGAATCGCTGGAGCATCCCAATTCGGTTTTCCAGATTCTCAAGCGCCATTACGCACGCTATACGCCTGAGATAGTGGAGGAGACCTGCGGTATTGCGCAAGAGGACTTTTACTACCTTGCGGAGTCGATTGCGCAAAATTCCACGCCGGATCGCACCACGTGCTTTGCTTATGCTTTGGGCTTTACTCAGCACACTCTGGGTGCGCAGTTCATTCGTACCGCGGCAATTTTGCAGCTGCTGACCGGTAATGTGGGCCGACCCGGCTCGGGCATTATGGCGTTGCGTGGACACGCGTCTATTCAGGGGTCTACCGATATTCCGACGCTGTTCCATTCGCTGCCGGGGTATTTGCCTATGCCGGGCGTCGACAAGCAAAGCTGGCCTGAGTATGTAGATGGCATCCGCAATGAGTCGCAGAAGGGCTTCTGGCAGATCGGAGAGAACTATGCGGTCTCGCTGATGAAGTCCTACTGGGGCGATGCAGCGACCAAGGAAAACGGGTGGGGTTATGACCTCATGCCGCGTATTTCTGGTGCGCATTCGACCTATGAAACGCTCATGGCAATGCTGGATGAGCAGGTGGAAGGCTATTTTGTCTTCGGCCAGAATCCGGCAGTGGCGCAGTCTAATGGCGGCATGCAGCGCCGTGGTTTGGCGGCGCTAAAGTGGCTGGTTGTGCGCGATTTCCAGGAGATTGAGACTGCCTCGTTCTGGAAGGATTCGCCGGAGATTAAAAACGGCGAGCTCAAGACCGAAGATATCGGTACCGAGGTTTTCTTGATGCCGGCGGCAACCCACGTGGAAAAGGCCGGTACCTTCACCCAAACCCAGCGCATGTTGCAATGGCGTTTCCAGGCGGCACCGCCGCCAGGTGATGCCAAGAGTGACCTGTGGTTCTTCTACCAGTTGGGCAAGAAGATTAAGGAGCGTCTGCGCGATTCCACTGATCCGCGAGATCTGCCTTTGCAGAAGGTCACGTGGGATTATGTGGAAACCGAGGAAGGTGAGCCGAATTCTGAGGACGTCCTCAAGGAGATCAACGGTTATTACCTTGAGGGCCCGAAGAAGGGCGAGCTTTTGCCTGCCTTCGTGGAGATGAAAAATGATGGCAGCACCTCGGGTGGCTGCTGGATCTACACTGGCGTGTTCAAGGACGGTATTAATCAGTCCGCGCGCAAGGTTCCTGGGTCGGAACAGAATGAAGTAGCCCCGGAGTGGGGTTGGGTGTGGCCGGCAAACCGCCGCCTGCTCTACAACCGCGCTTCGGCGAAGCCGGATGGCACTCCGTGGTCGGAGCGCAAGAAGTATGTGTGGTGGGATGCTGACAAAGGAAAGTGGGTTGGCGATGACGTGCCGGACTTCCCGGTTACTAAGGCCCCTGACTACAAGGCTCCGGTCGACGCCGTGGGGCCGGACGCCCTCGATGGTACCGATGCCTTCATCATGCAGGCTGATGGCCGCGGTTGGCTCTTTGCGCCGACCGGGCTTTCCGACGGCCCTTTGCCCACCCACTATGAGCCGCACGAGTCCCCGGTACACAATGTGCTGTACAAGCAGCAGCAGTCGCCGACGCGTCTGACTATTAAGCGTCCAGATAACCTGTCGCGTCCAGAACCGGGCGAGCCGGGCGCGGAGGTTTTCCCGTTCGTCTTTTCTACGTATCGCCTCACGGAGATGTATACCTCGGGTGCGATGTCACGCCGTTTGCCGTATCTGGCGGAACTGCAGCCAGGCCTATTCTGCGAGGTTGATAAGGCCTTGGCAGAAAAGCGTGGGCTAGAAAATGGTCAGTGGGCCACGATCGTCTCGCCTCGCGGCGTGATTGAGGCGCAGGTCTTGGTCACTGACCGCATGCAGATGATGAAGATCAATGGTGAGGAGTTCCACCAAATCGGTTTGCCGTATCACTATGGCGAGTCCGATTCCACAGCCGTAGCTGGCGATGGTGCCAATGATTTGCTGGGCCTCACGCTGGAGCCGAACGTATTCATTCAGAATTCCAAGATTGGCGCCTGCGATATCCAGCCGGGGCGTCGTCCTCGTGGTGAGGCCCGTGTGGAGATGCTCAAGGAGTACCAGAAGCGTGCGCACCTGAATCTGGATTCCGGTAATGATCTGCTCACTGTGGATGATTCCTTCACTTATAACCCAGAGCCGCAGCAGCCCGTGGATGCGGACACGCCAGGCGAGAAGGGCGAGGAAAGCGAAGAAGGTAAGTAAATGACAAATCTACTGACCGAGAACGCGAGCCGGCACGGCTACGATAAGTACCGCCGCATGGCCTTTTTTACCGATACCTCCATTTGTATTGGTTGTAAGGCCTGCGAGGTGGCGTGCAAGGAGTGGAACCGCAATCCGGTAGAAGGCTATGACGTCACCGGCGATTCCTATGACAACACCGGTGCGCTGGGAGCTAATACTTGGCGGCACGTGGCCTTCGTGGAACAAAATAATGACCGTATCGAGCACGCCCGCGAGGAGGGAAAGAAGCTCATTTCTTTGGGCATGCCTTCGGTCGGGGCGCAGCCGCAAGAAGTTGATACCACTCCGCCAGATACCGATACCTTCCGGTGGCTGATGTCCTCGGATGTCTGCAAGCACTGCACGCATGCAGGTTGCCTTGATGTCTGTCCTACCGGCGCACTGTTTCGCACCGAATTTGGCACTGTGGTAGTGCAAGATGACGTGTGCAATGGCTGCGGGACATGCGTAGCCGGTTGCCCGTTCGGTGTCATTGAACGCCGCGATGATGGCGGTGTGGCGCTGAAATATGACAAGACCGCCACGGTGGATTACGTCGATAATTCCCATGCTGGCGTCAACGTGTTGAAAAAGCTCAAGCAGCTTGCCCCGCAAGGCCCGGACCATACACCGGGCGAGGCGATGCCGATCAAGAACTTGGGCGTGGCCCAGAAGTGCACTATGTGCTATGACCGCTTGAAGCAGGGCGAGCAGCCAGCGTGTTCTAAGACCTGCCCGACCGATTCCATCCAGTTTGGCCCTTATGAGGAGATGGTGGCAGCCGCCAAGGAACGCGTGCGGGTACTGCACGAGCAGGGGATTACCGAGGCCCGGCTTTATGGCGCTAACCAAGACGATGGTGTCGGCGGAACCGGTTCCATCTTCTTGCTTTTGGATTCGCCAGAGGTCTATGGGCTTCCGCCAGATCCACGCGTGCCGACGGCGGATTTGCCGCAGATGTATAAGACCGCAGTGAAGGCTATCGGCGGTATGGCGCTGGCCGTGGCCGGTTCCTTCCTGATTGGGGGACGTAAATGAGCAACTTTGATGAGTACCGCCCGCCGCAGCCGGAGCGTCGTAATCGCTACCGGAAATTTGATGGCACCAAGCCTAAAAAGAAGCGCAAGCGCCCAGGCGCGGGCGCGCAGGATGGTTCCAAAGAAGAGCGCATGGCGCAGGATTTCGAGTTCTCGTCCTACTACGGCCGGCCAGTGGTTAAGGCGCCGCCGTGGGAATGGCCAATCGGTGCGTATCTCTTCTTGGGCGGCGTCAGTGGCGGATCGGGGCTTTTGGCCGCCGGCGCACAGGCCGTGGGCAATGCACCGCTGCGTCGTACCACCCGCCTTTCTGCCTTTGGCGCGGCGGCCGCGGGATCAGTCTTTTTGATTCTAGATTTGGGCCGCCCGGAGCGCGCGCTGAATATGTTCCGCGTCTTCAAGGTGACCTCGCCGATGTCTCTGGGATCGTGGATCCTGTCGGGTTTTGCGAGCGCGGCCGCGCTGCCGGCCGCAGCGGAAGTGGATGCAGCGACTGTGCATAAGCTGCCCCTGCCTAAGTTCGTGCGCACGGCGCTGCAGAAAGCGGCTGGACCAGCTGGCGCAGTCGCGGGAATGCTCGGTGGTCCGCTGGCGGGGTATACCGCGGTATTGCTGTCGAATACCTCGAACCCGGTGTGGAATGACATGAAAAAGCACCTGCCGTATGTCTTTGTTTCCTCGGCAGCGGCGGCGTCATCGGGAATGGCTATGGTGACGACTCCGGTCGAGCACGCAGGTCCTGCCCGCGTGTTGGGCATGGCCGCTGCGGCCAGCGATCTAGCGGCGACCAAGGTCTTGGAAGAAGGCATGGAGCCTGAACCGCGCCAAGCACTGCACGAGGGAAAGCCGGGCACGCTGATGAAGGCTTCGGAATACCTCATTGCGGCCGGTGGCGTGGGGAGCATGCTGGCTGCGGCCACAAAGTCCCGCGCGGTATCGGTGGCCGCGGGGCTATCGCTATTGGCGGGATCGGCGTGCACCCGCTTTGGTGTGCTCAACGCCGGCCTAGAAGCAGTGAAGAATCCGGAGACTACCATCGGGCCGCAAAAGCGCCGGGCGGAAAAGCGCCGGCGCGAGCAGGGTCTCGACCACGATGTAGTGAGCCCGGACTAGTCCACCTCCCGTAGGCCGGGAGCGAGTTCCGCGCCGATATCTTCCCTGCGTTGTTGCTCGGCTGCGGAGCAATAAAAGTGCCGGTCGGTGGACCCGAAGGGAAGGGGAACATGCGCTTGGCGATGCCCCTCGGTTGCACACCCCATCAACCCCAGCGCGGCTAGGGGCGCCGGGGAAGGAGAAATTTTAGGCCTTGATATAAGCATCGCCGGAGCGCTCGGTGGTGTGGCCGATGACGGGGTAGCCGGGTACCTCGCCGATAAGGAGGAGGCCGCCGGAAGTTTGGGCGTCGGCAAGCAGCACCAGCTCTTCCTCGCTCAAGGAGGTTTCTAGGTGCGGGCGTACCCAGTCGAGGTTGCGGCGGGAGCCACCGGGGATGAATCCTTCCGCCAAGGCCTCTTTCGCGCCGTCGATGGTGGGCACAGCGGAAAAGTCGAGCTCCGCGGCGATGCCAGAGGCGCGGCACATCTTATAAAGGTGGCCGAGCAGGCCGAAGCCGGTGACATCGGTGGCCGCACGCACGCCCGCCTCCACCGCGGCACGGGCGGCCTCGCGGTTCAAGGTGGTCATGGAATCGACTGCGGCTTGGGATACCTCGCCGGTGGCCTTGTGTTTATTGTTAAGGATGCCTACGCCGATGGGCTTGGTGAGGGTAATGGGCAGGCCGGGCTCGGCGGCGTCGTTACGCATGAGCTTTTCGGGCGCGACGATACCGGTGGCGGCCATGCCATAGATCGGTTCAGGGGCGGTAATGGAATGGCCGCCGGTAACAGAGATGCCCGCTTCAGTGGCTACGTCCATGCCGCCGTGCAAGACCTCGCGCAGCACGTCGAGTCCGAGCTTTTCATTGGGCCAGCCTACGAGGTTGATGGCGGTAACGGGGGTGCCGCCCATGGCATAGACATCAGAAAGCGCGTTGGCCGCAGCCACTCGCCCCCAATCGTAGGGGTCATTGAGCATCGGGGTGAAAAAATCCGCGGTGGAAATAACTGCTAGACCATCCTGGATTTTGACTGCCGCAGCATCATCGCCATCATCTAGGCCCACCAGTACATTAGGGTCGGCCTTGCCTATCAGGCCCTCGACGGCAGACTCAAGCTGGCCAGCGGGAATCTTGCAGGCGCAACCGCCGCCTGCGGCGAAAGAGGTGAGCTTAATTTCTTCGGTCATAGCGCCATTTTACTCATCTCCAGAGAGTATCTGGCTGCAAAGCTAGGGCGGGAACCCGCTTGCGGCGGCGTGTGGCGATAGGACAGAGGGCGCCGAGGTTTCGCCTTCGAGGGGCTTGGTGGACGTAGGGATGACAGGTGTATTGGCGCCGGCGAATGCGCGTGTAAGGTGAGCACACGGAGGCGTACGTGTCCTGGTGGGCGCCCCGGTCTTCAAAACCGGTGAGGCCGAGCATCTCGGTCTGGCAGGTTCGATTCCTGTCCGTCTCCGCCATTCGCGCGCAAGGAGGAATGCCACAGTGCCCACGCCCACCCCTGCAGCCAGCCCCGATCCCCGTCGGAATATTCCCCGCATGGATGAGCTGCTCCAGCTGCCAGAAGTAGAAACCGCGCGACAGCGCCTTGCCGAGCACCCCATTCGTGCAATTGTTCAGCGCACAGTTGCCCAAGCACGCCGCGGCGAGCTGCCTATCAACGATATCCCCACAGAAATTGCGCAACGCCTGGGGCAGCAGAGGGTGCATTCCCTGCGGCCGGTCATCAACGCCACCGGCGTCATCATCCATACCAACTTAGGGCGCGCCCCTCTTCCGGGAGCCGCAGTAGAGGCCCTTCATGACGCCGCCTCTTATACCGACGTGGAAATGGACCTTGATTCTGGCAAGCGCTCGAAAAACCGCGGAGCTGGCGCCACGGCTGCGCTGCTTGCGGCCTGTCCCGGTGCAGAAGATGCCCTCGTGGTCAATAACGGCGCCAGTGCCTTGCTCTTGGCCACTGCCGCACTCGCCCCGGGCAAAGACGTCATCATTTCGCGCGGCGAACTTATTGAGATCGGTGCGGGCTTTCGTTTGCCGGAGCTCATCGAGTCTACGGCCACGCGCCTCAAGGAAGTCGGCGCGACTAATCGCACGCATCTGGCCGATTATGAGCGCGCGCTGGGGGAAAATACCGGCGCCATTTTGAAGGTGCACCCTTCTAACTTCCGCATTGAGGGCTTTACCTCCGCAGTCGGCGTGGATGAGCTGCACCGCCTAGCAGCGCAGCACCATGCGCGGCTCATTGTGGACCTGGGTTCTGGTTTACTAAATCATGATCCCGCGCTGCCAGAGGAACCAGATATTCAGGCCCAGCTGCGCGCCGGCGCCGATATCGTCATTGCCTCCGGCGATAAGCTACTCGGCGGCCCGCAGGCAGGAATTTTGCTCGGTACCAAGGAGGCGATTGCTGCGGTGAAAAAGCACCCACTTGCGCGCGCCGTGCGTATAGACAAGCTGCGCCTCAACGCCTTGGAGGCTGCCATTTCCACGCCTTCGAATGCGGTGCAAGATGCACTGCATCTGGACAGGGAGACCCATCGCGCGCGCACGGAAGCGATAGCGGAGGCAGTCGGTGCGCGCGTAGTGCCCCACGATGGCCGCGTAGGCGGTGGCGGGGCGCCCGAATACCCGCTACCCGGTTATGCGGTTAGCCTGCCAGAACACTTTGCGGACGCGCTTCGCCACCACGAACCACCGGTGGTAGCCCGGGTGCATCAGGGCAACTGCTTAGTGGATATACGCTGCGTTCCCGCAGACCAAGACGCCGTGGTCATTGCCGCGATTAAGGCGGTGGGCTAGGTGTACGTCGTTGCTACCGCCGGCCATGTAGACCATGGCAAGTCCACCTTGGTGCGCGCACTTACGGAGATGGACCCGGACCGGTGGGAAGAAGAGAAGCGCCGCGGGCTCACCATTGACCTAGGATTTGCCTGGACCACCTTGCCCTCTGGTGCAGATGTGGCTTTCGTGGACGTGCCCGGCCATGAAAAATTCTTGGGCAATATGCTTGCCGGCGTGGGCCCAGCCCCAGTGGTCCTTTTCGTTGTGGCAGCTGATGAGGGGTGGCAAGCCCAGTCCACCGATCATCGCGATGCCTTGCGCGCCCTGGGCGTAGAGCATGGAATTATCGCACTTACCCGCAGCGACCGCGCCACCGTAGATCGAACCGCCGAGATCCGTGCGGAGCTGGCAGATACCCCGCTTGCCGACGCCCCCATTATCCCCGTCTCCGCCCCCACCGGCGAAGGCATCGCAGAGCTGCGGCGGGCGCTGGATGATGTGCTTGCTGAAGTACCTGCTCCCGATCCGACAGCCCCAGTGCGCCTGTGGGTCGACCGGGCGTTTAGCGTGAAGGGAGCGGGCACCGTGGTCACCGGAACACTCGCCGCGGGCAGCTTGCGCGTAGGCGATAGCCTGCAGGTGGTGACAGCTGAGGGCGAAAAGACGGTGGAAATTCGGGGACTGCACAGCGAAAATAGCGCACAGGAATCCCTTGGCCCTGTCACCCGCGCTGCCGTCAACCTGCGGGGAGTAGATGCCGCCGAGATACACCGCGGCGACGTAGTGCTGAGCCCAGGCGCATGGCGACTGGTGGAGCACCTCGATATTCGCCGCACCTTTGGCGCCGAGCTCGATGGGCTGCCAGATAACCTCGTCGTCCACACCGGTACCGCCGGGGTAGAGGGCCACTTGCGGCCCCTTTCGCCCGATTTCGCGCGCCTTAGCTTGGCTCATCCGCTGCCCCTTCAGCTCCTCGACCGCTTCGTCGTCCGCAGCCCCGGCGGTCGCCACGTCGTCGCCGGGGTAGAAGCAGTAGATCTCCGCCCGCCGGAGCTTAACCGTCGCGGTGCCGCTCGCCGTCGCGCAGAAGAACTCAGCGCGCAGGAGTCATTTAGGGATCCTGCATCCTATCTGTGGCGCGTCGGCTACGCCCGCTTGGATGACCTCGCCCGCGATGGCTTCGATACTGCCGCGCCACCCGCAGGCATCATCGCCTTCCGCGAGTGGTGGATAGCCGCTTCCCAGGTAACACGGTGGAAGGAAGCACTCAACGATGCTCTGCATGCCCACGCTGCCGCACATCCCTTGGCGCCGGGAATGCCTCGCAAGGCGGCCATGGATGCCCTCGGCATGCGCGACGAAGGATTGCTA
Organism: Corynebacterium nasorum; assembly: GCF_022347325.1. Taxonomy (NCBI): domain Bacteria; kingdom Bacillati; phylum Actinomycetota; class Actinomycetes; order Mycobacteriales; family Corynebacteriaceae; genus Corynebacterium; species Corynebacterium nasorum. The sequence goes on from NZ_JAKRDU010000004.1 coordinate 182,507, forward strand.
GGGCTTGCGATCGCCGCTGCGAAGGCAGAAAGCAGTGAGGGAGTGCTTCGTCTGCCTGGGCAACGGGTGGATCTCGGCGCGGCTGAGCAGGGCATTGCTGTTATCGAGAAGAGACTTAAAGCGTCACCCTTTGCGGCACCAGAGGCAGATGATTTAGCGGAGCTGGGTCTGGGTACCAAGGAGCTTGCTGCCGCTGAGCGCGCCGGGCGCCTGTTGCGTCTTCAGCACAGCATCGTGCTTTTGCCCTCGGCACCAGAGGAAGCGCGTCGGTACTTGGCCGAGCTGGAACAGCCCTTCACGCTTTCTGCTGCCCGCCGGGCCTTGGGGACGACGCGACGGGTAGCCATTCCGCTCCTGGAATATTTAGATGCCCAGCGGATTACTCGCCGCGGGGAGGGAGGCTGCAGAACCTTGCGCTAGCAAGGACACTTTGGCGGGGCCGGTAGCTATTTGCGGTGGTTTCCTCCGCGGTGGTGGGAAGTCTCGCGTGCTACGCGCCGAGCCCGCACGCGCGCGGATTCGGAAGAATAACGGCCTGGTTCCTCGGCTACCGGGAGCACGCGCCAACTAAAACTCTGCTCGCCTGGGACAGAGGAGACCAATTCTGCAAGCTTGGCGCTGGCTTTAGGCGGCGTGGCCGAGTGAGCAGTTTGTTGTGGCGAAGCCGTCTGGGAAGGCGCAGCGGGTGCGGCTGGCTGCGCGTGCGGTCCTTGCGGACGACGCGAGCCCGTGGGAAGTGCAGTGACGATGGTCTCGCCGGATACTGTGTGATCCCAGACTTCGGGCTGTGTGGGCATGGATGCAGGTGCGGCGGCAGGAATTGCAGGTTGGGGAGCAGGCACGCGCAATGGTGGGACGGCGGGGGAGAAGATTTCCTCGGTGGTGGCCGTATCAGCGGGGATATCGACTGCAAGCATGCCGTGGCTCGTGTAGGCACGGGCGGACAGCCCCGCTCCGGAGGCACTAGCAGCCTCGAATGCGGCACGCAGACCAGGCAGCGAGGCGATATCGCCGCAGGGGCCGAGAACCATATCGTCGCAGGTAGCCACAGCCGTACCGGAAAGGTCTTCCAGGGTAACGAAGAATTGTTGCGTACCCATGCGTTGCAGCTGGGGGGAGGAAAGGTCGCCAGCGGCGACGTCGATAAGCACGCCTCGTCCACCGGCTAGCAGCGCGGTTCCTTGGGGCTGGTCATTGACCGGAACCATCCAAGGCCACAAGCCAAGGGACACGGCAACCTCCACCTCGCCGTCAACTACTTCCACTGTGGCAATAGTCTGTGGCTGGGCAAACGAGTTTTTCAAACGCTCTAGGGCGGGATATTCCGCGGCTTCGACCTCGTCCAAAAAACCTAGGAAGCCGAAGTCTGAGCGGATGCGCCAGCCGTTGGTGTAGGTATCGGGTTCTAGGGAGACATCGACAAGCGCTGCGTGCTCGGACACGCCGGGGATACTCAACGCGGTGCCCAGCACGGGGTGCTCAAGGACTGCGACATGCTCCACGCCGAAGTAACTAGTCGCGAGCGGGTAAAGCGCCATAGAAAGTCACTCCCAAGGTTAAAGGCCGGTAAACAATGCTGAGCCCATTTTACGCATATGGGGGTAAGGCTGATGCCAGCTTTATATCCAGCGAGTTTTTATTAATGTGTAGACAGCTCTTTCAAAGTGACGCCTGAAAATAGAATAGGAGTAGAACCATCTCTTCTTCACCGTCTTCTTCATCCCGCCCTGTGCGCGGGGTAAATAGCTCGGAAGAAAGTAAAAAACGCACCCGTAACGCCAAGCGCATTCTCAAAGACATTATGTACCCGCATAATATCCACCCTGCGCTGGTGCCGGGCGTTTCCATTGAGGATCAGAAGGTTAAATATGGAGTGGATAAGCCGATCCTTGTGGCGGTCGGCGGCCTGGTCATGGCCTTCGTCATTTGGGGTGTGGTTGCGCCCGAGCAAGTCTTTGATGCCTCTTCGGCCGCGCTGGATTGGGTAATGCGCAACTTGGGTTGGAGTTTTACTGCCTTGGCTACGTTCCTGATGTTTTTGCTCCTCATCTTGGCCTTTTCCAAGTACGGCAAGATTCCACTGGGGCTCGATGGGGAGAAGCCAGAGTTTTCCACGGTGAGCTGGGCTGCGATGCTCTTTGGTGCTGGCATTGGTATCGGCATTATTTTCTTCGGCCCCTTCGAACCGCTGAGCTACTACCTTTCGCCGCGCCCGGGCGCGTACGAGGCGGCTAGCGATGAAGCCGTGCTTGGGGCAATGGCTCAGGCCGCAATGCACTGGGGATTTAATGCTTGGGCAATCTATGCCATCGTGGGCTTGTGCGTGGCCTATGTGTCTTTCCGCCGCGGCCGCGTTCCCCTGATGAGTTCCATTTTGATGCCGCTTTTTGGCAATCGTTCTACGGATTCCCTGCCGGCGCGCATCATCGACGGCCTGGCCATTATTGCCACGCTCTTTGGTACCGCCGCGACCTTGGGCATTGGTGCGCTGCAGATCGGCCGCGGCGTGGAATTGGTTAGCGGCTGGTCCACCACCGGCAATACTGCGGCGCTGGTCATTATCGTGGTGCTGTCTATCGGCACGATTTTTTCGGCCGTTTCGGGCGTGGCTAAGGGCATTCGTTGGCTCTCAAATATCAACCTGGTGCTAGCGCTTGCGCTGGCGCTGTTCTTCTTCGTGGTAGGTCCCACCGCTTTCTTGATCAACATGTTGCCGGCAGTGGTGATTGAGTATCTTGATGAGATGCCGCAGATGCTCTCTGCCAATATGGGCGAAGGCGAAGATATGGTGGCATTCCTCTCCTCATGGACCACCTTCTACTGGGCTTGGTGGGTATCGTGGTCACCGTTTGTGGGTGTTTTCGTAGCCAAGATTTCGCGCGGGCGTACCATCCGCCAATTCGTGCTTGGCGTGCTGCTTATTCCATCGGCCATCATTGTTGCTGCCTTTACCATTCTTGGTGGCACCACCATTTGGCTGCAGCGCCGCGATGGCGATATCGCCCCGGACGGCACTATTGACTCTATGCCGGCGGCAGAAGATATCTTCTTTAAGGTCCTGGACCATTTCCCAGGTGCAGAGTGGATGGCACCCATTGTCATTCTCATGCTGGTTGTCTTCTTCATTACCACGGCGGACTCCGCATCCATTGTGAACTCGCAGCTCACGCAGCGGGGTAACCCCAAGCCAAACCCTATTGTTACCGTCTTTTGGGTGGTGTGCATGGCCGGCATCGCCGTGGTCATTTTGCTCGCTGGCGGACGCAATGCGCTGCAGGGCCTGCAGAATCTTATTACGATTACCTCTCTGCCATTTGCGGTCATCATTGTGCTTATGTGTATCGCGCTGGTGCGCGAGCTGCGCCATGATCCAATCTCTATCCGTCACTTCTACGAGGATGAGGCGGTTTCTAATGCGATTGTGCGTGGCGTGGGCGATTATGGCGATAATTTTGCCTTGTCCATTGAACCGACGGAGGGGGACTATGCAACGGGCGCGCACTTTAACTCCACTGCAGCAGAGGTGACCGATTGGTACGCGCGCACGGACGAGGAAGGCCACGCTGTGGGCTATGACTACGAGACAGGCGAGTACGTGGATAATGATCCTTCTATCAAGAATGGCGAATTTATCTCTCCTGTGCCTGAGGACAAAGATGAGGGTTAATACCTGATAATTATTATCAGGTATGGTGCCAGCTATGACTCTTAGTACCTTTGTTTTCGCCTTCGCCTTGGTGCTGCTTTCGGGGCTATCGACCTCGATTGGCGGAGCCTTGGCGGTGGGAAAGCGCCAGCCGGGCTCGGCTTTCATGGCTGCAGCTCTAGGTCTTTCGGCCGGTGTGATGCTCTACGTCTCCTTCATGGAGATTCTCCCCGAAGGCATGTCCCAGCTTTCCGACGCCCTCGGGGGAGAAACCGCTGGCACCTGGGCCGCCGTCGGTGCCTTCTTTGCTGGCATTGCCGTTATCGCCATCATTGACCGGCTCGTGCCGGAAGAGATCAATCCCCATGAGCCGGCTACGACGGCCGAAGAGGCCCGCCGCAAAAAGCTGATGAAAACTGGCGTATTTACCGCCTGCGCGCTGGGGCTGCACAATTTTCCGGAAGGATTCGCCACCTTCTTATCCGGCCTAGAGTCTAAGGAAATCGCGGTGCCGGTGGCGGTGGCAATCGCCATTCACAATATCCCGGAAGGCATCGCGGTGGCCGTCCCGCTGCGGGAGGCAACCGGATCACGCACGAAGGCCTTTTGGTGGGCCACCTTGTCTGGGCTGGCGGAGCCGATTGGCGCACTCATTGGTTTCGGCATTCTCATGCCGGTGATTGGGCCGGCCACGATGGGAATCAGCTTCGCCGCCATCGCCGGCATCATGGTCTTTATCTCACTGGATGAGCTTTTGCCCACCGCCGAAGAAACCGGCGAGCATCACCACGCCATTTATGGCCTGATCGCCGGCATGGCCGTAATGGCGGTTTCGCTGATGCTATTTATGTAGCAGGCCTACTGTGCTTGAAGCCTAAGCCTCTGCCGGCGTGGAAGAGGTGCTCGAGGACTTGCCAAAGGAAGCTTTGACTGCCATGACGATGGTGGCGATGACCGTGCCGAGAACCAGGCCGCAAACCATAGACATGCCGGTCTCTGCCAGCCAAGCCAGGGCGCCATTAGAAATCTTTTCGGTCACGGAAGCGATGAATTCGTGCGGCTGATTCATGCCGAATTCGTGCAAGCCCTTGACCACGATATGGCCGCCGACCCATAGCATCGCGGCGGTGCCGATGATGCCGATAATATCGAGCACAATGGGCATGCCTTTGACAAGCGCGTTGCCCACCGTGGACTTGCCGTTGTGGCGCTCATTTAAAGCCATGCCAATATCGTCCATCTTGACCAATAGGCCCACGGCGCCGTAGACACCCAAGGTCAATATGATGCCGACAAAAATGAGGGCCCCGAGGCGCATCCAGAACGGCTGGTCGATGACCTCGTTCAAGGAAATGACCATGATTTCAGAGGATAAGATGAGGTCAGTGGTAATCGCGGACTTGACCAAGCTGTCTTCGGCGTCGGCACCCTTTTCTTGCACCGACTCGGTTTCTTTCTCTCGGTGGGGAAGAAGGTGGTGCAAGATTTTCTCGGCACCCTCGAAACAAAGGTAGGTACCGCCGCACATCAAGATAGGCGTGAGTGCCCACGGGGCGATCCAGGAGAGGATCATCGCGATGGGCAAGATGATAACGAGCTTATTGATAAGCGAGCCCTTGGTGATGCGCCAAATCATCGGCAGCTCGCGCTGCGGCTTAATACCTTCCACGTATTGCGGGGTTACGGCAGCATCGTCGACCACTACACCTGCGGCCTTTACCGAGGTTTTGCCCGCGAGGGCGGCCACATCGTCAACGCTGGAAGCAGCGGAGCGGGCGATCAAGGCGACGTCGTCAAGCAGTGCAAATAGGCCACCGGCCATAAATTATCCTTCTGGGGCTAGGGTAATGTCATCGGACCACGTCAAGTTTATCCCTTGATGTGCTAGCCAAGCCATCGCATCGTCACCACTGCGAGTAATGCCTTCTACGGCGGTTAGGGTGGTGTCGATCGCTCTTTCTGCCTCCTCGGCAGTAATCAAGCCAGCGGAGGTGGCGGCAGAGAGCTCATCAATATCGAGCACGGAAATGGGCTCGCCGCTCGTTGCGACCAGGTCCACATAAAGATCGCGGGTGGTCCAGACCGCACCATCGCGCTGGATTTCGGCAACGTCGATATAAAAATCCTGGTGGACGTCTACGCCCGGACGGAAGTGAAAGATATTGGCACGCAGGTTAAGGCCGGGTAGCAGCCACGATTCTAGGTAACCAAAGCGTGGGTGATCGGCGCCGCGGGCCATGTACAGACCAAACTCGGTTTCGGTGTAGGTATCGACCTCGCGCAGGAAACCTTTGGGGTCGGTATTGGTGTAATCGGCGGTATTAAAGGTCTCGCGCTTGACCGGATGGAGGTCCGCCGCCATTTACTTCACCTCAAGGAAAGCGGCAGTGGGGGCGAATTTGCAGTGGGATTCTTGAGTATTAACGCCGCCGGTTAGCAGCGCGATGACGGTACCCTTGCCGGTCTGGGCGGTGCCGGACAAGGTAGTGGGGCCATCCTGGTTGATGCCATTGTTATTCAGCGGGGTGATGCCGCTGCGCAGGGTATCCAGGTTGAACCACTGCACATTCATTCCGCCCTGCTCGCGTGCGGCCGGAGGGGTACCAAGAGCAGTAAAGAGGAAGACGGTTTCGCCCGGTTTTGCGCCGGGTGCCGGCATTTCCGTGGGGCCAGGTACGGCAATGGCCGAGCCCATGGCATCGCTGGTGCCGCCGATGCAATGCGCGGAGACCGTGGGCCAATAAAACTGGCGGAAATTCGGGTTATTGCCCTCCGGCATAGCCACGCCGCCCTTGCCATCGCCGCCGCCGGCGAAGAACGCGAGGCCCGAGAGAATAGCGTTGCGAACATCCTCGGGAATCCACGGTTGAGCCGCGAAGGCGCGGATGCGATCTTGGGTTTCCTGATTGGGGCGGCCTAGCTCGTCCAGCGGGCTATGGGAAGAAGCCTGCTGCACCAGGGAAGAAAGGTCTGGTGCAGATGCTTGCGCTGGGGCGACGAGTGGGGAGGCGAGGCCGATGAGCGCGGCCGTGGCGGCGGAAATATAACCGATGCGGCCGGATAGGCGCCAGGTGGTGCGGGCGTTGCTCACGTTATCAATTCCTTGGGTGCGGTCTCGGTCAGGGCATTCAAACCCCATTAGTCACAATCGTAACAATAGTACCTAAAGTAACGATAGTGATAGCTAGGGAGGTGTCAAGTGTGTTTGCGATCTATAAGAATCTTCGCTCGCCCTATACGGCGCGTTACCGGGTAAAGCCAACCCCAATGCTGCACTTGGCCCTTTAAGGGGGTATCGTGGGAGCTCGTTCAAGATCAATTTCGCGCGCGTAAGCGCTGTAGATCCTCCGAAGGAGAACCCCACTAGTGAGTAATACCGAGTTCCGTAATGTTGCCATCGTCGCGCACGTTGACCATGGCAAGACCACCCTGGTCAACGGCATGCTGGAGCAGTCCGGCGCCTTTGGTGACCACGGTGAACACACGGACCGCGTCATGGACTCCAATGATCAGGAGCGCGAGCGCGGCATTACCATTCTGGCCAAGAACACGGCCATTCATCGCAAGGGCCTGGGCAAGGACGGCCAGGACCTGATTATTAACGTCATCGACACCCCAGGCCACGCCGACTTCGGTGGCGAGGTCGAGCGCGGTATTTCTATGGTGGATGGCGTCGTCTTGCTCGTCGATGCCTCCGAGGGACCGCTGCCGCAGACCCGCTTCGTGCTCACCAAGGCGCTGGAAGCCAAGCTGCCGGTTATCATCTGCGTGAACAAGACTGACCGCCCGGATGCCCGCATTGACGAGGTTGTCTCCGAGTCCCAGGACCTGCTGCTGGAAATCGCCGCCGGCCTGGAAGATGAAGAAGCCGCAGCCGCCGCCGAGGAGCTGCTGGACCTGCCGGTTCTCTACGCTTCCGGCCGCGCCGGCGTTGCCTCCACCGAGAACCCGGGCGATGGCAACGTCCCTGAGGGCGAGGATCTGCAGCCGCTTTTCGACGTCATCTATAACGTTCTGCCAGAGCCTTCCGCTACCGTCGACGCCCCACTGCAGGCGCACGTGACCAACCTGGACGCCTCCGACTTCCTGGGCCGTATCGCGCTGCTGCGTATCTACGCCGGCCGCATTAAGAAGGGCCAGCAGGTGGCCTGGATCCACTACGACGAGGATGGCAACCAGCACACCAAGACCGTGAAGGTCGCCGAGCTGCTGCGCACCGTCGGCTTCGAGCGTCAGCCGGCCGAGGAAGCCATCGCCGGTGACATCGTGGCTATCTCCGGCATTTCTGACGTCATGATTGGTGACACCATCGCCGATCCGGAGCACCCTGAGGCTTTGCCGCGCATCACCGTAGACGAGCCGGCCATCTCCATGACCATCGGCGTGAACACCTCCCCGATGGCAGGCCAGGGCGGCGGCGATAAGCTCACCGCGCGTATGGTCAAGGCCCGCTTGGAGCAAGAGCTCATCGGTAACGTTTCCCTGCGCGTGCTGCCCACCGAGCGCCCCGACGCTTGGGAGGTCCAGGGCCGTGGCGAGATGGCGCTGTCCGTGCTTATTGAGTCCATGCGCCGCGAAGGCTTCGAGCTGACGATTGGCAAGCCGCAGGTTGTGACCAAGGAAATCGACGGCAAGACCTACGAGCCATACGAGATCCTCACCATTGACTCCCCGTCCGAGCACCAAGGTGCTATCACCCAGCTGCTGGCCGCCCGCAAGGGCCAGATGCAGGCCATGGATGTGCGCGAGGGCGACTGGGTACGCATGATCTTCCGCGTTCCTGCCCGTGGCCTCATCGGCTTCCGCACCCAGTTCATGACCGAGACCCGCGGTGCCGGTATCGCTAACTCCATCTCTGACGGCCTGGATGTCTGGGCCGGCGATATCAAGTCCCGCCCGACCGGTTCCCTGGTGGCTGACCGCACCGGCCAGATCACCCAGTACGCGCTGACGCAGTTGGCTGACCGCGGCAACTTCTTCGTCGAGCCGGGCGCCGAGGCTTATGAGGGCATGGTCGTTGGCGCCAATAACCGTGATGAGGATATTGACATCAACATCACCAAGGAAAAGAAGCTGACCAATATGCGCTCCGCTACTGCGGAGGCCACGGTCACCCTGGCCAAGGCACACACCCTTTCCTTGGAAGAAGCACTGGAATTCTGTGGCAACGACGAGTGCGTCGAGGTCGCCCCGGACGTCCTGCGCGTGCGCAAGGTAGAGCTTTCCGCTACCGACCGCAAGCGTGCCGCCGCCCGCGCGAAGCAGATGAATAAGTAGTGAGCACCACCTTAGGTGGTAGTGATTGCCGCTGAAGTGGCAACCACCGCCGCTACTGCTGCCGCCTCCTCTACTACGGCCTTAACCGCTGAGGAGGCGGTTTTGTCATATGTCACCTCCTTTTTGATCTCCTGAATGCGTGCCCGCATTTCCCGTCGCTTCATGCCCTCCGCATCATTTTTGAGCAGAGTATAGGCACCGGAGACTTCGCGGAGGATATCGAGGATGATGACGTCATTGACCTCGGCTGGACGTTGTGCTTCCAGCACCGCGACCAGCCGCTCGCGCAGTTGGTGCTCTAATTCCAAGTCCGTCATGATGTAGCGGTCGCCGCCCCATTGCCACCACTTGGCTTTTTCTATGTCGAGCTGGCCATTCGCGTGGAAATCCAAGGCGATGATTTCCCGTGGGGTAAACCAAGAAGCTGCCAAGAGCTCCTTCGTACTGGCGGTCTCGCGCTGCTGTAACTCCTCCCATGCCCAGGCCAAAACTGGGTTCTTCGGGCGCTGGGTGGTAGTTACTACCTTTTTCTTTTCCGCAAGTTCGACGTGCCCGCCCAGCAGTAGGTCCGCGAGGACGGTAGCGCGTAGGGCGGCCTCATTATTGGACACCCAGTCTTCTTTCTTGCCATTGTCTTTAGTTAATAGCAGGAACATTTCTTGGCAAATCAGCATGGTGCCTCCCTCAAAGTTGCGGTCTGAGCCTGAGTCTAGCGCCGAATATCTTCGTTCCGGCGGGGTAGAGGGACTAAAGTAGTCCGCGATGAAAAAGAATCCGGCTTCAACAAGGCGCGCGGCGTCGGCAATGGCGGCGGTGCTGAGCGCCGCTAGCCTTGTTTTCTTAAGCGCTTGCGCGGCTAACCCTGGCCCTCCACCGGTGGTGGAGGATAATGCCTCCGCGCTGCAAGAGGATCAGGCCACCACCACTGCAAAACAGCAAGAAGAGCTACCCCAAGACGCCGATTCCGCCAAGCGTCCTACTATCTCAGTGGGCGTAGATCCCTTGCGCGCGGGCTTAAACCCTCACCTGGTGGCCAATAACTCCGAGCTGGTGGACCAGATTGCGGAACTGGTGTTGCCTTCAACCTTCCACGGCGGTCAGAGGGACGCCGATATCTTGGAGTCCGCCGCCGAGGTCAACGCCCCCAAGGGGGTGGCGCAGCGGGTGCGCTATGTTATTGCTTCACCTGCGCAGTGGTCAGATGGTACGCCCATCTCTGGCGCGGACTTTAGCTACTTGTGGAAGCAGATGACCACGACCGCCGGTGTACGAGATCCCGCTGGCTACCACGCCATCTCGGCCGTGAATACCTCTGATGGTGGTCGCGTAGTCACGGTGGATTTTTCCCAGAAAGTTAAGGACTGGCACCTGCTCTTCCATAACCTACTGCCTTCGCACTTGCTGCAAGATGATAATTTCGGCTCTGCATTAGCGGATAAGATTCCAGCATCGGCCGGACGCTTCCTTGTTGATAGCGTGGACCGCGGCCGCGGAGTCATTACCTTGAACCGAAATGATCGGTTCTGGGGCGCTAATCCGGCCCAAGTGGATGTCATCCAGCTCAGTGAGGTGCGCGATAGCACCCAAGCGCTGAATATGCTGCGCTCCGGACAGATCGGATTCGCGGACTTTACTCCGGACCAAACCTCAGAGGAGGCGTTGGGTCTTTTAGGACATGTCTCTGAAAAAGCACTTACTCGCCCACGCCAATTGCGCCTGCATATGTCTACTGCAGAAGGCGCATTGGAAGAAAGGGCAGAGCGCCGCGGATTGGCCTCACTGATTGATACGGATCAGGTCGCCCGCTTGGCCACCGGCCGCGCTTCCAATCTGGAGCCCGGACATAACCCTATAAGCAAAGACACGGATCTTACTGCGTTGCGCGCACGCGCCAGCAAAAAACCGATTCGCTTTGCGGTAGATCCTACTAGCCCCACTGCCTTGGCCGCGGCAAATACCCTCTACGATGTTCTGGAAGCCCACGGGATAGATGCCGAGGTGGTTTCCGAGCGCCTGACCACAATAACCTCCAAGCTTTTGCCAGAAGGCGATGTGGATGCCGTGGTTACTTGGGAAGATATCTCCTTGAGCTCGTTGGCGGCGGCAAATATCTTTAGCTGCGATAATAAACAACCACTGGCAGGCGATTTGTCCGGAATCTGTCCGGAGAATGCGGACGAGATTCGCGAGGAAATCTTGTCCGGGACCATGAGCCCGAAGGAGGCGCTCGGCCGCATTCGAGAAGTGAACTCTAAAGAAGCGCTCTACGTGCCGTTGATGGATGAGACGCGTATCCACGCGCTCGGGAAGGGTATTGTAGGCCCCGGCCAAAGCATTGATGATTGGGACGGGGGTCTTATCACCGCGCCCCGCTGGAGGATAGATGAAGACTAAGGATTTAACCGGCTATCGCGTGGTGGCAGTCCATGCCCACCCGGATGATGAAACCCTTTTTATGGGCGGTACCCTGGCGAGCCTCGCCGCACGCGGCGCCGAGGTCACCGTTATTACGCTCACCTTGGGCGAGGACGGCGAGGTTATTGGTGAGCCCTACCAGGGCCTGGCCGACCATGATCAGCTCGGCGGCTTTCGCGCTCGCGAATTGGCTAACGCACTGGAGGCTCTTGGAGTAAAGGGAATCCAGCTCGGCGGCTTCGGTCACTTCCGTGACTCCGGCATGGCGGGCTCACCCTCCCACGAAGATTCGCGCGCGCTGGTCAATCGCATCGAGGAGGCGGCCGATTTCCTGAGCGACGAGCTCGAGACGATTAAGCCCCACGTCATCTTGACCTACGGGCCTGATGGCGGTTACGGCCACCCGGACCACATTGCGGTGCATAAGGCGGTAATGAAGGCGGCGTCGCCAAGCACACGCATTTGGTACGGCATTTTTGAACGCGCCGCTAACTACGGCGGCCTGGAAACCCTCGATGCCCCAGCTGGATGGACCAAGCCCAGCCAGGAGTACTTGGACAATTTCACCAACGAGGGTGCTGATGTCACTGTCGCTCTTTCTGACGCCGCCTTGGACGCCAAAGGCCGCGCCATGCGCGCTCACGCCTCCCAAATTTGGTTGGCCGATGGCTCCACCACCCGCACCAATCCCGCGTCCGCTGTGGCCGCGCTCCATGAACCTGAGCGCGTGCCCGGCGCCTTTGGCCTGTCCAATCTGCTAGTTATGCCGCTGCTGCCTGCCGAATACTTCCAACTGGGTCAAGGCGAGCCGGCCGATGATTTGCTCGGTGGGCTGTGATGCGCACGGATTTTAGCCGCGGCGAGCAGGTAACCGGCCTGGTGTGGTTGGCTATTGGCGCGTTGCTTTCGGTATTTCTCGAGGTCATTTATCTCACCGCCCGCATCCCGCTATCCAATGGGGCGAGCGTAGCCTTTCCCATTACGATTGTGATCGCGTGGTGGTTCAACTCCGTGCTTACCCGCACCGCCCGCTTGTGGAGCCGCACGCCGGTAGTCAGCGCCATCCCGCTCATCGTATGGTGCTTGGGCTTTTTCGCCTTCATGCTGATGGTGCCAATGACTGGAGACATGCTCTTGGCCAATAATATTCTCAGTCTGCTCCTTCTTTTGGCGGGAATAGGCGGCGGCGTTTGGCCATTTTTCAAGCAGAAGTGACATACTATTAATCACCCCAAATCCTAGACATCAGGAAGTTTCAAGGAATCTCCATGACTTATACGATCGCACAGCCTTGCGTTGACGTAATGGACCGCGGCTGCGTTGAGGAATGCCCTGTTGATTGCATCTACGAGGGCAAGCGCATGCTCTACATCCACCCGGATGAGTGCGTGGACTGCGGCGCCTGCGAGCCGGCTTGCCCGGTCGAGGCCATCTTCTACGAGGATGACGTTCCCGATGAGTGGCTGGACTACAACGACGCCAACGCAGCCTTCTTCGATGACTTGGGCTCCCCAGGCGGAGCGGCGGCCCTTGGGCCACAGGACTTTGACGTCCCGATGATTGCCGCGCTTCCACCACAGAATCAGGAGTAAGACATGGCACGCACACCGCTAGGAAAGACGCTTCCAGACTTCCCCTGGGATTCGCTGGCCGGCGCCAAGAAGAAGGCCCAGGCCCATCCAGGTGGAATCGTTGACCTCTCGGTGGGCAACCCCGTTGACCCAGTAGCCCCAGGCGTGCAGCTTGCGTTGACCGCAGCCGCGCAGGCCTCCGGCTACCCGCAGACCGCCGGCACCCCGGAGCTGCGCGAGGCCATCGCCGCCGCGCTGACCCGCCGCTACAATATGCAGGTCGATCGCGTACTGCCGGTGGTTGGTACCAAGGAAGCCATCGCCTGGCTGCCCACACTTTTGGGCATGCGCGGCGAGACCGTCGCCTTCCCCTCGGTGGCCTATCCCACCTACGAGGTAGGCGCACTACTCGCCGGAGCCACTCCGCTGCGTGCGGATTCCGATTTCCAAGACGCCTCTTTAGTCTTTTTGAATTCGCCTTCCAATCCCACGGGCCGTGTGCTCGGGGTGGAGGAGCTGCGTCGCATCGTGGCGTGGGCGCGCGAGACCGGCGCCATCATCGCCTCCGATGAGTGCTATATGAGTTTGGGGTGGAATGACGATAATCCGCCGGTGTCCATCCTCGATCCGCGCGTGACCGATGGCGATAATACCGGGCTCATTGCCATGCATTCGCTATCCAAGACCGCGAATATGGCTTCCTACCGCGCCGGCTTCTTCGCGGGCGATAACGACCTCATCGACGAGCTGCTACTGCTGCGCAAGCACGCCGGCCTCATCGTTCCAGGGCCCATTCAGGCCGCCATGGTCGCCGCGCTTAACGACGACGACACCGAGACGCTTCAGCGCAACCGCTACGCCTCCCGTCGCGCGGTGCTCATGCACGCGCTTATCGACGCCGGCTTTACCATCGACCACTCCGATGCCGGCATGTACCTCTGGGCCACCCGCGGCGAGAATTGCCGCGAGACCATCGACTGGCTTGCCGAGCGAGGTATCCTCGCCGCCCCTGGTGACTTCTATGGCCCAGCTGGCGAGAAGCACGTGCGCATTGGTCTCAACGGCACCGATGAGCGCATCGATGCTGCAGTAGACCGCCTCGCCGGTGCCTAATTCCGGCAGGCCTCCCGCACGCGAGGGCATATCCCCGCGCAAGACGGTCCTGCGCGGCTACGTGCCCGAAAAAGGGGAGTACTTCGCCGCTCGCGCCGGCGATTCCCCTTATCCGCCTGGGGCTTTGCTGCCGGCTGGGGCCGAGCTGCCGCGTCCCGTGCCCGCCTGGTATCACCCGGCTGTGCCTGCCGAGCGCCCCATTCCTTTCGACTACTCAGTCATCTACGCCGACCGCGACCTCATCGTGGCCGATAAGCCGCACTTTCTGCCCACGACCACCAATGGCCGATTACAACGCGAAACTTTGCAAACCCGGCTGCGCGTGGATTTCGGTGAAGACGATATTGTGCCCCTCCATCGTCTAGACCGTCTGACCGCCGGCCTTGTGCTTTGTTCTCGCAATCCCGCCACTCGCGCCGCTTACCAGGGTATCTTTGGCAAGGGGAGTGCGGTGAAGAGGTATCGGGGCGTCGTCAAGCGGCCGCTTTATGTGGACCGGGAAATCACCCTGCACATGCACAAGCTCCGCGACTCACGCCAGGTGCTCGTTGCTTCCGATGGCACGCCCACCTCTACGTATGTGCGCGCCGCCGGCCGAGAGGTGACCATGTGGCCGCGCACCGGCCATACCCACCAACTGCGCGTGCTACTCAATTATCTGGGGCACCCGCTTCTCGGGGACGACACGTACCCCGCCCCGCGCAAGCTCGACCTCTATGATTTTCGCGCCCCGCTCGCCCTACTCCATGAGGCTATAACTTTTATAGATCCTCTATCACATTCCGAGCGTCAATTTTTTAGTTCCCAAGCCTTAAGAACTACAATCGAGTAGTTATTTAATCACTGGCTAGAAAGGCGGCCCATGGCAGACCTCAGCGTCGCGCGCTTTGTGTCCAATTTTGGGCAGTTTCTCAAATTCGGCATCGTTGGCGGTTCGGGAACCCTTGTGAACTTGGTTGCCTCAGTCATCGCCAAAAAGTGCGGCTGGGCGTTCTTCGAAGCGATGCCCAACGACCCCTTTCTGAATCTCTTTGGTACCCAATTCCACCTGCGTTGGTTCATGCTGTATTCCACCATCGCTTTCCTCGTAGCGAATACGTGGAATTACCAGCTCAACCGCATGTGGACCTTCAAATCCGTAACTAAGGTCTCTTGGCTGCGCGGTTTCTTCCCGTTCCTACTTACCGGACTCGGGGCATTCCTCGTTTCCCTTGCTATCCAGCACTTTTTAATGAATCCCACCTCGCCGCTGCACCTGCCGGCCGATATTCTGGATGACTCCAGCGGCCTGCGCACTATGTATTACTGGGCAAATGCGATTTCTATCATCGTGGCGATGCCTATCAACTTCGTTATTAACAAGCTGTGGACCTTCCGCTCGCAGCCGAAGACGCCTCAACTTGTCGAGGAAACCGAACCGGCCTAGCTAGGTCCCGTGTTCATTTTCATCCCCGCCGCCCTTCGCGCTCACCAGCGCAGGTTGGCGGGGATTTTCTTTCTCCCAGTGAGCGCGAAGGGGACAGTACCTCCCGTCGCGCTCACGGGGCAGATTCTAGTGGTCGTGGAAACACTTCCTATGTTTCGGTTGAGTTTATCAGTGCGGCCATTTTCTCGGCTGGTGTTTGAAAGCCCAGGGTTTTGCGGGGTCGGCGGTTGAGTTGCATG